>CAVCYJ010000033.1:0-19126 GCA_963605995.1 Holdemanella biformis | reverse complement strand
AAAATCCCATCGCCGCAGGCGATTTTCAATGGATTTTGACTCGTAACTGTGAAGGTACTGAACAGTTACAAATCAGTATATCAGGGCGGAAAAAATAAAAAAAGAAATGTAACAGGGGATACAGGAAAGGAAAATTTCATATGGGACATACGGGCGGTATCGGGAGAATGCTCACCTCCAGAAAATATATACATAAATTTGCAGTGGAATATGGTGAGAAATATGGAAAGAATCCTTCAGAGGTAGAGAAGGATATCATTCAGGCAAAGAAATATAATCATATTTCTTTTGGTGAATATGAGTGGACAGGATATTTTGACATGGATCAGGACCAGAAAAAAACAGTATCTACCCTCTGGACCCGTATGGAATACCGCAAAAAATTCACAGACAGGCGTTATATCGGGATCCTGATGAATAAATATATGTTTTCAAAAGTATATGCGGATTTTTACAAAAGAAAATGTGTACATACTTCGGATGTGACAGAAGATGTCCTGAAAGAAATCGCAGGAGATACAGGAGTAATAGTGTATAAACCAAACTGCAAAGGACAGGGAAAGGGAGTGAAGATTCTGCCCGTATCTGCACCAGAAGAGATGGAAGCTGCCATGGAATATATCCAAAAGGGCGGCAGGGGAATCGTAGAAGAATATATCTGTCAGGATGAAACTCTTCAGAAACTGAATCCAAATGCTGTAAGTATTGTCAGATTTTATTCTGTAAATTCTCCATATGGAAGCTATGTGTTTGCACCTGTCCTGACTTCAGCCTTATATAAGGATATTGCGAACGGATGCCAGGATGCGATAACTGCGATGATCGATATCCGTACCGGTCAGGTTATCACCGATGCAGTAGATCAGAATAAACTTGCAGAGTACGCTGCGCATCCTGTTACAGGTGTGAATTTCAAAGGATTTCAGGTCAGTCACTGGGAGGAAACTCTGGAAATGATGAAACGCGCGGTTCCGCTTGTGGGAAGGCTCTCCAATATAGGATGGGATGTAGCGATCACAAAAGACGGTCCGGTCATGATCGAGGGCAATACAATCCCGGGATTTAATACAGCACAATATTCCGGTTTCCGCTGGATCACAGATGGCTACGGATATCAGCCATTATTTGATGCAGTGAACGGAATTGAATTTAAAGATAACGGACGTTATGAGAAAGTAGTTATGAAATTATAGATGTACTAAGCAGAGAAGGGAGGACAGCAAAATGCCCGGAAAGTTAAAGGTATATTATACGAAACTTGGAAATATGGGTGACAGACTGAATGAACTGATCATTGAGAAATGTTTCGGTTATCAGGTGGAACGCTGTTCTTTTCTGGAAGGAGAGATGTGTGCGATAGGAAGCTGCCTGGGACAGTATACTTTGCATGGTTCATCTCTCATGCATCTGCAGCAGAGGATCAACGGGATCAGGAAGCCGCAGGTGTTTGTCTGGGGAACCGGATTTATTAATTATTCTGACTGTGAAGGACGCTTTTTCAAAAGAGATATGAGATTTCAGGCTGTCCGTGGAGAAATGACCAGAGCAAGAGTGGAAAAGATGACCGGCAGAAAGCTGGATATTCCCACTGCTGATGCAGGCATCCTTGTATCTGAACTTTTGTCTGAAATACCGGAAAAATGCTATGAAGTGGGAATTATTCCTCATATCTGCGACCTGAAAGACCCGATGGTGGAAAAACTGGCGGCAAAGTATGAAAACTCAAAGGTTATTAATGTGAAAGATGACCCTGTCCATGTAGTCAGAGAGATTTCGCAATGCAAGTATATTCTCTCGAGCAGTCTTCACGGGCTGGTCGTGGCAGACAGCTTATGTATACCAAACAGGTATATTATTTTTTCGGAAAGACCGCTGGGGGATGGATATAAATTTGCAGATTATTATTCTGCCTATGGGCTGGAGATCAGACCGTTGGATATCAGAACAGAACCGGCGCCGGATAAACGGCAGATAGAACTCGAATACAAAGTAAGACCGGAAGTTGTGGCAGAGAAAAAGAGACAGATCAAAGCTGCATTTCCGTTTGGGAGAGAAACCGCGCAGTACGAGGAGGTAATGTGATATGCAGGAGAAACTGATTTCTGTGGTCATTCCCACATACAACAGAAAAGAGAAGCTTCCGGAGTGTCTGGAGAGTGTCCTTGCACAGACTTACACAAATATCGAAGTGATCATAGCGGATGATGCGTCACAGGATGGCACAGAAGAACTTTTTGAGGATATTTCGGATCCAAGGGTCAGATATTTCAGATACGATACAAACAGAGGAGCTTGCTATGCGAGAAATTATGGAGCCCGCAGGGCACATGGAGAATTTCTGGCATTTCAGGACAGCGATGATACCTGGCATAAGGACAAACTGGAGAAGCAGTATGAATTTCTTATGAAAAGCGGAGCAGATATGTGTTTCTGCGGCATGAACCGCGTGTCTGAAAATGGCAGTCTTTTTTACTTTCCTGTGCATGGATTTCATCAGGAGACTGCGCTGGAGGATTTTCTGGCAGAGAACAGAGCAAGTACCCAGACGATGCTGATGCATCAATATGTGTGGGAGAAACTCGAGTTCGATGAGGAAATCCGCCGTTACCAGGACTGGGATTTCGGGATCAGGGCGGCAGCCGGATATCAGCTTGCTTATCTGCCGGAGGCACTGGTGGAATCAGAAGTAAGTTCGGACAGTATTTCTTCAATGGTAAAATCCTATCCTCATTTGCTTCATCTGTATGAAAAACACAGAAAACTGTACGAACAGTACCCGAAGGCAGATGCAGTCATGAACCGGAGGATGGGAAAACGTCTTCATCCTATAGATGCAAAAACAGCAGCAGAACATTTCAGAAAAAGTTACAGACTCAGCAGAAGTTTCTATGACCTGGCATATATGCTTACGGACCGGTGCAGGACTGCTGTGGGAGTCGGCGGAAAGAAGGCTTCGCAATGACAGCATTTGTGATCTTGCATTATCTTGCAACAGATATGACCAGAAAATGTGTAGAGGAAATCCGATGTCTGTCGGGTGAGAAACATATCGTGGTCGTAGATAATGCTTCTCCCAACGATTCGGGGAAAATACTGGCAGAGGAATATGCTTCAGATGAAGAGATCACGGTAATCCTGAATAATGAAAATGCCGGATTTGCCAGAGGAAATAATCTGGGTGTGCAGTGGGTACTGGAAAATCTGGAAGCTGAGTTTGTCGTGGTATTGAATAATGATGTGGAAATCCTCCAGAGAGATTTTGCAAACAGGGTAAAAGAGATTTACAGAGAACATCCTTTTGATGTTCTTGGACCGGATATTCTGTCCGTTTTTTCGGGAATCCATCAGAATCCGAAGAGTCTGCAGGGATGTTCGCTCGAGTCTGTAAGAAGAAAACGGAACAGTGTGGAGCGTACAAAGAATCCTGTCCTTCTGCTTCTGAGCAGCGGAGAGAAGAATAGCCCGGCGATCTGGAAACAGGTACAGCGCAGAAGGCGTGCAAAGCAGCACATTGATTCTTCTGTAAAGGCAGAAGGTGTAGTCCTTCATGGTTCCTGCGTGATATTTTCGGCAGGATATCTTAAGACGCATCCGGAACCATTTTACCCGAAGACATATATGTATTATGAAATGGAAATCCTGGAGTGGGTCTGCAGAAAAGAGAAGAGCGTAGTGCTTTATGATCCGTCGATATCTGTAAAGCATTATCAGTATGTAGCTTCAAAACAAAAATACAGATCCATCATAAAGCGTTCAAAGTTTGTAATCGACTGTCTGGTGGATTCACTGAATGCGGCTGAGGAATTACTCCTTCAGACAGAAGGGGAGGGGGCAAAGTGAAAAAAAAGAAAATAAGCAGAGCATCAAAAGCTTTCTATGTAGCTCTGTCATATCTGTCTCCGAGGTTAAATACACGGCTGCTTTTTTATAAAAAGTTCGGAAAATGGCCGGAACTTGAAAATCCGAAAACATTAAACGAAAAACTTCTGAAAGCAAAACTGGAATGTTTTGCAAAAAATGAACTGGTGAGACAGTGCGCAGATAAATACCGTGTCCGGGATTATGTCCGGGACTGCGGATATGAGAGATGCCTGAATAAACTTGAAGCAGTATATGACAACGTAGATGATATCCGGTGGCATGAATTGCCGGAACAGTTTGCGATGAAGTGGAATTTTGGCTGTGGTTACAATATCATCTGTCAGTCAAAGAAATTTCTGAACATAAAAGAGGCGGCTGCAAAAATGAAGAAATGGGGAAAAGAGCCTTTTTGGGCATATTTTTCTGAACTTCAGTACAGAAATGTTGAAAAAAAGATTCTTGTAGAGGAATATCTGGGAAATGAAGACGGATCTCTGCCGGATGATTATAAATTTTACTGTTTTGACGGAAAAGCATACTGTGTCATGGTGTGCGTGGGGCGCAAGGAAGGCTGGCCCAAATTCTATTTCTTTGACAGAGAGTTCAAACTGCTGAGGATCAACAGAGATTCTGTGAATGCACCGGAAGGCTTTGATCTGCCGAAACCGGATGGGCTGGAGGATGCTTTTGAGGTCGCAGACAGACTCAGCAAGGGAATACCGTTTGTGCGGGTTGACCTGTATCTGACGAAAAAGGGAGTACGGTTTGGAGAGATGACCTTTACACCGGCAGCGGCGCTGGATAACAAAAGACTTCCACAGACAGATCTGTTGTTTGGAGGGCTGATGGAGAAGGAGTTTCACTGAAAAATTAAAACACTTTGCAGGATAGTGGCACATGAACAGTAACCTGATAACAGAGGATGGAAGGAAAAGGAAAGATGAAGATTGCAATTTTGGGTGCGGGAAACAGCGGTTGTGCACTTGCAGCAGACTATGCAGGACGTGGTCATAACGTAACACTGATCAAGACTTCATATTCCCTGCATGATGAGAACTTCCGTTATCTCAGCGAGAATAGCGGAAAAATAGAGATGGATGAATTCGGAAAAAAGAGCATTTCTTATATTTCGGATGTCACCCGTGAAATAGAAAAGGTTCAGGGTAAGGATGTGGTAATGATCTGTACACAGACCGGGTATCATCTGGAGGTGCTTAAGCGTGTTATACCACTTCTTCGGGCAGGACAGATCCTGATGATGATACCCGGATATCTTTCTACTGCTTATGCCATAGGTCTGGGTCTGCCAAAAGATGTCATTGTGGCAGAGGCAGAGAGTAATTTCATAGATGGAAGGATCATGATGCCGGGCTATTTCAAAACCGGATTTCGTAATGTGCGTAATCCGATCGGAATCTATCCGGCGGCTGCAAAAGAGAGAGCAGCAGAAGTACTGGATCAGCTTGGTACACCTTTCACATATCTTGACAGCGTAGTGGAAGCTGCTCTGCATAATCCGAATATGATTGTTCATACGGTTGGGGCGGTCATGAGTATTCCGCGTATTGAGTATACAAACGGAGAATACTGTATGTACCATGAAGCATTTACCCCATCGGTATGGAGAATGCTTGAAGCCCTGGATCATGAAAAAATGCAGATTCTGGAATATCTGGGACTTGAACCTGTGCCTTATGTGGAGGCCTGCAAATTCAGAAACAGTCTGGATGAAGAAAAGGATGCAAAAGAGGTGTTTTTTGATTATGCATCCATGCCGGAACGTGCCAAAGGTCCGGTGTGTGTGAAATCCAGATATATCACGGAGGATGTACCACAGGGACTGGTGCTGATGGAATCTCTGGCAGAGGTACTGGGGATTCGGGTTCCGATATGTACTTCACTGATCGAACTGGCATCTGCGGCACTGGCTGTGGACTGCAGAGAAGAGGGACGTACCATAGAGAAGCTGGGAAGAGTGAATATCCACAGAATTCTGGCAGAACGGGCAGGTGAGAAGGAATTATGTCTCAATGGAACGCTGTAAAGAAAACTTATCAGATGGCGAGAAAACTTCATCAGCAGCGGGGCGGATCTACAATGAGATATTTTTGGGACGGGATCTGCTGCGGTTATCGACATCATGCTTCACCGGAGAATTATTTTGTCCTGCGTTTTTATGAAATGAGTGACAGAGAGCGTGCGCAGTATCTTACGTCAGGACGTTCCTCTCTGGCAGACAGGAAATTAAACCGGCTGATGACAAAAGAGGAAAACCGGATCATGTCCCACAAACATCTCCTTTATCAGAAATTTCAGAAAGGGATAAAGAGAGAGTATCTTTATGTTACGGAAGTAACATACGATGAGTTTGGCAGATTCCTGGATGAAAACCGGAGTTGTATTGTGAAGCCTGACAGAGGAATCATGGGACAGAAGATACATAAACTTGATATCCCGGAGATCAAAGACCGCAGGACGCTTTATGAAGAGTGCAAAAGAGACGGATTTCTCATAGAACAGGTGATAAAGCAGCATGAAGTGCTGGAGCAGATCAGTCCGGGATGTGTAAATTCAGTCCGGATCAATGCCGCAAGGGATAAGAAAGGAAAAGTAAGACTGATTGGAGCCTGTCTGAAATGCGGAGGTGCGGGCGCTTCCGCCGACAATTTTCATTCCGGCGGTATTGCCTATCCGCTGGAAATGGAAAATGGAAAAGTGACAGGTCCGGGAAGAAATAACACAGATATCACAGATTATATATGGCATCCTGCTTCGGGAGTTTATATGCTGGGACTGCAGATACCTCACTGGAAAGCTGTGAAGGAGTGTGTGCTGCAGGCGATGGAATGTATGCCCGGGCTTGGCTATGTGGGCTGGGATATTGCAGTGACTCCGGACGGTCCGGAGATCATAGAAGGCAACTGCCACTGGCCCGGAGGAAATATTATTCAGTTTGATAAAGAAGGAAAATACCCGATCGTGAAAGAATGTCTGGAGGAATAAATATGCCGAAACGAAAGAATTTTTTAACACAGAACTATCTTGTGAGAAATATCAAAGCCTATCCGGTTTTGAAAGAGAAATTTATGGAATATATCAAAGGAACACGACAGATGCCGGGAAATTATACAAAAAGCAAGCTGTTTCACGATTACCTGAAAGTACGCAGAAACAATCCGGAGAAAAGAGTGTCTCAGTCTGAGTATATGATCTTTGGATTTTATGATCTGCCTGTATCTGAACAGAAAGAATACCTTACAGATATCGAGGCAACCCGCCTGATGCGTCCGTATAATAATGATTCAGAGAAATATCTGAAGGATAAGAGAAGCTTCCTGAAGAACTTTACCCGCTTTGTCAGCAGAGGCTGGCTTTATGTGCCAGAGGCTGATTATCAGCAGTTTGCGGATTTTGTGTATACTTATCACACAGTGGCACTGAAACCGCAGTACTCAAGCTGGGGAATCGGTTTTATCCGCCTGACGGAGGAAGAGTTTGACAAAATGGAAGATAAACAGGGATTTTTTCAGAAAATGTGCAGAGGCAGATATCTGGCAGAAGAGTTTGTCACCTCTCATGAATCACTGGCTGTTTTTCATCCGGAATCACTGAATACACTGCGTGTTATCACATTCAGAAACGGAGACCGTTTTGAGGTGTTTGGATGTGGATTACGTGTAGGGAATAACGGACTTCATGTGGATAATGCACATGGCGGCGGAATCTTCTGTGAAATTGATCCGAAAACCGGTAAGATCATAACGGATGGTCTGGACGAGAATGCAAATGTATATGTGACTCATCCGATGACGGGGATGAAATTTAAAGGCGTACAGATTCCTTACTGGAAGGAAATCTGTGAACTCTGTAAAGAGGCCTCACGGGAATTGCCCTGTCTGCGTGTGGTCGGATGGGATGTTGCAATCCTCGAGGACGGGCGTCTTGAACTGATCGAGGGAAATCACAGTCCGGGAATGAATATTGTACAGGCGCCGGGCAAACATGGAGTGCATGACAGATTTGAGAAGATGCTTCTGGATTATTATGGAAGTCCGGAACAGTATGTATCTGTTTCATAAATAAATTCAGGGGTTTTGCCTGCTGGAAGAATGGAGAATATGATGAAAATTGCGATTGCAGGAACCGGATATGTGGGGCTGTCCCTGGCGGTACTTCTGGCCAAAACTCATGAAGTGACAGCAGTGGATATTGCCGAATGGAAAATTAAAATGCTTCAGGAGGGAAAATCTCCTATTGCAGACCCCGGGATAGAGAAAGAATTAAACAGTGCAGAACTGAATCTGACATTTAGCACAGATGGAGAGGCTGCGTATAAAACAGCAGATTACATCATCATTGCAACACCTACAGACTATGATGAGGGAAAAAAATATTTCAACACTTCTTCTGTGGAAGCGGTTCTGGAATCAGTCAGAAGCAGTGGGTCTCAGGCTGCGGTAGTGATCAAGTCTACAGTTCCTGTGGGGTATACAGAAGCGATGTGCAGGCATTATGATACCGGCCGTATTCTTTTCAGCCCTGAATTTCTGAGAGAAGGCAGAGCACTGGAAGACAATCTGCATCCGTCGAGGATTATTGTCGGAAGTCTGGCGGGGGACAGTGAAGCAGAGAAACTGGCTGAAATTTTTGCAGGGATTCTTGCGGGAGCGGCAGAAGAAAAAAAGACTCCTGTATTGCTGATGGATACCAGTGAGGCAGAATCGGTCAAACTTTTTGCCAATACTTACCTGGCACTCAGGATCAGCTTCTTTAATGAACTGGATACTTATGCGGAAATGAGAGGATTAAATACAGGAAATATTATTAAGGGAGTCTGCATGGATCCGAGAATTGGTGATTACTATAATAATCCGTCTTTTGGATATGGAGGTTATTGCCTTCCGAAGGATACCAGGCAGTTGCTTGCCAATTACCAGGATGTACCGGAGAATATTATAGAAGCGATCGTGGAGGCAAACCGTACACGAAAAGATTTTGTGGCAGAAAGGATCCTTCAGAAAGCGGGATACTATGATTCTGACACTCCGGGAAAAATGGTCAGGGTCGGAATCTGCCGGTTGACGATGAAGACGGATTCAGATAATTTCCGCCATTCATCAATACAGGGTGTAATGAAATGCCTGAAAGCAAAAGGCGCGGAAGTGCTTATATATGAACCACTTCTGAGAGACAAATATTTCCAGGGAAACAGAGTAGTACAGTCTCTGGAAGAACTGAAGCGAGAATGCGATGTGATAGTAGCGAACAGATATTCCGGGGAACTGGAAGACTGTATGGAAAAGGTATATACAAGGGATATATATAAAAGAGACTGAGCGCTTCTGGTGGTAAAAAATAAAGATAATAAAAATACAAAGGCGGCATTGTGCCGCCTTTATTATTTATGTTATACTGAAACATAAAGCCAATGCCGGATTATAGCTGACATTGCGAAATATTGTATCGGTAACATTGTTACTGAGAACGGAGTAAACAGTAACGAAACATCACAACAGAAATGGAGATCATATGATAGAGTTAGGAAAGAAACAGAAATTAACAGTAGTAAAGTCCGTAGATTTCGGTGTATATCTGGGTGAGGATATGCAGGCGGATGCGAAGAGTCGTGTGCTTCTTCCGGCTAAACAGGTTCCGGAGGGAACAAAAGAGGGCGACAGCATCGAAGCATTTATTTACAAGGATTCTCAGGACCGTCTGATCGCGACGACCAAAGAGCCGAAACTTCAGGTAGGCCAGACTGCAGTCCTGAAAGTATCTCAGGTGACCAGAATCGGTGCATTCCTTGACTGGGGACTGGAAAAAGACCTTTTGCTTCCGTATCATGAGCAGACTTTGAAAGTAAGAGAGGGAGAGGATGTACTGGTAGCCCTCTATATCGACAAGAGCAGCCGTCTCTGCGCAACCATGAAGGTTTATCATTATCTTTCTACCAGAACTCCTTATGTAGTAGGCGATATGGTAAAGGGCCGTGTCTACGAGATCAGCGACAGATTCGGTGTATTCGTAGCAGTCGATGACAAATACTCTGCACTGATCCCTGCAAGAGAAGCAAAGGGAAAATATCGCCCGTGCAAGATTCTCGAACTGCGTGTCAGTGAAGTAAAAGAAGACGGTAAGATGAACGTCACAGACCGTCAGAAAGCATATCTGCAGATCAACGAGGATGCAGAGAATGTCCTTGAAGTCATCAATGAATTTGCGGGTGTTCTGCCGTTTGACGACAAAGCATCACCGGAAGTCATCCAGAGAGAATTTGGCCTGAGCAAAGGTGCGTTCAAACGTGCCATCGGTCATCTGATGAAGGAAGGTAAAGTAGAAATCAAAGATAAGAGAATCTACGCGAAGTAAAGGAGAGATACAAAGTTGGAGTTTACACATCTTCACGTCCATACAGAATACAGTCTGCTGGATGGTTCCAATAAAATAAAAGAATATGTAGCCCGTGTCAAGGAACTTGGCATGGACAGTGCGGCGATCACAGACCATGGAGTCATGTATGGTGTGATCGATTTTTACCGTGCAGCAAGGGCCGAGGGAATCAATCCGATCCTGGGATGTGAGGTTTATGTAGCTCCCGGTTCCCGGTTTGACCGTGAAGCAGGAACCGGAGAGGACAGATACTATCATCTGGTTCTTCTTGCAGAGAATAATCAGGGATATGCGAACCTGATGAAAATTGTATCCAAAGGTTTCACAGAGGGATTTTATTACAAACCGCGTGTAGACCTGGCACTGTTAGAAGAATATCATGAGGGGATTATTGCATTAAGCGCCTGCCTTGCAGGTGAGGTGGCCAGATATCTTCAGAGGGGAATGTATGAGGATGCGAAGGCGGCAGCCCTTCGTTATCAGGATATCTTCGGAAAAGGAAACTTCTTTCTGGAGCTGCAGGATCACGGAATCCCTGCGCAGCAGGTAGTTAATCAGGAACTTCTGCGTATGCATGAGGAAACCGGAATTGATCTGGTGGCAACCAACGACGTACATTACACAATGGCAGAGGATGCTGCGCCACATGATATTCTTCTCTGTCTGCAGACAAACAAGAAACTTGCAGATGAAGACAGAATGCGCTATGAAGGCGGACAGTATTATGTGAAATCCCCAGAGGAAATGGCGCAGCTTTTCCCATATGCGCTGGAAGCCCTGGAGAATACGCATAAGATTGCACAGAGATGCCATGTGGAGATCGAGTTTGGCGTAACCAAGCTGCCGCGGTTCGATGTGCCGGATGGATTTACCTCCTGGGAATACCTGAATAAGCTCTGCTTCGAGGGACTGGAAGAGCGGTATCATCCGGTCACAGAGGAGCTAAAATCCCGTCTGACTTACGAATTATCCACCATCAAAAACATGGGTTACGTGGATTACTTCCTTATAGTATGGGATTTCATTAAATATGCCCGTGATCATGACATCATGGTAGGACCGGGGCGGGGTTCCGCTGCGGGAAGCCTTGTTGCCTACACTTTGGGTATCACACAGCTTGATCCGATCCGTTACGACCTGCTTTTTGAGCGGTTTCTGAACCCGGAACGAGTCTCCATGCCTGATATTGACGTTGACTTCTGCTTCGAGAGAAGGCAGGAGGTTATAGAATATGTGCGCCGCAAATACGGAGATGACTGTGTTGTCCAGATCGTTACCTTCGGTACTCTGGCAGCCCGCGGTGTGATCCGCGATGTCGGCCGTGTACTGGATATGCCTTATGCACAGGTAGATTCCATTGCGAAGATGATCCCGCAGGAGCTGAACATCACGATCGATAAAGCTCTGAAAATGAACCCTGAGCTGAAGAAAGCATACGAAGAACAGGATGAGATCCACTATCTGATCGACATGGCGAGACGTCTGGAAGGGCTTCCGAGACATACCTCCATGCACGCGGCGGGCGTGGTGATCAGCCAGAAGGATGTGTCTGAATATGTGCCTCTTTCGAGGGCGCAGGACGGTTCCATTGTTACTCAGTTCACCATGACGACACTGGAGGAACTGGGACTTCTGAAAATGGACTTTCTGGGCCTTCGTACCCTGACTGTGATCCAGAATGCGGTGAAGCTGATCCAGAAGGATGCAGGCGTCACACTGGATATGCAGAAAATAGATTATGACGATAAGAAAGTTCTTGCTTCCCTTGGCACAGGCCGTTCCGATGGTGTGTTCCAGCTTGAAAGTGCCGGAATGAAGAATTTCATGAAAGAGCTGAAACCACAGAGTCTCGAAGATGTGATCGCCGGAATCTCTCTGTACCGTCCGGGACCGATGGACTTCATTCCGCAGTATATCCGTGGCAAAAACCGTCCGGATACGATCAAATATGACTGCCCGCAGCTCGAACCCATCCTCAAACCGACCTATGGATGTATCGTATATCAGGAGCAGGTTATGCAGATTGTCCGCAATCTGGCAGGTTATACGCTTGGACGAAGCGACCTTGTACGTCGTGCCATGTCAAAGAAGAAAGCGGCAGTCATGGAAAAAGAACGCCAGAACTTTGTATACGGAAACGAAGCGGAAGGTGTTCCGGGCTGTATTTCCAATGGGATCGACGAAACAACTGCGAATAAGATTTACGATGAAATGATCGATTTCGCAAAGTATGCGTTCAATAAATCCCATGCAGCAGCGTACGCGGTTGTTTCCTATCAGACTGCATACCTGAAGTATTATTATCCGGTAGAATTTATGGCAGCGCTGATGACATCGGTTATCGATTTCCCGACAAAGGTAGCGGAGTATTTTGTCGTATGCCGCCAGATGGGGATCCAGATCCTGCCGCCGGATATCAACTGCGGAATGTACGGTTTTTCCGTAGATAATGGTTCTATCCGATATGGACTGTCCGCGATCAAGAGTGTGGGCCGTCCGGTTATTGAAAGTCTGGTAAATGAGCGTGAACAGAATGGAAAATACCGTTCTCTGAAAGATTTCATAGAGCGAAACACACCGCAGATGAACAAACGTGCAGTGGAGAATTTCATCAAGGCCGGTGCGCTTGACTGTCTGGAAGGCAACCGCCGGCAGAAGATAATGGTCTATCAGCAGATCATAGATAATATCAGTCAGGAGCGAAAGAACAGCCTGGCAGGCCAGATGAGCCTCTTTGACCTGGTAAGTGAAGAAGATAAGAAAGAATTTGAGATCCGTATGCCGAAGGTGGCGGAATTTGGAAAGGAAGAGCTTCTGGGATATGAAAAAGAAGTTCTGGGAATTTATCTCAGCGGTCACCCTCTTGAGAATTACAGCACAATGATGGAGAAAACGATCACTGCAAAGACCTCTGATTTCCAGCAGGATGAAGAAACGAACCTTCCCAAAGTGACAGATGGCCGGAAAGTGATCATCGGCGGAATGATCACAGAGAAAACGATCAAATATACAAAAACGAATAAGATTATGGCATTTCTCACGGTGGAAGATCTGGTGGGGACTGTGGAAGTAGTCGTGTTCCCGCGGGACTATGAAAAAAGCCAGCAGTTCCTGAATGAAGACGCCAGAGTGTTCATCCAGGGAAGGGTGTCTGCGGAAGATGACCGCGCCAGCAAACTGATCCTCGAGAAAATCCGTCCGTTTGACAACATGCCAAGGGAGATCTGGATCCAGTTTGATAACAAAGAAACCTATGCGCAGCAGTCGCAGGAACTGCTTGCAGATATCCGCAGATCACCCGGTGACAGCGTGGTTGTGATCTATCTGAAAGACGTAAAGGCAATAAAGAAGCTTTCGGTTGGTTATCATGCACAAATTCAGGACTCCTGGTTGAATTATATGTACGAAAAATATGGTAAAACCAATGTTAAAGTTGTAGAAAGAGGATTGAAAAACTTATGAAAATGCGCTAAACTATACCCGAATATGTGTATAGTAAAGATGATATAGATTCAGAAGATGGAGGAAGAAAAGATGGCAGAAAACAAGATAAAAACCATTGGTGTCCTTACCAGCGGTGGTGATGCACCGGGAATGAACGCTGCAATCCGTGCAGTTGTCAGAAGAGGTCTGAGCAATGGACTGAATGTAAAAGGTATTCTCAAAGGATACAATGGTCTGTTAAACGAAGAGATTATTGATATGAGTGCCAAAGATGTTTCTGATACGATCGAGCGCGGAGGTACAGTTCTTTATACAGCACGTTGTGCAGAATTCCGTACACCGGAAGGACAGCAGCGCGGTGCGGAGATCTGCAGAAAACATGGTATCGACGGACTCGTTGTTATCGGTGGTGACGGATCTTTTGCAGGTGCTCAGAAGCTTGCAAACCTCGGAATCAATACGATCGGTCTTCCGGGAACGATCGACCTTGATATCGCATGTACAGAATATACGATCGGATTCGACACAGCCGTAAATACAGCAATGGAAGCGATCGATAAAGTACGTGATACCTCTACTTCTCATGAGAGATGCAGTATCATCGAGGTTATGGGCCGTGGTGCAGGATATCTTGCTCTGTGGTGTGGTATTGCCAACGGTGCTGAGGACGTTCTGATCCCTGAGAAATATGACTATGATGAGCAGAAGCTGATCAACAACATCATCGAGAGCCGTAAGAAAGGCAAGAAACATCATATCATTATCAATGCAGAGGGTATCGGTCATTCAGAAGCTATGGCAAAACGTATCGAGGCTGCAACAGGTATTGAGACACGAGCTACGATCCTCGGACATATGCAGCGTGGTGGAAGCCCGACCTGTAAGGACCGTGTATATGCATCTATGATGGGTGCTCTGGCAGTAGACCTTCTTGTTCAGGGTAAGACCTGTCGAGTTGTCGGATATCGCCATGGTGAATTCGTAGACTTCGATATCAACGAAGCACTTGCTATGCAGAAAGGTATCTCTGACTATCAGTGGGAAGTATGCCAGTCACTTTCTCATAACTATGAAAAAAAATAATGAATAACGTAACTGTTTGGCAGATTTACAGTTACCGGTATGATGGACATGGCGCCTGATGGTGTCATGTCCGTTTATTATAAAAGTATTCGACAGTTTTATGTATGAAGATACCGAACAGTTACGATCGAGGACAAGATATGATCACCAGTGTAAACAATGGACAGGTAAAAAATATCATACAGCTTAACCAGAAAACAAAAGTCCGCAGAGAGCAGGGACTTTTTGTCGCAGAAGGAAGAAAAATGTTCGGCGAAGCACCGAGAGAATGGATATCAAAAGTGTATGTATCAGAGACTCTTGCCGGAGACAAAGAACTGATGGCTCAGGTGGAGAAGCTTCCATATGAAACAGTGGCAGACTCTGTTTTCCGTCAGATGAGCGATACACAGACACCGCAGGGAATCATGACGGTGCTTAAGAAACCTTCCTATACAATAGAAGATATTCTTGGCGGTGAGAATCCTCTGGTCATGATTCTGGAGGACCTGCAGGATCCGGGAAATGCGGGAACGATCCTCCGCACAGGCGAAGGTGCCGGAGTGAGCGGAGTTCTTCTGACAAAGACCTGCGTGGACATTACAAACCCGAAGGTTATACGATCCACGATGGGCTCTGTCTACAGAATGCCTTTTCTATATGTGGAAAGTGTGGTATCATTAGTACAGGAACTGAAAGACAGAAACATCCGCACATTTGCGGCACATCTGCACGGTAAGAACTCTTATGATCAGGAATCCTACACAGGAGGAACTGCATTTCTGATCGGCAATGAGGGAAAAGGCCTGACAGATGAGGCGGCAGAGAGTGCTGACTGTCTGATCCGGATTCCTATGTGTGGAAAAGTAGAATCTCTGAATGCTGCTATGGCATCCGGGATTCTCATGTATGAAGCTGCACGTCAGAGACGATAGTTGTCTGGCATCGTATGAAAGGAGGAGTTTCATGCAGCCTTTGATCTGGCTTGGAATCCTTGCTTTATTGCTTGTTATAGAAGCGATCACTGCAGGACTTACAACCATCTGGTTTGCCGGCGGCTCGCTGGTCGCAGCCATTGCAAGTTATGCAGGAGCAAACTTCACCGTACAGATACTGCTGTTTCTGTGTGTTTCACTGGTACTTCTGATCTTTACCAGACCACTGGCCATGAAGTACTTCAACAAAGAAACCATACAGACCAACGCAGACAGTCTGATTGGAAAGAAAGCAGTTGTGATTCAGGATATTGACAATCTGGCACAGACAGGCCAGGTTCGCATCAATGATATTGAATGGACTGCACGTTCTGCTGATGATGAAAAGATCGGCAAAGGCACCGTTGTGACGATCGAAGAGATCCGCGGTGTGAAACTTATCGTAAAATGCAAATAAGGAGGATTAGTTATGGGCGTGGTTTTTCTGATGGTAATCATCATTATTGCGGTATGGATCCTTGCATCCTGTATCCGCATCGTGCCACAGGCATACGCAGTGATCCTGGAGCGTCTGGGCGCTTATCAGGCAACCTGGAGTACCGGCATCCATTTCAAGATTCCGTTCATAGAACGGGTGGCAAAAAAGGTAAACCTGAAGGAACAGGTAGTAGATTTTCCGCCGCAGCCGGTTATCACAAAGGATAACGTAACCATGCAGATCGACACGGTTGTGTTCTTTCAGATCACAGATCCGAAGCTTTATACTTATGGTGTGGAGAATCCGATCATGGCAATCGAGAATCTGTCCGCGACAACTTTGAGAAATATTATCGGTGACATGGAACTGGATGAGACACTGACATCCCGTGAGACGATCAATACCAAGATGAGAGCTTCTCTTGACGAGGCAACAGATCCATGGGGAATCAAGGTCAACCGTGTGGAATTAAAGAATATCATTCCTCCGGCAGCGATCCAGGATGCAATGGAGAAGCAGATGAAGGCTGAGCGTGAACGCCGTGAAGCAATCCTGATCGCAGAAGGTCAGAAGAAATCTACCATCCTTGTTGCAGAAGGTAAGAAACAGTCCGCGATTCTGGACGCAGAAGCTGAGAAACAGGCGGCGATCCTCCGTGCAGAAGCTCAGAAAGAGCGTATGATCAAGGAAGCAGAAGGCCAGGCAGAGGCAGTCCTGAAGGTACAGAATGCCAATGCAGAAGGTATCCGCATGATCAGAGAAGCAGGAGCAGACGAGGCGGTTCTGACACTGAAGAGCCTGGAGGCATTTGTAAAGGCAGCAGACGGAAAGGCAACCAAGATCATTATCCCGTCTGATATTCAGGGGATCGCAGGTCTGGCAGGTTCTTTAAAAGAGATCGTAACCGATCCGAAACCTGAGACTGATAAATAGAAACAAAAGAAATCAAAAAAGCTGTTGTTTTGTACAAAATAATTATGATAAACAGCGGCAATAAATGACATCAGGGAGAAAATTATCATGAATTTAAAAGGAAGAAACTTTCTGACACTGAAAGACTTTACACCGGAAGAGATCACATATCTCATCGACTTATCCGCAGAGCTCAAAGCTAAGAAGAAAGCCGGCGAGCTTCACGAATATTACAAAGGCAAAAACATTGCCCTGATCTTTGAGAAAACAAGTACAAGAACACGCTGCTCTTTTGAGGTGGCAGCTCATGACCTTGGAATGGGAAGCACATATCTGGATCCGACAGGTTCCCAGATCGGCAAGAAAGAGAGCATTGCAGATACCGCAAGAGTTCTCGGCAGGATGTATGATGGAATCGAGTATCGTGGATTTGGCCAGGAAATCGTAGAAGAACTTGCAAAATATGCAGGCGTTCCGGTATGGAATGGTCTTACAAATGAATACCATCCGACACAGATGATCGCAGATATGCTGACGATCCGTGAGCATTTCGGAGATTTAAAAGGACGCAAGCTTGTATACATGGGCGATGCCCGCTACAATATGGGTAACTCCCTGATGATCGCGTGTACAAAGCTTGGTATGCATTTCGTAGCCTGCACAACTGAGAAATATTTCCCGAATGCAGAGCTGGTTGCTCAGTGTCAGGAATATGCAAAAGCATCCGGCGGAAGCATCACTCTGACAGAGGATGTTCAGGCAGGAACCAAAGATGCAGACGTCATCTATACAGATGTATGGGTATCCATGGGTGAACCGGACGAAGTATGGACAGAGAGAATCCATGACCTGACACCATACAAAGTAACAAAAGACGTTATGAAAAACGCCGGTGAGAAAGCAATCTTCCTTCACTGCCTGCCTGCATTCCATGACCTCAAGACAAAGATCGGCAAGGAAATGGGCGAGAGATTTAACCTGACAGACATGGAAGTGACAGACGAAGTATTTGAGTCTGAGCAGTCCAAAGTATTTGACGAAGCAGAGAACCGTATGCATACCATCAAAGCGGTTATGGTAGCAACTTTAGGAGAGCCGGAGAATAAATAATGGCATATCTGTATAATGAAGAAACAATTTCACAGGCAATAAATACAAAATGGGCGGGCAAAACCGTCCATTTTGCAAAAGAAATGGATTCTACGAATTCATGGATCAAGCGTCTGGCAAAAGAAGGCGCAGAGCATGGAACTCTTGCAGTCGCAGAATACCAGTCGGCAGGAAGAGGACGCTTTGAAAGAAGATGGGAAGCACCGGAGGGCAGTTCCATTATGATGACCCTGCTTCTGCGCCCGGAGTTTTCACCGCAGTATGCGTCCATGCTGACTCTGGTCATGGGACTGGCAGTTGCGCAGGCGGCAGAGGAGCTGGGCTTTGATGTAAGTATCAAATGGCCGAATGATATCGTGATCTCCAGAAAAAAAATCTGCGGTATCCTGACAGAGATGGGAACGAACGGAACAGAGATCAGCTATGTGCTGATCGGAGTCGGGATCAATGTAAATCTGAAGGAATTTCCAGAAGAAATGCAGGACAAAGCAACCTCTCTGATCCTCGAAGGAGGACATGAATATGACAGAAATCAGGTCATTGCCCTGGTAATAAAATATTTTGAGATCAATTATGAGAAATTCGTGCAGACCTGTGATTTTACACATCTTCTGGATGATTATCACAGAATCCTTGCGAACCTGAACCAGCCGGTCAGAGTGATCGACGCAGACAGAAGCTTCGAGGGAATCTGCAGAGGAATCGACAAAAAGGGCGAACTCCTTGTGGAGAAGCAGGACAAAGAAATCGTAAAAGTCAGCGCAGGGGAGGTTTCTGTGCGGGGGCTTTATAGTTATGTGTAAGATGAGGGAACTGCTTTGACAGCGGAGCAATTCGTGGATATCAAGTCAGGGGCAAAATACCTTTTGACTCTAACATCATAATATTGAAAGAGGGAAACAGTCTATGTATCAGGACAACATTACTCTCTGCG
>CAVCYJ010000032.1:0-19347 GCA_963605995.1 Holdemanella biformis | reverse complement strand
CAGTAAATACAAGGGATACAGCGATTTTATTTTCGTTTAACTGTCAAAGACAGGATTATAACACACTTCCTTCCAATAGTGAACATTATTTACAATTTTTATTCCCGTTTCACTTTTTTTTTATAGTTTTTGTACACGTAATTATTTTTGTCATTTAATTTTCCGGCTATATCATTATGCACTTTTTATATATATGTTGCTGCTTTTTGTACTTTTTGTCTCTGTTTAACTGAACCAGGCAGGTCTTCTGCTTTGATATTGCCGCAGACATTCCGGAGACTTGTTACTGAGAACGGAGTGAACAGTAACTTTTTTGTGAGTGAAGGTCACAGAAAACTCCGATAAGTTCTTTTCATTTCTCCGTACAGGGAGTATAATAGGGTGGACACTTTCAAAGCAAATTACATTAAGGAGAGCAGAAATGTATCAGATAGATTTTCATAAACCGCTGCACATACACTTCATCGGTATCGGCGGAATCAGCATGAGCGGACTGGCAGAGATTCTCCTGGGAGAGGATTTCATCATTTCAGGATCAGATGCCAGGTCAGGCCCGCTTACCCAGGCACTTGAGAAAAAAGGAGCAACTGTTTACTACGGTCAGCGCGCATCCAACATCACAGACAATATTGATGTGGTTGTATACACAGCAGCCATCCATCCGGACAATCCCGAATTTGCCTGTGCAAAAGAGAAAGGCATCCCTATGCTCACCCGCGCAGAACTTCTTGGACAGATCATGAGAAACTACGATACACCAATCGCAGTTTCCGGAACTCACGGAAAAACAACCACTACCTCTATGATATCCCACATTCTTCTCGAAGCCAACAGCGACCCGACTATCAGCGTCGGCGGTATTCTTCCTGCGATCGGTGGAAATATCCGTGTAGGAAAATCCGGAACCTTTGTCACAGAAGCATGCGAATATACCAACAGCTTTCTGAGTTTTTTCCCGAAGATCAGCATCATCCTGAACATGGATGCGGATCATCTGGACTTTTTCAAAGATATTGATGACATCCGTCACTCTTTCCGCCGTTTTGCGGAACTTCTTCCGGCTGACGGCACACTGATCATCAATGCGGACACACCGAAATATGAGGAGATCATCCGTGATCTTCCATGCAGAGTCATCACCTATGGCCTGGAACATGACGCAGACTATCAGGCTGCTGATATCACATACGACAAATATGGACATGCGTCCTTTTCCGTTCTGCGAAACGGCATAAAGGTCGGCAGTTATTACCTTAAAGTACCCGGTATCCACAACGTTTCCAATGCTCTGGCTTCTGTCGCCCTCGGACATCTTCTGGAACTCCCGGAGGAAGTCATCATCAAAGGGCTCGGAAGCTTCACAGGCACAGACCGCCGCTTCCAGTACAAGGGAGAAGTTGCAGGCATTACCATCATTGATGACTACGCACATCACCCGACAGAAATCGAAGCCACTCTTCATGCAGCGCATAATTATCCGCATAAGAAGTTATGGTGCGTATTTCAGCCTCATACATATACACGTACCAAGGCTCTGCTTCCTGAATTTGCAAAAGCACTCAGCCTGGCAGATCATGTCGTAGTTGCTGATATCTATGCAGCAAGAGAAACCGATACTCTGGGTATCTCTTCTGAAGATCTGCAAAAACGTATCCAGGAGCTCGGTACTCCCTGCGAATACTATCCGACATTTGATGAAATCGAGAACTATCTTCTCTCCAGCTGCCAGGAAGGTGATGTACTCATCACAATGGGTGCCGGAGATGTTGTAAAAATCGGAGAACATTTGCTGGGAAAATAGTTTATAGAAGATTAAAAAAACCCACCGCCTGAAGGCAGTGGGTTTTCTTAATCTTCTATAAACTATTTATCCACATATATTTCTGCACATTTTTCGCCTGTTTTTAATACTTGTCCACATTATCCACAGGGTTATGCACATTTTTATCTGCCTCCCCATGTGGAATGCTATGTGCATAAATCACTTGACATAATTCTACTTTTTTTGCATCAGTAATATGTACTTTTTCTCAAAACTTCGCCATTTTTCAAGTTTCCAATAATATATACACAATTCCGTCTTTCCACATTATCCACATTATCCACATTTAAATGTGGATGAAATCTTACCCGAAAATCTCCTATTCTCTTTTAAAAAATGTTGTGCTATAATTCAGATTACCGAAAACGAAACGTACGGCAGCACAATTAGAAAGAGAGTGGATATCCATGGCTATGATCACCTTACAAAACTCCCGCAATGCGGAAGTAACTGTATTAACCAATAATTTCATAGACAACTATATGCCTGAAGCCAACGGAGAATTTGTAAAAGTATATATCTATCTTCTGCGGCTTCTTTCTGATACATCAGCACCATTCAGTCTCGAACAGATGGCAGATCACTTTTTCTGTACAGAGAGAGATATTGTCCGTGCTCTGAAATACTGGGAAAAAGCCAGGCTTCTTACCCTTACCTACAGAGATCATGAAGATATTACAGATATTACTCTGAATATACCTCCTGCCAGATCCGATATTTCCGGCCCTGCATCCTCCTCTTCCGTAAGTTCCGATACAGCAGAACCCGCATCTGTCACCGGACAGGAAAGCACCGTGTCAGTACAGTCTGCGAATCCCGGCAAAGCATCTGTTTCCGCCTCTTCGCTCTCTCCTGACCGTGTAAAGGAATTGAAACAGAATGATGAGATCGTGCAGCTTCTCTACATAGCAGAACAATATCTGGGAAAGACTCTTACTCCTACTGAAATGAAAAAGATTCTCTTCTTCTATGATGAACTGAAGTTTTCTCCGGATCTGATCGAATATCTGATCGAATACAGCGTCAGCCGCGGACACAAAAGTATCCGCTACATAGAAACTGTAGCCATGGCCTGGGCCAGGGAAGGAATCACTACCGTTACCATGGCCAAGGAGTCCAGCTCCCGTTATGCAAAAGAATACTTCACGATTTTTAAATCAATGGGAATCAGCGGACGTAATCCGGTGGATACCGAGATCACGCTTATGAATGCCTGGATAAATGATTATGGCTTTACCATGGACATCATCCAGGAAGCCTGCAGCCGTACCGTTCTTTCCACAGGACAGCCCAGTTTCCAGTATGCAGATAAGATCCTCTCCGGATGGAAAGACAAAAACGTCAGAACCCTTGCCGATATCCGGCTTCTGGATGCTCAGCATCAGCGTCAGAAGCTTGAAAAAAGCAGCCAGAAAAAGACCGGTTCTTCCAACCGTTTTAATAATTTCCACCAGCGAAAATATGACTTTAATGAATATGAGAAAAAACTGCTGAATCAATAACCATACTCATCTCCCGGCCAGTTTTATCAAAGAAAGGGTGTCAGCTTATGCCTTTACAGAATTATCAGTATGATACGATCATGCGGGAATACAGTAAGACGCAGTCCCGGAATCGTCGTATTCTCGAAGAACGCACAAAAGAAATTTATGAAAAAATCCCGCGCGTCCGTGAAATAGATGAAGAAGTTGCCTCTTTAAGTGCGCAAAAAGCGCGAACACTCCTGAACGGAGAGTCCTCCGGTCTTGAAGATCTCAAAGCGGCAATTTCTCTCTTAGCCCAGGAACGCAGTGCCTTGCTTGTATGTAACTCCTATCCTGAGAACTATCTGGAGCTTCCTTACAAATGTTCCATCTGTCAGGATACCGGTTATGTAAACAGCAGGAAATGCTCCTGTTTCAGAAAAGCAGAAATCGAACTGCTCTATACACAGTCTAATTTAAAAGAAATTCTCAAAAAAGAAAACTTTGACCACTTTTCTTTTGATTACTATTCTGATACAATGAAGAACGAAACTACAGGACTGACAGAAAGAGAGACTGCTCAGAGAGCCTATGACATTGCCAGAGATTTTGTTAGAAATTTTGATAATTCCTTCGAGAATCTCTTTCTCTACGGCGATACCGGTGTAGGCAAAACCTTTCTCTCTCACTGTATTGCCCATGAGCTTCTGGACTCGGCACATTGCGTTATGTACTTCTCCGCATTTGATCTGTTTGACCTGCTGGCGGATTCCCGTTTCTCCAGAGAAAAGGCAGAAGGTGAGGATTTTGTATTTGACAGTGATCTGCTGATCATTGACGATCTGGGAACCGAACTTACAAACAGCTTCGTCTCTTCCCAGCTGTTTTTGTGCATAAATGAACGCATTATGCGCAGAAAGTCTACAATTATATCAACAAATCTTGATTTCGGAAATTTTTCGGCGGTTTATTCTGAACGAACCTTTTCACGCATCATGAGTAATTACAGGATGGTGAAACTCGAAGGAAAAGATATCCGTATACAGAAAATTTTTTTAGGAGGAAAATAAATCATGGCACAGGCAACAACTAAAGATTTAACTACACTTCCGGTGGGCAGACTCGGTCTGATTCCGCTGATCAGCTGTAAGGAGCTGGGTGACAAGGTGAATGACTGGCTGGTGCAGTGGCGCAAAGAACGCAGCCACGAAGAGCTTGACTCCTTTGCATTTGAGGGTTATCAGAGAGATTCCTATCTGGTCCCGGTCCAGACAGCCCGTTTCGGCTCCGGCGAGGCAAAATGTACGGTCATGGAATCTGTACGTGGTGATGACATCTATCTGATGGTTGATGTGTGCAATTACAGTCTTACCTACAGCATCGGACCATACGAGAATCTTATGTCCCCTGATGACCATTTTCAGGATCTGAAACGTGTAATAGGTGCAATCGGCGGCAAGGCCCGCAGAGTAAATGTGATCATGCCGTATCTGTACGAAAGCCGCCAGAATATCCGTAACGGCAGAGAATCTCTGGACTGTGCAGCTGCACTTCAGGAACTTGTAAGTATGGGCGTGGAAAATATCATTACATTCGATGCTCACGATGCCCGCGTGCAGAACGCAACACCTCTGCATGGATTCGAGACTGTACAGCCATCCTATCAGTTTATCAAGGCTCTGCTCAACAATGAGAAGGGACTCCATATTGACAATGAGCACTTTATGATCATCAGTCCGGATGAGGGAAGCATGAACCGTGCGATCTACCTTGCCAATATCCTTGGTGTTGATATGGGTATGTATTATAAACGTCTGGATTATTCCAGGAGAATCAACGGACGCCATCCGATCGCGGCATATGAATTCCTTGGTCCAAACCTCAAAGGCAAGGATATGATACTGATCGATGATATGATTTCTTCCGGTGATACAATACTGAAGATTGCTTCTCTTCTCAAAGAAAGAGGTGCCGGCAGAATTTATGTCTGCTCTACTTTCGGTCTGTTTACAGACGGTCTTGAGAAGTTTGACAAGGCACATAAAGAGGGAGTCTTTGACAAATTACTCACCACAAACCTGATCTATCAGTCACCTGAACTCCTTTCAAAGGAATATTACATCACCTGTGATATGAGCAAATATATCGCCCTGATCATTGATACACTGAATCATGATCAGTCTGTAAGCCATCTGCTCAACCCGGTAGACAGGATCAAACGCTGCGTAAACAATTATATGGCACAGAACGACTGATTTTCAATCACTCACTGTTTACACACTATTATCCCGAATATCTGAATAACAAAAAGAGAGGTTACATTGGTATCCTGCCAGAGCAGGCGGATACTGTGTAATCTCTCTTTTTAAGCAGATATTCGCAATCCGCTTCGCTACGCAGCTCTACACCGAATAACTGCAAATATCTGCCTGACCATTCATAACTGTCATACCCGTGGAGCAATGTCCGTTCAGGAAAGAAGCAGTTTCTGGTAGGGGATTCCTTCTCTGTCCAGAATCTCCATCTCCCGCTTATGGCAGGTACTGATGATGATCTGTCTGTTTTCCTTATGCATCCATTTAAGAACTGCTGCAAGACGCTCTTCATCATACATCCCAAATACATCATCCAATATCACCGGAAAGCTCTCTCCCTGACACAAAAGCTCTCCCGCTGCCATACGCAGCGAAAAATAAATCTGCTCCATCGTTCCTCTGCTGAGACGTTCCAGAGCCACTGTACGGTCCCCGGTGTTCACAGTCATATGAAATCCTGCGTCCATCAGTACATCCTGATATTTACCGCCTGTAATCTCACTGAGAATCTGTGAAGTACGGCTTCTGAGTTTACGGCCTACCTGATGATGGATATTTCCGGACAGCATCTCTATCGTTTCCATAGCCATATTTAATGCCTGAACTTCCATCTCTTCCGGAGTAGGAAGATAAGAATTCTCCTCGTATTCCCGATACTCTTCCTGCAGATTACAAAATGCCGTTTCCTTTTCATCACAGTCCTGTTTCAGACTCTCTTTACTCCATTTCAGTTTCTCCTGTCTGGACATCCAGCGATTTTTCATACGTATTCGCTTCTGAAATTCGCGGGCATATTTCATCTGCTGTTTTCCACAGAAAAACACGAGTCCTGCTGCTACAACAACTGCTACAAGGCTCACAGCAACGCTGTTAGCCACCATAGCAGAAACGATCAGACCAACAATACCCGCTGCCGCAGATGCCAGCATTCCCAGTGCATATCCATTTCTTTTTTCTCTTGCCGCCGCAAGTTTCCCGTCCAGAAGCAGCGCACCGTTTTCATCTCCCGGACGCATTCCAAGAGAATCCTCTTTCTCATCAATCTGAGCGAGCTTCTCTCTCAGTTCATTCATCTCACCTGTAATATAATCCATCCTTGCCTGCAGCTTCTGCTGTTCCTGTTCTGTCTCTTTCTGCTTTCTGTCCGCCTGAACCTGATATCCCTTTCTGGACATTTTCAGCATCTGCATTGCACGGCCCAGATCTATGGAGCTGTCTCCGGTACCCTGATAGCTTGCCATATAGTTCTGCAGCTCACGGACAAGATCCTGACCCGTCACACTCTTTAACTGGGCAACAGAAACCGTATTATCATAAACTGCCTCACTGACATTTCCCAGCACCTTTTCCAGGCCTACCACATCAATATCTGCCAGTTCCTTCGTATCCTCATTCAGCAATTCACCAAATGCATGATCCTTCTGGAAATTTCTGGACAGACGATAATTATGTTCTTTTCCGGTAAACCAGATGGTCCCGCCATACTGTCCCGGATTCTCCCAGGGCTCATATGTACTGTAGGCATCATTTCTGGCAGCCTTACCGCGCATCCTTGTCAGTCCGAAAAACATACTCTTAATAAATGTGTGAATCGTTGTCTTTCCACTTTCATTCTCTCCGTAAAGAACATTGATTCCCGGCGAAAACTCCAGCGTCTTATCGTGGATTTTTCCGAAATTCTTAATATTTAACTGTCTGATAATCATAATTCACCTGCTTGTTTCCAGCAGAGCCTGAAGCCCGTAATACAGAGCCTTCTCCTCTACTGCATTTCTGTCTTTCTCAAGGAAATAACTGATATAGTCACCGATCAGGGTTCCGCTGTACTTCTTTTCCAGTTCCTCCAGATTATAAGCCGGTCTGGATTCATCCAGCACCTCTGTTATAAATCCAAATGCCTTCAGTCTCTCCGGGAGAAGCAAAAGTTCCGGTGCCCTGGTTCCGCGAATCACAATCCGGTAGATATTCATACGTCCTTTTGTTGCCAGATCTGCCTTCAACATATCCTCCAGAGATGCCTGAGTGGAATCTTCCCGCAAGACCAGCAGGATCTGTTCATACGAACGGCAGGCAAACGGGACAAAATTTGTCCGGAGTCTCCCGTTCTCCAGATGCCCTTCTATATATCCATGCTCACCCAGATCATTCCTGTCTATCGGTTCCAGTGCTCCCGCATAGGCAGCACTGTCTCTGATCAGTATCTGTGGTTTATGAATATGTCCAAGCGCCACATAATCAAAGCCCGCAGAAGCAATTGCTTTTATGTTCATTGGAATATGTGAGGCATCCCCACCATGTGCCATCAGGATATGTATGCCCTCCCCCTCTGCCGGATGAGCCGCATCATAAAGCGGTTTGTCAATTTCCTGATGCTCATAACTTAATCCATATACATAAACATCCAGTTTCTCGTCTCTGACACATGTAAGTTGTTCATTCTTAAAAAATATTACATTTTTCTCCCATTGAAAATCGCGGTAAAAGGAATCCGCTCTGATATAATCATGATTTCCTGCCATCAGATAAACTCTTGTATCCGGGATGGTAGAAAACAGGTAATTTACTTCTTTCAGCTCCCGTAAAAGAGGCTGACGGTGAAAAAGATCTCCGGATATAAATAATAAATCCACCGGATTCTCACGGATACCCGCAATAACCCGGCGGAAAGTTTCCCAGATCTCTTCTTCCCGCCTGCTGCTCCATGGGCAGCCCCTGTCCGGGACCGCACCAAGGTGTACATCTGCAAGATGAATAAATCTCATGCCAATCTCTCTTTCTGTTATGCTCTTTCTGTTCAGATCATAAGTCACAATTTTTAACAGTTCTCGGGAATGGAATTACGTCACGGATATTTCCCATGCCGGTAAGGTACATTACGCAACGCTCAAATCCAAGGCCAAATCCCGAATGGCGCGTGGAACCATACTTACGGAGATCAAGATAAAAATTATAATCCTCCTTCTTAAGTCCCAGCTCATCCATACGCTTCTCAAGCTTCTCAAGATCATCCTCTCTCTGGCTTCCGCCTATGATCTCACCGATTCCCGGTACCAGACAATCCATAGCCGCAACAGTCTTGTTATCCTCATTCATCTTCATATAAAATGCTTTGATTTCCTTCGGATAGTCTGTTACAAACACAGGCTTCTTAAAGATTTCTTCTGTCAGATAACGCTCATGCTCAGTCTGCAGATCGCATCCCCAGAATACCTTGTAATCAAATTTGTCATTATTCTTCTCCAGAAGCTCTACTGCCTCTGTGTAGGTAACATGGCCAAACTCCGAGTTCAGCACGTGGTTCAGTCTGTCAAGAAGACCTTTATCAATAAAGGAGTTAAAGAAATTCATCTCCTCCGGTGCATTCTCCAGTACGTATCTGATAACATATTTCAGCATTGCCTCTGCAAGATCCATATTGTCATTAAGGTCTGCAAATGCACACTCCGGCTCTATCATCCAGAACTCTGCCGCATGGCGGGTCGTATTGGAGTTCTCGGCACGGAATGTCGGTCCGAATGTATAAACATTACGGAATGCCTGTGCAAAAGTCTCACAGTTCAGCTGACCGCTTACTGTCAGATTTGTTTCTTTTCCAAAGAAATCCTGAGAATAGTCTACAGCACCTTTATCATCTGTCGGAACACTGTTCATATCCAGAGTTGTTACCTGGAACATCTCACCGGCACCCTCGCAGTCGCTTCCTGTGATCAGTGGTGTATGAACATAAACAAATCCCTGTTCCTGAAAGAACCGATGGATCGCATAAGCACACAGGGAACGTACACGGAATACCGCCTGGAATGTATTGGTCCTCGGGCGGAGATGTGTGATCGTCCTTAAGTATTCAAGACTGTGGCGTTTCTTCTGAAGCGGATAGTCCGGTGCAGAAGCACCCTCTACACTGACTTCTGCTGCCTGGATCTCAAATGGCTGTTTTGCCTGCGGAGTTGCTACCAGTGTACCTTTGACGATAACAGCCGCACCTACGTTTAATTTGCTGATCTCAGCAAAGTTATCCATTGTATCATGATAAACTACCTGCAGAGTTTCGAAGAATGAACCATCGTGAAGCACGATAAATCCGAAGGTCTTGGAATCACGTACGCTTCTCACCCATCCGCCTACTGTAACCTCTTTATCCAGGTATTTTTCTCTCTCTTTGTAAATCTCTTTTACTGTTGTTAACTTCATATCTATGTTTCCTCTTTCTCCTCATCGTTGTGAATATTACACAAAAAGACGAAACGCTGTTCCTCTACTAACAGCTGTCTCGTCCTTTAGTATAGACTATTCCCTGATTTCACGCAAGGAGTAATCTGGTATTTACCTGTGTTTTTAATGCCATTTCAGTGAATCCAGACATTTTGCAAAAATACGTTTATAGGTCTTCGACGTATAATGCAGGCCATCATCTATGCTTCCTGTTCCATAATAGTCACTGGCAAAGCTGTATCCTGTTGATTTCAGATAAGAATACATATCAATGTAAGTATATGCAGAACTCAGGTTTGCCTTCATATATGCATTAAATGACCTGAGTGATGCTTCACTCCTGTCTGCCCTGTTAGTATTGGAAAGCATCAGACGGTTGATCGGGTTAACTGACATAAAATACAATTCGCAGCCCTTGCTGTTGAGCATTGATGCAATTCCATTATAATAGTTCACATATTTTGCATAATTTCCCATATCATTGACACCGAAATTAAAAATTACGGCTGTTTTCTTCGCAAGAATACTGCTGGTGTCATTCATCACCATGGAATACAGTTCTGTCCAGCCGGTCGTTGTAAACCAGTCCAGACCCTTACCTGCCGAGCAGACAAACTTCACATCTTTTGTCACACCCTCACTCATTCCCTTCAGAACATTCTTCATATATTCCGTACGGGAATCTCCCACAAAAATAACCTGTTTATATTTATAGGTATTAACCTGAGGAAGATCGTCTGCCGCAATATCCTGTTCTGCGGATCTGTTAAATACCACTGCATACAGATCCATATTTCCATTTACTGTAACAGAATCTTCCGGTTCATATTCCGGACTCACTGACTGCATTGGTTTCGTGGACCATCCCATAAATGTATAGCCCTCCGCATTCCTGACTCCCGGCAGAGAATATGAAGTTCCCTTAGCCAGAGTCGTTTTCTGCCAGATCGTTCCGTCAAACTTATGAAGAGTGAGAAGTACGGCTTTCTTCTGTACTGCATACAGATTGATATTCTTATTTACTGTGTATGTTGCTTTCGCGGTTGCTTTCTCGGAATTCATATTACTGGACCATCCCAGATTAACATATCCGGTTCTCGCCGGCACCTGGGCAAATTTAACAACAGTTCCTTCCTCTACCGTCTGTGACAGCTTCTTATAAGCAGCATTGGTATTTCCATTTCCAAGGTAATAATTGACTGTATAGTAATTACTCTTTCTGCGTACCGCATAAAATATGGTGTTTTTGGTAATCTTTACACTCGCCCCCGCCTTATATACGGGAGAAGATTTTCCTTTTGCAGTTGTCCATCCCAGATTTGTATATCCTTTTACCTTGGGAACATCGGGCAGCGTCACCTTCTGATTCTTTGCCGCATACAGAGTAAGGGATGTATAGGTCTTGCTGGTGCTTGTTCCGCTGTTGTTATTAAAGCTGACTGTATACGGAAGCTTCTTATAGACTGCGTATAAATTCAGAGATGAACTTATTTTCACCGCCTGTCCTGCTTTGTAGGAAGCAGATGCTGCATTTTTACTTTTTGCCCAGCCCAATGCCTGATAGCCTGTTTTTGCAGGGACCTCAGGCATTGTAATAGTCAGACCCTTGCCTGTTCTCTGATTCAGCTTCGTAAACTTACTGTTCGAAGCTCCTGTATTTGTCATAAAGTTCACCTGTAATGCTGTACGGCGCACAATATACAGATATGTATCCTCAAGCACGGTATACTGTGAATTCAGCTCATAATCAACTTTATCCGATCCCCTGGTACGTGTCCATCCGTAATTGATATATTTGGCAGACGATATATCCGGCAGAGTGATGGTCTTCGTTTCATAAACCTTCAACGTACCACCTGAGAATATTCCTGTACCGGAATTATTATAAAGAGAAACTGTACATTTCTTCGGCATGTAGAAATTCAGTACTCCATTCTTAATAAACATGCTCCAGCTCTCTCCCTTTTTCAAGGTAAGCATGTCTCCGCCCTTAAGTGTGATGGCTGCACCCAGAGGCTCATTTTCCTCCAGCTTCCACATATTCGGTGCATTCGAATCCGGTACGTCCGGCAGGATCAGAGAATCATTCCATTTCAGGACAGCTCTCAGCTGTTCACATTCTCCGCCTTCTCCATCCACAAAACGAAGCATAACCTCTTTCTCCGGATCAACCGCCGGTGTCGGAGTAACAGAAGGTGCCGGTGTAGCAGAAGGTGTTGGTGTTGATGTTGGTGTGGCAGAAGGTATCGGTGTTTCCGCAGGAGATACTTCCGGAGTCTCATCCGGCAGAGGGGTTACTGTCGGGGTGACAGAAATATCCGCTGCCGCAGATGCCCCATCTTTCTCTCCCGAAGCTGACTGTGAGGAAGCTGTTCCCGCATCGGTCCCGCTTTCAGATATTTCTTCATCCCCGGAACTGAAAATCTGTTCCGGATTTTCCGGAGAACCAAACTCCGCTGCCTGTGCCGGAACGGCAGCTGTGAATACCGCAGCTGCCAGAACCGCACTGATAAAGAGCTTTCTCTTCCCGTGTTTCTTTCTGTACATATTTACCTCCCTCTTATTCTCTCAATACGTCTCAGGAATTTCCGGTATGGACATCTCGAACAAAAGATTTGTATTCACAGATTATATTACAGCAGCTCTGCTGTTATGTAAAATCCATATCACTGCAAAAACACTGTACGGTCATTAATCTGTTTCATATCCGGTGCAGACCTCCACAGATATCTGCTTCCGTTTATTATAACTTAGCAACAAATCTCATAAACGCTTCCCTGCCTTCTGCGGTGTACTTATACACACCGGCATCCTCCAGCACGTGAACGAATACTTCTCCGACTTCTTTTTTCAGAATATCATGTATGTTATTTTCATCAAGACTACTGTATTTCGGAAGGAAGCCTGAAACCCATGCCGCATGCTTTTCAATTTTCTCATTGGAAGAAATATCTTTCCCCTCCAGAATATATTCAGCCAGAAGTTCCAGCTCCTCTTTTAATCTTGCCGGAAGTACGGCAAGTCCCATAACCTCGATCAGACCGATGTTCTCTTTCTTTATGTGATGGTATTCTGCATGAGGATGGTATACTCCAAGCGGATGCTCATCTGTGGTAATATTATTTCTCAGAGTGAGATCCAGTTCAAACATATCTCCTGACCGGCGTGCGATCGGTGTAACAGTATTATGCGGCTCTCCGTCCGTTTCAGCGAAAATAAACGCGCTCTCATCCGTATATCCTCTCCATACTTCCAGAACATGCGCAGCAAGCTCTATCAGTCTCTTCTCATCTTTATGACGGATTCTCAGAACTGACAACGGCCATTTTACAATTCCCGCTTCCACATCCTCATATCCTGGAATAGTCACATGTTTCTCAATCGGAGCTTTTGCCATTGCAAATGTATAATGACCGCCCTGGAAGTGATCGTGACTTAAAATTGAGCCGCCTACGATCGGAAGGTCTGCATTTGATCCAAGAAAATAATGTGGGAAAAGCTTCACAAAGTCAAACAGCTTGATAAACGTATTCTTCTCAATCTTCATCGGTACGTGGCTGCTGTTAAATACAATACAATGTTCATTGTAATATACATATGGCGAATACTGGAAGCCCCATGGAGTGTCATTTACAGTAATCGGAATAATCCTGTGGTTCTCTCTGGCAGGATGATTGACTCTTCCTGCATATCCTTCATTCTCAGGACAAAGAAGGCATTTCGGATAGCTGCTGGATTTCACAAGCTTGGCTGCCGCGATCGCTTTCGGGTCTTTTTCCGGCTTGGAAAGATTAATGGTGATGTCAATCTTTCCATATTCACTGTCTACTGTCCATTTCTGGTCTTTCTTTACACGATAACGGCGGATATAATTACTGTCTTGACTGAGCTTATAAAAATAATCAGTTGCTTCCTGCGGATCCTTTTCATATTTACTCCAGAACTCATTCTGTACCTGTCCCGGACGCGGCATCAGACAATTCATAAGTCTGGTATCAAACAGATCACGGTAAACAATACTGTCCTCAATAAGGTTTCTCTTTACCGCTTCACCCAGAAGTGCATTTAAAACCTCTTCCAGGTCAATCTCCGTGTATTCCTCTTCCGGCTCTGCATATTCATCTTCTTTAAATACATCCAGAAGAAGGTTTGTTGTATAATTCTTCTCACATGCCGGTGTGAGTCCTGTTTCAATTCCATACTGTACCAGTTTCTTAATATTTTCATATAACATCGTCACTTTTCCCTCCATTTCATTACTGACATCAACTGCCATATCTTTTTTATGATACGCAAATATCCTACGGATGTAAATAAACAATTTCACGATTTTGTGAGCCGGTAATTGACAGAATATTACTGGTTACTGTTCACTGGTAATATCCCGCGAGGTGTTTTTTGTGAGCAATGCTCACAGAAAACCCGAGACATACCGCGCGAATTTATGCGTCTAGCATAAATTCTGTGCATCGCGAAGCGTGTTACTGGGCACGGAGTGAGCAGTAACTGGTTACTGTTCAATCCCTGCTGTATATATCCTGCAGTTCTTTGGCACTGTATCAGTAATTTACATTTTCAACATATGTGATAAATACATTTCCTGCTTTCTGGAATAACTCTGTACTGTCATTCATTCCATACGGATAGGTTTCTTTTTTTACCGGATCATAGAGATACGTGTTATATTCATCATATCCTACGATCACTACACTGGTGTCAGTTCCCGTCTTGGCGATCACCGGACGCTGTGCACTGACTTCATATAATACACTGTCCAGACTGCATCCGGAAAGATCAAGCACTGTGCCCGTCTTCCTGAGACTCTTCTTCAGTGTCTTTATATCCAGATTTCCATCAAGAACCGTATCCGGAAGCTCCTGTGTATCCATCTGTATTTTCGTTTTCTTATTTCCACGTTCCCATATATACTGCTGTGCACGGTTCAATACCACACCACCCAGATCATCTGCCCTCAGAATAGCTTTCGCAGGATCTGTATAAATACCGTCCAGACCACCCTGTCCGTAAACATAATAAGTGGTTTCTTCCGGAATCTGTGTGTCCAGCACAATATCCTTCTGTCTGGCACTGCTTACCTTTGCATACATTGTCAGCGGTGTATCTGTCTGCGCAGCTGTATTCAGTGCCAGCTTCACACGGACACCTGTTCTCGACGCGGAAACCAGTTCAATATTCACTGTATTGGCAGCCGCTTTCTTATTATTCATAATGTTGTCCTTTTTCTGCGCAACGTAAGAAGTGTCGCCGGATTTTGCAGACAGTTCAAACTCTATCAGAGTACTGCCAACAGAAACATCTGTAATATACAGTCCCTCCTTCTGATATTCTTTTTTGATATTTCCCTCAAAGTCTTCAATGCGAAGCGTACGGATCCCCTCAGACTTATGTCCGTCCTCATCTGTGAGAATGTCAGATTTTTTCAGGATTCCATAGATCAGATCTTCATTCATAAAACCTAAAGCACGAAGTCTCTGTCCTTTCTCCGGTGTGATCAGACGGGTTTCACAGGTATCAAAATCAATTTCCTTAATGCATCCCTTCTCATCTCCCTTTGAGACCAGCCATGCCGCATGGTCATTATTGTCGGATGAAACAAAATTTGTATTCTTGATTCCCTCTTCCAGAATTTCGCTGGAATTCTCCTCAATATTGATCTTATAGAGATTTCTGGCCAGAAGCAGGAACAGTTCATTCCTTTCATTGACATAGGACAGCTTTTCCAGATCCTTCTTCAGAAATTCAAAAGATTCCGAAACCGGAATAAACGCTCTCTCCTCCGCCACATTTTTATCATGGTTATAATGGTAAACTCCTATTCCCTCATATCCCTCATGATTTCCTCTGTTCATGTATCCATAAAGCACAAAATCAATATCTCCTTCATCAGTCACCCTGACAATCTTGATATCATGCTGTGTCCTGGAATCACGGAAATCTCCGCCTTCAGACTTTCTAAAACTGAAAACCTGGCTTATTTTTCCATTTCCCGGTGAATAAGACCACAGATCTCCTTCCTGGACAAAAGCAATCACTGTAGCACTGTCGTTCATCATATATTCCACATTTTTGTCACGTATCCCCAGTGTCAGGCCATCATCTGAATAAACCGAAAGTGTGCCGTCAAACACCTGACTGGCAGAACGCTGGAAATCAAGCAGACGAATCCGGGTATCCACATACCTCATTCTGTAGAACTCTTTTACATCATATAGTTCAACAGCCGCATCGTCATTCTCAGATGTAAGCTGATACTCTATGGAAATACTGGCTGTAGTCTCATTAATTTCCCGGATAACAGGAATACCTTCCTGATAAAGCTTCGGTGCCATAGTTCCCCAGCTGATTTCGCTGAGAGAAGAATTAATATTAATTCCCGAATAATTGGTCGCAGTACCCGTTGTCTCTGCTTCCAGATAACTTCCCAGATTATCCGCTTCATTCTTATCAAGACAGGCCTCATAGAAATATTTTACAAATGCCGCATAATCGGATGCATGTACCTGTGACCTGGAAACAACTCTGGTGTAATAATAAACAGTCTTTTCCTCTATTTCCAGTGCGATCTGCATGGAATATTCCTGATTCATCAGCAGATCACTGCTAATCTCTACATCTACACTCAGATAAGAATCATCTTTCTGAAAATTCTTGATCTTTTTGTTTTCCAGAACCTTGCTGCCGTCTGAAGTACGTATTTCATAGGCAAAACTTTTCACATCTGCATTATATGGATTTATTTTAAAGGTCAGCTTTTTTGTGGTATCCAGAGGTGTCACACTGTCTCTGGTAAAATCTGCCTGCATGGGTTCTGCGTAACCGTACATCCTGTTGATCAGTGTCCCATCCAGATCAATCATGACCTCCGGAAAAGTGGCTTCATTAAAATCAGACCTGTCATCTGTGGATTCACTGTTGAAAAACAGCGCGGTTATGATAACTCCAAACAGAAATACCAGAAGGAGAATGCCTGCTTTTTTCAGAATTTTTTTCATCTCCCGCCCCCTTGCTGTTCTTTTTTGTCCTCATTAAGAAGCCTGTCCAGTGTCGGGTGGATATTCAGTGCCTCTGTCATACTCTGCAGCCTGTCAGTATCTGGTTTCTTTCCTGCTTTTACCGCACGGATCAGCAGATTCTTCGGAGTATGCTCCATATCTATAAACTCCAGGATCTGTGTCTCATATCCCCTGCTTTCCAGCAGATTTGCACGCACAGCATCTGTGATCAGAGCAGACATCCGTTCTCTGAGTATCCCATATTTCAAAACCGGTTCCAGCATCTCATTTCTGATCTGTTTGTTCACTTCATGCTGGCAGCACGGCACAGAGAGTATTACCTGTGCGCCCCATTCCACAGCCTTTGCAAGTGCATAATCTGTAGCCGTATCACAGGCATGCAGTGTCACTACCATATCCACAGAAGATACTCCTTCGTAATCCGCAATATCTCCATGGTAAAAATGCAGCTTCTCATAGCCATATCTGAGTGCCAGGGAATTACATTTTTCGATCACATCCGTTTTCAGATCAAGTCCTATGATATTCACATCATATCCTTTGAGTTCTTTCAAATAGTAATACATGGCAAATGTCAGGTAACTCTTGCCGCATCCGAAATCCAGGATCGTTATTTCCCTGTCCCTGGAAAGTCTCGGAAGAATGTCCTCTATAAATTCCAGAAAACGATTGATCTGTCTGAACTTATCGTACCTGGCATGGATAATTTTTCCCTGAGCATTCATAACCCCCAGGTCGATCAGAAACGGAACCGGAACTCCCTCTTTCAGTATATACTGTTTTATCCGGTTATGTGACTGTATCCGGGCTCTTTCCAGCGGCGCATGGTTTTTCTGCCGGATCGTCATCCTGCCCTTTTTGCTCACAAGGACAACACCGTCTGTCATTGTTCCCTGCGCCTGAAACTGTCCGAAATTCCCGGAAAGCTCTGCCTCCAGATACTCTATCAGTTCTGCACGCCCATAATTTCTGTGCAGAACCTTCGTTCCTTCTGTGGCAGATGCCTGATAACAGATCTGTCCCCTGAGCCGGATCGGACGTATCTTTACTTTTGAGATACCATTTTTATTTCTGCCGGCGCTCAGAACAGCCTGTATCAGATTCTCATTTATCTGTTCTTCTAAATATTCTCTTAAATTCTTCATGATTCTTTCTATTCAATTCTATTGGAGTCGGACGGACGAAAACACATCCGCACTCATTAAAAATACCTCCGGCAGCGGTGCCTGCGGCATCTCCTTCTGGAAATCTCCTGATACAGCATTACCTGTATCAGTTCATCCAGAAAGCTCTCCCGGACGGACTGACTGCTTATTTCCGGCTGCAGGCTGTCTTTGATCTTGCAGCTTAAATGATACAACATATATTTATCCGGATATTCATCATACAGACAGCTTCCTTCATAATCCAGAAGTCCACATTCCATCTCTACTATCTCCTGAATCTGCCGCACCGTCTGCGGATAATAAGATTTCATCAGATCAAACTCTTCTTCCTGCATCCGTTCCCCTTCATATAAAAGAGGATTTGCATATGTTGTATGAAACGGAAAATATGATTCAAAATACATATCAGCTTCCTGCATTCTTTTTCATTATCTATTCCAGTATATGCAAAAAAGTCATATCCGTTCAGAATCTTTACAGCCGGACGGGTATCAATATCCGGACATTTCGCAGCTGCCGCTGTGATTACAGTTCCCGGATCATCCCTACAGTAAGTCTGACGCTGTGTTCAATTGCCGCCATTTCGAATTCTGCATAATCCATATTTGCACTTCCGTCAGCTTTATCAGAAATTGCTCTTACTACAAGAAATGGAATATGGTTCAGATATGCAGCCTGTCCGATGGCAGCCCCTTCCATCTCTGTTGCAAATCCACCGAATGCTGAGACGATCGCATCTTTGACTCCCTGATCTGAGACAAACTGATCCCCGGAACAGATCCTGCCTTCAAACACACTGATCTCCGGATTCACCTCCCGGCATACTCTCGCAGCCAGACTGCGCAGCTTCTCATCCGCCGGAAAAGAAAATTCATCCATCTGCGGGATCTGTCCCTTCGGATAACCAAATCCTGTTGCATCCATATCATGATGCAGTACATCTGTCGAGAGAACAATATCTCCGATATTCACATCATTATTCAGACTTCCGGCAATCCCTGTATTGATAACAGCCTCCACTTTAAACACATCTGCAAGAATCTGTGTGCACATTCCTGCATTAACCTTGCCGATTCCGGAACGTACTACCACAACCTTCTTTCCTTCAAGCATTCCTTCATAAAAATCCATTGATGCCCTGGATGTGATTGTTACATCCTGCATTTTCTCTTTGATTCTGGCTACTTCCTGTTCCATTGCTCCGATAATTCCGATACATTTCATTATTGAATACCTCTTCTTTATATCATTATGTTTTTTGTGGTTACTGTTCACACGCTACTATCCCGCGAGGTGTTTTGGCATGAATATGCCAAAATCCCGAGACATACAAGC
>CAVCYJ010000031.1:0-19647 GCA_963605995.1 Holdemanella biformis | reverse complement strand
TCTCATACCCCCCGCAGAGCAGAACGATCTCAAGATTCATATCTGCAATCTCTTTTGCTGATTCTTCACTGAGCATTCCATAGTAAACACCCATGATCTTTGCCCCTGCTCCGAATACGGCCGCCTGTCCTGCTGCAATGGAAAGGTTCTTCGTAAGTCCGATCACTGCCATACGAAGTCCTCCTGCTGCACTGGATGATGACAGCTTTAATGCCTGATCAAACTCCTCTTCTGAAAGCACTTTTCTTACGGAATCGAAACATTGTTCCAGCGCGATCCCGGCATCCGTATGAACCGTGGAAGGTGCCTGGTCAGTGAGCAGGATTTTCTTTTCTCTCAGATCTACCAGAACTATTTTCGTAAATGTACTTCCAAAATCTACTAATATCGCATGTTTCATCCTGACTCCTCCTAAACGCAAAAGAAGCCAGGTTTTCTATTCCTGGCTTCTTACTTATTTTATATCGTCTTCTTTTTTGTCACTATAGCGTCTTCCGACTTCTTCTGCATCTCCCACAATAGCCTGTACAACAAACACATTTCCCGGAGGGCATCCTGGCACCCATCTGCCTTTATCACTGAGATGCTTTGTACATTTTCCAAGCAGTACTGTATTTTCCGGTGTTGATTCCTCCGGAAGCTTCTCGACAGGCCCTACTGCAATGATCTTATCTCTCAGATATTCTGCATATCCTCCGCTTTTCAGATCCATAAGTGCACTGATCACTGTATTCCGGCATCCTGTACATGCACCCTCTGCGAAAACAAGCTGATATGGTGGAAGTCCCGGGATCTCGACCTCACTGGAACGTTTAAATCTGTGATAAACAGATTCTATGGTTTCTCCTCTGACTTCGATGTTCTCAAGCTTCATTTCTCCAAGTCCTCTGCTGTATGCCTCTACAGTCAGCATCGGTGCATCAACCTCATATCCCATGACCGCGCTGGTAACCGCATCACAGGCCACAACATCCTTGGAGCCTACGATCAGTTTCATCTCAACAGTCTCTCCGAAAATCGGTCCGAGTCCCTGCTGTCCGAAAGTTCCGTCTATGATAGACAATACCGGCTTTACGGTCTGGATAATATCAATGACTCCCGGAACTACTCCAAGCTTATGAAACAGCTTTTTCTGACCATCCGCGATCAGTCCCTTCAGATTTTTCAGTCCCAGAGTAACCTCTGTCTGATCATGTGTCTTCATAACAGGAACTGTGATGATCGCATCTGCCTCGGCTACCGGCTCCCAGGTTTTCATCTCTTCAATGATCTTACCGTTTTCTACAGGAATTTTTGTAAGTTTTTCCTTTTTCAGATCAAGAACCTGATAACCTTCGTCACGAAGCTTCTGATACTCACATTTTTTTATTACTTCCTCGGTATCCACACCTGCTGCAGCAGATTCTGCAATGACAGGCTGCGCACCTTCTTCTTTTACTCTCTCGGCAATGGCTTTTACAACCTCCCAGCGGGTAATTCCTCCGGAGCACCGGTCCTTTGGAACTGCCACAAAGTTTGGTTTGATCAGGACTTTATATCCCGGTTTGATAATATCGCCCAATCCGCCGAGATCATCAATTACTTTTCTTACAGCCTCACGAATACTTTCATAAGACTGATCTTCTGTCTTTCTGATAGAAACAACTGACATTTTTGTTACCTCACTTTTTACTTATATTTTTTATGTATTGATTTCTCTGTGAAGACCAGGTAATCTGCCATTTCGTTACGCCTTTGTAACATTAAAGGTTTTCTTCAGTTTTCAAAGTACAGATATTTCATATGTTCAGCCTTTGATCTGTTTGACACAGTCATTCATGGCATTTACATAATATACAACATCAATATTCACCGCTACGCTGTCAAAACCTGCCGCGATTCTCTTCTTTGCAACTTCAGGATTATCACAATAGATAATCTCAAATTTACCTGCCGCTTTTACAGCTTTTGTGATACGATCCAGTGCTGCAAGGAATTCCGGATCATCGAACTGTCCCGGCTTTCCAAGTGCTGTGGAAAGATCATACGGTCCTACAAAAATTCCGTCAATTCCCGGCATAGCCGCAATCTCTTCGATCTGTTCCAGACAGCCTCTTGTCTCACACTGCGGGATCAGAAGCTGGTTTTTATTACATGCTTCGAAATATTTTGTGAGACCGTCCTTCGCATGATCCGCATATCCCCATCCGGCACAGCGTCCGTAGGATACACCTCTTTCACCTACCGGAAAATATTTTCCCACTCTGACAATCTCTTTGATTTCATCCAGAGAATGTACCTGCGGAATGATCAGTCCCTTCGCTCCTACATCCAGCATTTTGAGGATTGAATTACGCTGGGAATCTTTTACTCTTACGAACGGAGTAACCTTTCCCTGTGCCTCTACACTCCTGATCAGCTCCATGGCACTCTCCACACTATAAGGACCATGTTCCGAGTCAATGATCACATAATCCATATCTGTATAGCCGATTGCTTCACCTACAGCAGAAAGCCCTGATTCAATAAAAACACCGACTGTCTTCTCTCCACGCTCTGTTTTTTCCAGAAAAAGATTATTCATCTGCATAACTTCACTGCCTTCTTTCTATGTATCTGTTAACGTGCTTCGCCTGGATGTTCTCCATATTCCCTGATAACATATTCCTTTATTCTTCTCACTGCTTCTGTCAGATTTTCATCTGAATTCGCAAATACAAACCGAAGATGTCCTTCACCCATTTTTCCAAAGGAAGAACCCGGAACCGTTACCACTCTTGCATTCTTTATCAACTCTTCTGCAAATTCCTGTGATGTTTTTCCAAAGGCTTCTATATTTGCAAAAGCATAAAAGCTTCCCGGAGATTTCTTACATCTGAATCCCGGAATGGAATTAAGCCCGTCGATCAGAAGATCTCTTCTTCTTGCATAGCTTGCTACCATCCCAGCAACTGCATCCTGCGGTCCTTTTAATGCTTCCACTGCTGCCTTCTGCAGGAATGTTGCCACACAGGAAACAAATCCTTCCTGAAGATGTCCAAGTACAGGTGTATAAGCTGCATCAGCCAAAATATATCCAACCCTCCATCCGGTCATTGCATAAGATTTGGAAAAGCTGTTTAATACAAATACCTGGCTTCGTACTTCCGGAACCTGTGCAATGCTGAAAAACTCCTGTCCGTCATAGATCAGCTTATCATATGGTTCATCTGAAAATACAAACAGGTTATGCTTCTTTACAACCTGTGCAATTTTCAGGATATCCTCTTTTTCCAGTACAGAACCCAGCGGGTTACTTGGTGAATTAAGAATGATCGCCTTTGTCTTTGGTGTTATGACTTTCTCAATATCCTCTGCCTGGACACGATATCCGTTTTTCTCATAGCAGGGAACTGTGACTGCTTTTCCTCCTGCAATAAGAATCTGTCCGTAATAATTAGGATATCCCGGATCCTGTACAATGACTTCATCCCCTGGATTAATCGTAGCTGAAAGAACAAGACTGAGTGCTTCCAGTGCACCAACTGTAACAATTACATTATCCTTTGTATATCCATCCCAGTAACTTTTGTATTTTTCAGCAATTGCCTCACGAAGCTCCAAAAGACCTGCATTCGGACTGTAGTGTGTATAGCCCTCGTCTAATGCCTTCTTCGCTGCTTCCTTGATATTACAGGGAGTGTCAAAATCCGGTTCACCTACAGTCAGATTGATCACATCATCATACTGAGCTGCCAGGTCAAACATCTTTCGGATTCCTGATGCCGGATAATTCTGAGCAACCATTGATAATTCCGGTAATACATTTTTCATTGTCTCTGAATCCTCCTGTGATTAATTATACAAGTTATAACTTGTATAACAATATAGCACGTGATTTTTCCACTGTCAATAGTTTTTCACTTTAATTTGATAAACTATTTTTTTACAAAAAATCCGTGCTATATCATTCAAACATATTGCAATTTTAATCACTGCTTAAAACAAGACATTCCATGTTTCTTCCGGCAGCCTCTTCTGAAGCTATTTCCAGAAGCCTGTCCATATAACCTTTATCCGGGGGCTGACAGGCAGACAGTTCATATTCTCTTCCAAGCTGCCTGTATTTGTTCACACCCAGCTGATGATAGGGAAGAAGCTCCAGACGTCTGGCTCCGCACTCAGCAGCATACCCTGCCGTTTTTCTGATATTTTCCGGATCATCATTACATCCGGGAATGACAGGGATTCTGGCAATTACATTTCTGTGAAACCCTGTAAGAATACGAAAATTATCCAGTATGCGTTCATTTGATATGCCTGTAAGTTCTCTGTGTTTCCCGGGATCCATATGTTTCAGGTCAAAATGAATAATGTCCAGATATTCACCGACAGCCTTTATCTTCTCTTTCTCCGTATACCCCGTTGTTTCAATTGCTGTATGGATTTCTCTTCTTTTGCATTCCATCAGACATTCCAGAAGAAACTTATATTGTACTAACGGTTCACCTCCGGAGAAAGTAACTCCACCGCCTGATCTGTCATAGAATTCTTTGTCCTTTACAATTTCCTCCATCAGTCCGCTGACTGTATACTCCTGTCCAACAAGCTTTTTGGCATTTGTACAGCACTCGTTCACGCATTTCATACAGCCTGTACATTTCTCACGGTCAATAGCAAACATCTGATCTGCCCCGGAAACTGCCTGAACCGGACAGATCTGCGCACAGTAGCCACACTGCACGCATCTGCCCCAAAAGCAGGCGATGTCTCTTTGCATCCTCTGACTTTCCGGATTTGCACACCAGAGACATCTGAGGGGACATCCTTTGAAAAACACGGTCGTACGTATTCCCGGTCCATCGTGAATAGACATTTTCTGGATATTAAAAATTATCCCTTTCTCCATTCATGCTCCTTTCAGCATACAGCGCTTTTATGTGCAGTACGCCCGATAATATTATTCTGCACCTCTCTGTCCAGTTCGATAAAGTATGCGGAATATCCGGCAACACGTACAAGAAGGTCACTGTATTTTTCCGGATTCTTCTGCGCATTCTTCAATGTTTCCGCATCTACAACATTAATCTGTATATGTTCTCCGTTCATACCGAAATAAGACTCAATGCAGCTCCTTAAAATATCAGTTCCTGCTTCTCCCCTGATAATGGCAGGATCAAACTTAATATTAAGAAGAGCACCGTTATTACAGTCTTCCTGTCCGATAGATGCCACAGATTTCAAAACAGCTGTAGGTCCTTCTACATCACGTCCCACCATAGGTGACGCATTATCCGAAACCGGTTCCCCGGCCAGACGTCCATCCGGTGTAGCACCGATACATTTGCCCTGAAGTACATTAAAGGATGTGGAAAGTACGCAATTCTCATAAGTACCGCCACGACTGTCACGATATTTTTTGATCTCATCATTATATACTTCCAGCATACGTCTGGAATATCCGTCAACTTCCGGATTGTCATTTCCGAACTTGGCAGCTTTATTCAGGATCATCTGACGAAGCCTTTCATTTCCTTCATAATTATTCAGCAGGATTTTATTAAATGATCCCGCATCCATCAGTTTTTCTTTAAAGACAACATAATCAATTGCTTCGAGACAGTCAGCACCATTTGCCATAGCAACAAGGAAAACTCCTGAGCTATTGTAGAGAGCGCCGCCCTCTTCCAGCGATTTTCCTCTTGCAATACAGTCAGTAACAAGTGCTGAGGCAAATCCCTTCGGTACATATACCGCATGCATCGCGCAGACTTTCGTATAGGCTTTACACATCATTTCGGCAAAATAGCGGATCTGTTTATGTAATGCTTCCTCAAAATCGCCAATACAGGTAAAGGTATCCGGATCTCCCGTCTTAAGTCCCATTTCACATTTTGCAACCGGATCCCAGCCATTATTCATGACCAGTTCAATACATTTGGCGGCATTAATATACCCTACATTGGGTCTTCCATCTGATTTTCCCTGCACATATGGTTCCACACATCCATGAATAGTCCAGTCTCTGGAATCCTCGACAGTCGCTCCTTTATGCTGCAAAAGTTTTGTTACCAGATTATCGTTGTAAAATGCCGGTATTCCATATCCTTTCTTCACATAACCCAGAACAAAATCCAGCAGGTCTTTCGGAGTATTATCATTAATCTGCATAGATACCGAAGGCTGAACTGTTTTTACAAGCTCCCATGCTTCCAGAACACACCATGTCAGTTCATTGGTTGCGTCACTGCCATCTCTTTTTAATCCGCCCACTGCCATCTGCTGCCACATTGGATATGCTGCAAAAGCCAGGGAATCAAAACTGTCTCTGAGCTTGAGTATTTCTGTACATTTCACATAAAGTGCCGCCAGAATTTCTTTCGCATCTTCTTTTGCAAAATTTCCTTCCAGGACAGATTTTCTGTAATATGGATAGAGATTCTGGTCAAGACGTCCAAGTGCAATCGAATGTCCGTTATCTTCAATCTGCATCGTCAACTGAAGGAACCACACAAACTGTACTGCTTCCCAGAAATCACGCGGTTCATTTTCCGGTACATTGGAGCATACATCCGCAATCTTCTCCAGTTCTTTTTTTCTTATATCATCCTTTTCTTTTTCAGCCAGCTCCAATGCATATGCTGAGAATTTGCGGGCAAAACGGATGACTGCTTCACAGGAAATAATATTTGCATTCCAGAAATCGATCTTACGGATATCTTCAGGAGTATTTACGGGTGTTTTGTCTATCATTTCCTTTGCTCTGCGGATCACACCACGAAGTCCCTCCGGAAGTATCCTCGGATAATCCGGTGAAATATGTCCCATTCCTGTTGTACGTGCCCCTACCGAAAGGACTCCACACTCCTGTGCTTTCAGGACATATGGATCCAGAACAGCAGTAGACTGTACATCAAATGTATTGTCTCCCCATTTCTTCAAAACAGTGATCAGTTCTTCTCTGTCTTCCGGTGCCACAACAATGGGATCTGTAGTCCGTTTCGGAAACAGATCAATCTCATCAATAATCCATTTTGCACCAAATTCCGGAAAAACCGGAACACCGCGTACACGTCTGGTCTGACTTCCCACGATCAGCTCTCCCGGCTGTATATTTGCCTGCATATTATCCAGAATATAAGCAAATGCTTTTGCCCTGCGCAAAACAGGAGTGGTATCAGAATATTTTTCATATGCTTCTGTTACCAGCTTTGCTCTTTCCGTATCAAGCTGAGGTTTCGCCTTCTTCATTCTTTCATTCATCATATCCAGCCTTGCTCTGTTCATAATTTCATTCCTCCTGTAAAGCAAAAGGACGCCGGTTATCACTGACTCCGTCGTCCTTTTATTTCCATATTTCTTTTCAATTTTATAATAACTGTCGTGCATTTACCTGTACAGCGGATAAATGTCATACTCATCTTGACATTTCGTAACCGCTTATCACTTTCTGAAAACACTGAACAAATTTTCTGACTGCCGGAGACATATCCTCTGCGGATCTTACTGCAAGACCCAGTTCTCTGTGAAAATTTACATCAATCGGGCGACTGACAACATTGAAATGTTCCTCCGCATATCCGGCAATCAGTTCAGGCATAACTGTAACCATCCCATTCTGCTCTACCATCCGGATCACTGTATGATCAGAATTGGATGTAAAGACAGGATCTAATGGAATGCCTGCTTTGCGAAAGCCTCTTGCCACATCCTGATCCAGGCTTTCATTATTCTTAAACATAATAGGGCGTTCTTTCATAAGCTCTGCCACTTTTACAACCTCACATCCGGCAAGAGGATGATCCTTCGGCAAAAGAGCACAGAAAGGATCTTTTTTCAGACTGATCCAGTCATAAGTATGATAATTCTGCCTGCTGAAAAGACACACATCACTTATATTCTGGTTCAGCCACTGTTCCAGCTGCCGTATGCTGTTTTCTTCCACTGTTTCCACAACAATTCCCGGATGTTCCTCATGGAATACCCGTAATACCTCCGGCATCCATATAAAACCGACTGTCGGAAAACTTCCTACCCTTACTTTTCCAGTCTCCACTCCGCCAATTGCCTGAAATTCCTGATTCAGTTCTTCATTTGCCCGAACCAGCTTCCTGATCAGCGGAATCACCCTTTCCCCTTCCGGGGTAAGCTGGATCCCCTTATTGCTCCGTGTAAGCAACGGAAATCCGATTTCTCTCTCCATACTGTTCATCATCTTTGAAATGCCGGATTGGGTATATCCCATTTCTTCACATACAAGGTTAAAACTTCCCCTGTCCACAGTATTAAGAAATACTTCATATTTTTTTATATCCACATGTGCGCCCTCTTCCAGTATTAAGAAATATCATTCCATAAAACCTAACATTCCGCAGAAATATTAAAATCTATAACTGAATATTTCAAATGTATTCTCATTGCCTGTGCAGCTCCTTCTGAATCTCTCAGTCTGATACATTCTGTCACAAGCCTGTGTGTGCGGATCATATCTTCATTAAATACTTCTTTCATATGCTCCACGTTAAATCCACTCACAGTTGCAGAGCTGATATTATCAAACAGCCTGAACATAAATTCATTATGGGTAGCTCTGGCAATGGCATTATGAAACTGTCTGTTGTATTCTATGATCTTATCATCCCCTACGCCCGGAGCCTCCATCTTCTCAGCACATGCTACAATAAAAGCAATTTCCTGATCTGTAGCTTTATTTGCGGCAATACCTGCCATAGATGGTTCCAGTGCCATACGCAGTTCATAAAGATCAGAAAGCTGGATATTTACATAGTCCAGATTATCCAGTCCCATGTCATCCCTCAGATTATTATTATCAATAACAAAGGTTCCTTTACCACGCTTTTTTCCCAGAATTTTCTGTGCTACGAGATTATTCTCCGCTTCACGCAACGTTGTACGGCTTACTCCAAGCTCTGCTGCCAGATCATTCTCGTTCGGAAGCTGATCTCCCGGACCAAAACGTTTCTGAATTGTGATCATCTCTAAAATATCCATAGTTACTTTATCTGATAACTTTTCATTCATATCCATATTTTAATCCTCTGTCCAAATTTACTTTTTCCTCATTATAAAAATGCTTCCTTCAAAAGTCAATCTGCCAGCCTCATACTTCCTGAAAAATATATTCCCTTCGGTCAGGATTTCTGCATTCAGAGCTTTTTAATTCATAGTACTGATACATTCTTCTGTGCTTTTTCTCTCTTTTCCTTTATCTTTATAAAAAATTCCAATTCCTGTAAAGGCACATAAAACAGAAAAGACCGGAGTGATAAATCCCATAAAATAATATGGTAAATAGGACATTGTAGCAACTCCCAGTGCGGCCGCCGTGTATACACCATTAGAACCCCAGGGCACCATAGGGCAGACAAGAGTACCTGAATCCTCAAGCGTTCTGGATAATACGCAGCGATCCAGTCCAAGCTCATCATATCTGTCTGCGTATGCATTTGCAGACAGCAGCATAGACAGATAAGGATCCGCTGCAATATAACTGAGTGCAAATCCTGTAATGATCTGGACAGAGATAAGTCCCTGGCGCTTCTGAGTCACATTACTGATCTTTCCTACCAGACAATTCATAATTCCGGTTCTCTGCAAGAGCCCCGCCATTGTCAGAGACATGATCATCAGTGCAATCGTATAATACATAGATGTCATGCCGCCTCTTGTAAGAAGGCTGTCCAGAGTTTCATTTCCTGTATTTCCCACAAATCCGGAATATATATAAGACATGGCATTCGAAACAGTCTCTCCCTGTACAAGTACCGTACAGAATGCCCCCATCAGAGTACAGCCGATCAAAGTAGGAATTGCCGGGATCTTAATGAGCATACATACGATCATAAATACAACCGGAATTATAAGAATAAAATTAAATCGATAGGTCTGATCCAGACCATCTCTTAATATCTGGATAGAAGAAAGATCACTGCTTCCGGAAATATGAATTCCCATCACAAGATAGATAAATACTGTTATGATCAATGCAGGACCGGTTGTAAACATCATGGATTTGACATGTTTATACAGATCTGTACCTGCAACTGCTGCTGCAAAATTAGTAGTATCGGATAATGGTGACTGTTTATCTCCGAAGTAAGCGCCGCATACGATCGCACCTGCGGTAATTGCCGGATGAAGCCCCAGTCCGCTTCCGACTCCCATAAAAGCAACACCTACCGTTCCCATAGTTGTCCAGGAAGATCCTGTTACCAGTGACATGACAGCACAGATCACTACCACACATGCCCAGAAGAACCTGGGCGAAAATATCTGAAGTCCATAATAAATGATCATAGGTACCGTACCGCTGGATATCCAGGTTCCTACAGTACATCCGATAAGAAGAATAATAATCATAACCTCTATAGCTGTTGCAATACTTTCTACGATAGAATCTCTCATTTCATTCCACCGGATTTTCATGATAAGCTTTCCATAGATCATCAATACCGTACTGCTTATCAAAATAGGAATCTGTGCATCCAGTCCCAGAAATATAATCCCTGTAACCAAAATCATGATCACGATTCCCAGCATAATCACAGAACCCGCAAATGTCGCATTTCTTTCTTCAAATTCCATAGTTGTCCTCCCTTTATAATGCACTCATAGCAAATCGGAAACTACATTTATAATGCACTTTCGTTTCTTTCTCCTGTACGAATCCTTATTACCTCTGAAATATCTGACACAAATATTTTTCCATCTCCGGCTTCTCCCGTAGGTATTACCTTTAATATCTCATCAATCAGCTTTTCTGCCATCTCATCAGATACAATTACTTCTGCTTTTGTCTTACTGATCATGCTGTCAAAACAGCGGACTCCTCTGTATTCATACTCTATACCTTTTTGTTTTCCGTATCCGGATACCTTGAGAAACATCGCCCCGCCAACATCATAATTATTAAAAATCATTTTAAGCATAGGAAGTTTTTCCGGACGAATAACAATTTCCAATTTTTTCATAATCTTCACCAAACCTTTCTGTTGTCATTATTTGTCTTCAGACATTATCCATTTCACTGTGTCTTGCTCATAGCCTCCTCTCCAGCTGTCAGAACCGGCAAAAAAGAGGTATTACAGCATTTTTTCATATGCCATAATACCTCTTTGTATTTACATTTTATTCTGTTATATGTAACTGTTTTTCGGTTTCATTTTGCCATATCTGATTTTTTCCGGTTTTCTTTATTATATCTGCCGGACAGACAACTGTACAGTGCACATTTGTCATACTTATATTGACATGTCGGACATATTCAAATAAATATTCACTGTTTTCCTTATTTTTCTCCCGGCATGGTTTTTCCTTCGCCAAATGCCACTGCATTCTCAAGTGCATGTTCCACCATATCCCGCACTGCATGATCCGTAAAAAATGCCGTATGAGGTGTGATCACTACATTCGGAAAGCTTTCCAGTACTGCCACATCATGATCTGTCAGAATATTGTTTTTGTGATCAATATTATAAATGGTAGGTTCATTATCCAGTACATCCAGACCTGCCGCACTGATAATTCCCTGTTCCAGACCGCAGATCAGTGCTTTCGTATCCACATTGGAGCCTCTGGAAGTATTGATGATGATCACATTCTTTTTCAGAAGCTTAAGGGAATCCATATTCAGCATATGATAGGTTTCTTTTGTTCCCGGTGCATGGAAGGTAATGATATCTGAGGTTTTTAACAGTGTCTCATAATCTACATATGTGGCATACTGCTTTACCTCGTCCATTTCATACTGATCATAGACCTGTATCTTACAGCCGAATCCGGATATCTGTTTCATTACAGTGCGGCCGATCCTTCCGCCGCCTACGATTCCCACTGTCATATCCCGAAGCTCTCTTCCACGGTTCCATGCCAGAGAATAATCATTTACCTTATATCTTTCCATAATATATTTCGCTTTGCGCAGACACATAAGCATAAGCATGATCGCATAATCAGCCACTGCATTAGGAGAATAGGTAATATTAGACACACGGATTCCCAGTTCATGAGCTTTGACCAGGTTAATATGGTCAATTCCGATGCAGCGGGCCGCAATACATCTGACACCCACTTCATAAAGCTTCTCCAGAAGTTCATCCGAAATCTTCGTTCCCACTACTGTGATGCAGGAATATCCTCTGGCAAGCTCTGCATTTTCCATGGTCGGCTGCTCTTTGCAATAGCCAAGCTCCAGGTTCCATGCCTTTTCATATTCTTCAAACAGTTCTCTCTCATCATCTCTGCAGCTATATACAAATATCTTCATATCTTCTCTTCGCTCCTTATGCTTCCTTATTTTTCATAAGTTCTTCCATGAATTTACGTATTCTCCTCAGACCTTCCTCTGTGTCTTCCTTCGAAGAAACATAGGAAATTCTCACATAGCCTTCCCCGCCTTCGCCGAATCCGGAACCCGGAACTACCACAACGTGAGCCTTCTGAAGAAGTGCCACCGCAAACTCTTCTGATGTCATTCCCGTTTTTGTAATATTTACAAATGCATAAAAAGCACCTGCTGCCATTTTCAGGCTTAAGCCCTCTATGCTGTTGATTTCCTTAAGTACCAGCTTTCTGTTTTCATCATACTGCGCAAGCATGGTCTGCAGGACATCCTGAGGACCTTCCAGGGCTGCAATTGCAGCATACTGTGTAGGAGTATTTACACAGGATACAACACTTTCCTGCATCTTTACCATCTCACTGATCACAGCTTCCGGTCCCAGTACGAAACCACATCTCCATCCTGTCATTGCATAGGTTTTGGAAAAGCTGTCGATGATGAGGGTTCTTTCTTTCATTCCCGGGCAGGTTGCAATGGAAAAATACGGAGTTTCTCCGTAGGTAAATTCCTGATATACCTCATCTGTCATCAGATACAGGTCTTTCTCCACGCAAAGTCCGGCCAGTTCACGCAGGATTGCTTCTCCTGTTACACTTCCAATGGGATTGGACGGTGAATTGATAAGAATGGCTTTGGTTTTATCCGTGATCGCTTTGCGGATATTTTCCACATTATAGCAGAAGTTATCCTCTTCCTTCAGCGGCACCATAACAAGCTTTGCATCACACAATGCAATCTGTCCGAAATAATTGGGAAATGCCGGTGTACCTACAATGATCTCATCTCCCGGATTCAGCAAAGCCTTAAAAGTAAGGAACAAAGCTTCCACACCACCGGATGTGACAATGATCTCCTTTGCCGGGTCATATTTCACACCTTTTTTCTCTTCCATTTTTCTGGAAAGTGCTTCCCTCAGTGCCGGAATTCCGGCATTTACCGTATAATGCGTCTCGCCTCTTTCGATGGCTTCGCAGGCCGCTTTTCCAATATGTTCAGGAGTGGAAAAACCCGGTTCTCCAAGTCCGAAGCTGATCACATCTTCCATTCCCTGTGCCATATTAAACATTTTTCTGATGGAAGAGCCTTTCTGTCCTGTAATTGATCTGGCTAATTCTTTCATAATATTAAACCTCCTGTATCCAGTGCACCAGATTGTTTCAAGAATCAACTTGTCGGCACACTGGTGTGTAACTATACTTAACATTCTGCGTAACTGTAAGGGTATTGAATGGTTACCATTCTGCATAAATTTTTTCGTAATTTTATACTGATTTTGATTACAGATATCCTGTCAGGAAAATCACCACCGGGATTGTTATGATCATAAGAACCATATTCTGTGCCACTGCAACAGTCGCAAATTCCGGTTCCCTCTGATATTCTTCTGCCATTACCACATTAAGAGATCCTGACGGTAGTGCCGAAAGTACAAAAGCCGTAACTGCAGTATCATGTTCTACATGAAGTAGCTTTACAACTGCAAACATGATTGCCGGAAATATCAGCATCCTCGTTACATCCACAAGCAATGCATATCTGTCTCCGAGCAGCCTGCGCAGATCCATTCGTCCGATCTGGGCTCCGATGATCAGCATTGACATCGGCATCATCATTGCTCCGATGCTGCTGAACGCACCTGTGAGAGCTGCGGGGAACCGAAACGGAAGAAGATACAGCAAAACGGAACCCAGTGAAATCCAGATGATCTTACTTCCAAACAATGCCCGGATACTTAATTTCTCTCCTCCCTTTAACAGGTACAATCCGTAGGAAAAGAAGAAAATCTGATAAGCGCTGTTATGAACAACGGTATACAAAGTTCCTACATCTCCCAGAATCTCCTGCATAATGGAAAATCCCATGAATCCCACATTTGCAAATACTGCCAGTGTCACGAAAATCCTTTTCCGCGAATCACCAAAGCCCAGACGGTCTGCCAGAAACAGACAGATAAGGATAGACACAATATAATATCCGGCAGAAAGCAAAAGCGATATTCCCATTTCTCTGAGACGGTCTGTGGAAAATATCTGCTGTGAGGATGTAAGAATACTGAAAGGTAAGATGATCTCCATCAGGATGGAGGACAGGCTCTTACTTATCTTCTCACTGATCAGCTGCTTTCGTCCTGCAAGAAATCCAACTGCTATGATTATAAATATCTTACATACTACCGAACCTACAACTGCAAACATCTTTTTTCCTCTTTATTTAATATCTGCTTCGTTCTCATTACTGTAACGTCTGCCTACTGTTTCCGCATCTCCTACAATCCCCTGGACTACAAATACATTTCCAGGAGGACATCCCGGTACCCAGCGTCCTTTGTCCTCCAGATGTTTGGTGCATCTTCCGACAAGAACGGTATTTTCTTTTGTCGCACCTTCCGGCAGTTCTTTGACTGGTCCGACTACAACATATTTTCCTTCCAGATATTTCTCATATCCCTGGGATTTCAGGTCCATCAGTGCACTGATGACCGTATTTCTGCATCCTGTACATGCCCCTTCGTCAAAAAGCAGGGTATATGGCGGAAGCCCCGGAATTTCCACTTCGCTGGAACGTTTGAAACGATGGTAAACGGACTCGATACTCTGGCCTTTTACCTCAATCTTATCCAGGTCTTTTTCTCCCAGTCCTCTGTTGTAGGCTTCCACAGTCAGCATAGGAGCATTAACGTCATATCCCATGACAGCACTTCCTACAGCATCACAGGCAACGACATCCTTAGATGCCAGGATCAGATCCATCTCAACCGTTTCACCGAAAATCGGTCCAAGCCCCTGCTGGCAGAAGGTTGCGTCAATGACACTGAGTACCGGTTTCACAGTCTGGATGATATCGATCACCCCGTTTACCACTCCATGGCTGTGGAAATATTTTTTCTGTCCATCCGCGATCAGACCTTTCAGGTTCTTCAGTCCAAGAGTTACTTCTGTCTGGTCATGGGTTTTCATAACCGGAACCGTAATGATCGCATCTGCCTCTGCCACCAGATCCCAGGATGTCATTTTTTCAATAACCTTTCCATTCTCTACAGGGATTTTCGCAAGCTTGCGTTTCTTAAGGTCAATAACCTCATAGCCTTCATCTCGAAGCTGCTGATATCCGCATTTCTGGATAACCTCTTCTGTATCTACTCCTGCTGCCGAAGATTCTGCAATGATCGCATCTGCACCCTCTTCTCTTACACGTTCTGCCACAGCTTTCACTACTTCCCAGCGTGTAACACCGCCGGAGCACCGTTCATCCGGGACTGCTACAAAATTTGGCTTGATCAGTACCTTATATCCCGGTTTGATAATATCTGAAAGACCGCCACAGTCTTCAATCGCTTTTCTTACGCTTGCGCGTATACTTTCATAATCATTTCCTGCTGTTTTTCTGATCGATACAACTGACATAATCTTTTCCCTCCTGTTTCTGATGAAAATCCAAAATGAATGCTGCGCACCAATTTTACAAAAAAAGTATCATAAACGTCATCTATATGACATCTACGATACTTCTTTGTATCAGTTTGCTTATTTCCTGTTATGATGTATGATTTCTTTATAGTGGTATTACATCATATTTCTGTTTATTTGTCAATACTTAAAATCTAAAAACATATAAAAAGAATCCTGCCCGGAAAGCTTTTTACATAAATTATATAAAAAATCCCCTGCAATATCATCCCGATCATTGCAGGGGTTCATCAGGCCTTTCTGTTAGACCAGCGTTAATACTGCTGTCACAGCAAAATAAATAAAAGCAGGAACAGACACGAACTTATACAGAAAATCTACCCAGCTTCCATATTTGATCACCGAAGTGGGATTATACCATTCCTCCCTGATCTTTCTGGCTCCGATAAACCATGCCAGAAAAACTGCGATCACAGCTGCAGTAATGCTGTAAAATACATTTCCGATCAGATTATCAAAGAAAGTGAAAAATGTATCGCTCCATACACAGGGAATTGCTCCGATCAGGGCAATCGCCGTAACTGTAAATACTGATTTCTTTCTGGACCATCCAAGACCGCCCATAATACAGGTCACGGGAATTTCCATGACGGACAGAGTAGTAGAAAGTCCTGCAAAAAACAGTGCGATCATAAACAGTACAAACCAGATCATACCACCTGAAATCTTAGAAAAAACCAGAGGAAGAGACATAAAGATCAGTCCCTTACCCGCTGTAGGATCCAGTCCATACAAGATGACAGCCGGTATGGTAACGAAACCACACAGAACACAGATCAGAAGCTGCACCACATTTACTGTCACAAAATCCGTTGCCAGATCTGCGGAATCATCCAGGTACATTCCATAAGTAAGCAGATATCCAGGTCCAAGACCAACCGCAAAAAGAGCCATACCTGCTGCTGATGCCCAAAGATCAGGATCTTTAAACATCGTCCAGTCCGGTGCTACATAATATTCAATTCCTTCTGCAATTCCGGGCAGCATAAAGACTCTCACTGTAATGATCAGAAGAAAAATGATCATCATCGGAAGCAGGATTTTACAGACCTTTTCCACACCCTTCTGAATTCCTCTCAGACTGATGGCAGCTGTTCCGCCAATGACCAGTACTACACACAGATAAATCAATATACGATTATCATTTACCTGTTCATAGAATCCGGAAACATCTTTAAGAAATGGTGCTCCGGCAAAAGTGTAAATAATATAGATAAGAACCGTTCCCATGACAATGGGATAGTAACATAAAAGTCCCAGCGGCGTAGCTGCCATAAAATATCCAAGCACAGTGCCCTTACGTCCCGCAAGCTTTCCCAGAACATTTACCGCACTCATCTTATATCTGCGCCCCAGTGCACTCTCTGCCCAGCCCGCCGGAATCACTGCAATAATCGTGATCAGTACAAAGGCAAGTACGAAGGTACCTCCGCCATATCTGGCGCACAGCATAGGAAAGCGCCACATTGCTCCTACACCTACTGCCATTCCCAGGGTTGAGAGAATATAACCGATCCTGGAACCCCAGCCTTCTGTTTTTTTATCATCCATGGTATTTCCTCACTTCCTTTTATTATGTACTTTCTTCGTAACTGTGAAGGTACTGAACAGTTACCTTTTTCCTGACCGGTTCAGTGCTTCAGAGAATACCCTATGAGAAGAGCAGAGCCCCCGCCAAGTCCAACCGCATAAATCCCAAGCATCACCCATGTAATCATTGACATAATCTTTACCTCCTTTATTTTCAGGCCCTTGCGGCACCTTTTGTTAACATATTTTTTATATAATCGATCATGGTTTCCACATTGTTGTCTACATTGATTCCCATCCCGGCCAGCCGGTCAGAAACATCTATCGGAAGATCATTTCCGTCTACAGGTTCATTCAGCCTTCCGCCCATAATGATCGGAACTTTAATTCCACAGTCATGGAATTTTTTCAGCATATCCTTTGCAAAGCTGTAGGCAATTCCGTTATAGGTGCTTACCAGAACTGCTTTCCCTTCAGTTTCAATCACTGTATCTGCAAGCTCATCAATGGAAATCGTAGTCCCCAGGTCAAAAACATTTGCGCCTGCTTCCAGCAGTACATTTTTGCATATTTCTTTTCCAAATTCATGAACATCCGTAGCTCCGATCACCACATTGACATCTTTCAGCGGCTTCTCTTCAATACCGGATATTTTCTCCATAATCTCATCCTTTTGTCTGGTGATAGTTTTTACAATACTGGTAGGACGAACAGGAATCCTTCCTCTCATTGCATTTTTATCACTCTTCCCAACTCCAAACATTGTTTCAAGCTGTTCCACTCCGATTGCTTTCAGTGCAGCCAGAACCTGTCCGGGGTGTGTGATATCTATATGCAGGGTATCAAGCCCGTTCAGTACTCTCTCAAAGAAAATATTTCCATTGGAAACAAGCACATCCGTTTCCGCTTCAATCTTTTCATAATTCAGGAAATCCGCATACATCGGAGCTTTTTCGATCATCATATCTACTTCATGATGAGCCTGGATGATTTCGTCTGCTGACGGTACTCTCATAGCCTCTGTCACCGGGATCGGGCAGATCGCATGACCACTCGAATATTTCATCTGTCCAATAGCATCTGCCATGGAAAAAGAAGCCATCGCACCATAATTTCTTGGAAGATCATATCCAAAATCTATCGTATTTCCATAGATCATAGAGCCGGGTGTATGGAACTTATTTAACCGTTCCATCGCACAGTTAAAGATAATCCTCAGCATCGGATCACTGAAAAGATTTCCAAAGCAATGGCAAAGGCCTGCTCCCAGCAGATCCTCAACGACATATCGTTCCAGTCTGGCATATCCTACCATGTTGGCAAGATCATGAAACTGTGCACCGAAACCGTCATCCAGATTCGAATGCACCACAGCTCCGGCTTCCCTGAATCTTCCCATCAGTGCAAGTGCTTTCACCATATCCGTTGTCCTGTATTCCTCCAGATCAAGGCCAGGATATTCGTAGGTATAATAATGAGATACATTTCCAATCGTTGTAACTCCTGCCTGAAGTCCGAATATGGTATTCTCCAGAGAATTCAGAGAACCGATCATATGATCTCCGAGATGAGGCTGCACAGGAACCACCTGTCCAAGTCTTTTCCATTCCTCCGGATTTTTAAAAATCAGTCCGGATCCTGCCTGAAACTGATCTCTGTACTGTTCGGGAACTCCCATTACCCAGTCCAGACAGACCCCGAAACGATCGATCGTTGTTCCGGCTTTCGTCAGTTCTTCGTATATCTTTACAAATCCTTCCTCTGTAGCCTGCCAGGAGTTCCATCCGATATGGCTGTGCTTCATTACCTTATGCTGCTTAGCCATACGTCTTTTGTATTCTCCTTCAGATTTTACACCCATTTTTTTGAAAAAAAGAGTCTCACCAATCGTTACACCTGCTGCAATAGAATCCACTTCTGACTGAATTGACTGCATATCCGGGAGTTCTCTCTCGTCAAAACGTCTTTTCATATGTATCTCCATTTATTGCGGCCTCCTTTCCGGTAAAACAAAAAAGGCATTACAGCAGTTTTTCAACATGCTATAATACCTCATTGTATTCTTGCCTTACTTTATAAACTTTATAATCTGTAAGCATTCTCTATTTCGTTTTATACCGAGTTTCTCGTTATCATACCTCATTCACGTTGTATGACCTTATATACGCAGTATAATTCCATTTTTTCATTTTGTCAAGCATTATTTTTCCATTTCGGGATTTTCTGCCGGAACTGTGATCTGCCTGTGTTCCACAGAAGTAGAAAACACGATCTGTGTCTTTGTTTTTCCAAAATGCTGAAGTTCTCCGATAAACTGATCCAACTGTGCAG
>CAVCYJ010000030.1:0-20503 GCA_963605995.1 Holdemanella biformis | reverse complement strand
TGTATCTTCTCACATTTCGCACAAATTGTCCAGTAATCTGCTCGCCCGGCACAATAATCGGAATTCCCGGCGGATACAGATAGGCAAATTCCGCACTTACTTTTCCGATGCTCTCTTCCAGTGGATAACGCCTCTGCTCTGCATCCATTGCCTGGGAAATTGTCATAAGCTGTTTCATCCTTGCATGGGAATTTTTTTCCTGTGATTTCCCTGCTGCTGATATCATCTCTGTCTCTGCATCTATTTCTTCAATCGCAGTACATAGTCTGTCAAAGCCTTCTTCCCTGTCTCCCACTGCTGCAATTCCAAGTGCATATTTCTCAGCTTCCATTTCCATCTCGATACGGTATCTGTCACGCAGTATTTCCTGAAGCTGATGTCCATTGACAGAGGTTCCAACTGTGGAAAACAGAAGCTTTGATCTGTCAAAATCATAGATCCCTGTGCCCTGGAGCATAGAAGCTTCAATCAGTTTTATCTTTTCGCACTTTGAAAGACGCTGTCTGGCTTTTTCCAGATTATAAGTAAATTCCCGAAACATCTGCTGCCCGTCTTTCTGCAGTTTATCCATGCAGGCATCCATACTGGCCATCAGAATATAGGACGGACTGCTGGTCTGATAGATTCCCATGAAACGCCTGATTTTTCCCACATCCACCATATCACTGCAGACATGAAGCACTGCTGTCTGTGTCATGGACGGCAGAGTCTTGTGAAAACTCTGGATCACGATATCTGCTCCCAGTTCTGCTGCCGAAACCGGAAAATAATCCGAAAACCGAAAATGTGCTCCATGTGCCTCATCCACGATCAGTGGAATCTCATGTCTGTGTACCGCTTCTGCAATTCCCTGTATGTCAGATACAACTCCATCATATGTAGGCGATGTGATCAGAACGGCCTGCACATTCTGATTTTCCTCCAGATATCTTTCCACACTTCTGACAGAAATGCCGCCGTTTATCCCCAGTCTCTTATCTTCGTGTGGATAAACATATACCGGCAGCAGATCACGCAGATACAATGCATGATAGACAGCTTTATGGCAGTTTCTTGCAACCAGTATCCTGCCGCCTTTACTTACAGATGCACTGACTGCTGCCAGAAGAGCGGCTGTACTCCCGTTCACACTGAAAAAACATTTCCTGGTTCCGTAAATCTGTGCTGCGTACTCCTGTGCTTCTTTCAGGATTCCCTCTGCATGGTGAAGATTATCAAATCCGAAAATCTCTGTGATGTCTCTCTCAAACGGGAAATCCCCTGCTGAAGATGCCTTATTTCGCTTATGCCCCGGCATATGGAACGGATAATAGTCGGACTGACTGTAGGTTTCTAATTTTTTATATACTCTTTCCATTTTTTCCCTTTTTTATACATAGTGACTCATAAATTCCCATCGAAAGAACATTTTATGAACCTCAGGTTATCCTCAAACGTCCTGACAGATAAATTTCTGTCAGGACGTCTGATTCAGTTACACCTTAAATCTGTAACCAACACCCCAGATTGTTTCGATATACTGTGGCTTGGCTGTATTAAATTCAATTTTCTCACGAATTTTTTTGATATGGACCGTAACTGTGGCAATATCTCCTACAGATTCCATATCCCAGATTTCTCTGAACAGTTCCTCTTTTGTAAATACTCTGTTTGGATTTTCTGCAAGAAAAGTAAGCAGATCATATTCTTTCGAGGTAAAAGTTTTTTCCTCTCCATTAATCCAGACACGACGAGCAGTCTTATCAATCTTAATTCCCCTGATTTCCACGATATCATTCTTACGGATATTAGAACCTATCAGTCGGTTATATCTTTCCATATGTGCCTTGACTCTGGCTACCAGCTCACTTGGGCTGAAGGGTTTTGTCATATAATCGTCTGCACCCAGTCCCAAACCTCTGATTTTATCAATATCATCTTTCTTTGCAGATACCATGATGATCGGAGTATTTTTTTCCTGTCGTACCTGCCTGCAGATATCAAAGCCGTCCACTTCCGGCAGCATCAGATCCAGGATGATCAGATCAAATTCTCCATTCAGTGCCCGTGTCAGTCCTGTATCTCCTCTGTTACAGATTTCAACTTCAAATCCGGAAAGTTCCAGATAATCTTTCTCCAGATCTGCGATTGCTTCTTCATCCTCTATTATTAAAATCCTGCTCATTTCATTGGTACCTCCTGATATTTTCTAAGTACAAAATACATAATCGTGCCAATTCCCAGTCTGCTGGTTGCCCAGACTTTGCCTCCATGATCCTCCAGAATTTTCTTTACAATGGAAAGTCCGATTCCGCTTCCACCCTTGGAAGAATTTCTCGACACATCTGTTCTGTAAAAACGATCAAAAATAGACGGTAGATCTTTCGCCGCGATTCCCTTTCCATTGTCTTCAATTTCTACCTGAACGAAATCTCCGACATCCTTTATCCGAATCTGTATGATTCCTTTGGGTTTATCCATATATTTGATTGCATTGCTGATGATATTATGGATAACACGGCGAATCTGCTCTCCGTCAGCGATCACCAGTACATCATTCTCCACATAATTGGCATATACCAGCTCAATTCCTCTGGTTTCCAGTTCCAGTCCCACTTCCTCCGCACAGTCACTGAAATAATCTTCTACATTCAGTTTGCTGAATGTATACGGAATTCTGTTTGTATCAATTTTTGAATAAAAAGTCAGCTCATTGATCAGATGATCCATCTCATTTGTCTTATTATAAATGGTCTTTACATAACGTTCCATTTTCTCCGGAGTATCTGCCACTCCATCCATGATTCCCTCTACATATCCCTTTACCGCTGTAATCGGAGTCTTAAGATCATGAGAGATATTACTGATGAGTTCCTTATTTTCTTTATCCATAAGGACTTTCTCTTCCGCTGACTCTTTAAGCCGTTTTCTCATTTCCTCAAAATCTCTGCAGAGTTCCGAAAATTCATCATCACCTTCTGCTTCCAGTACGAAATCCAGATTTCCTTCCTTGATGTTCTGAGTGGCCTTCTTTAACTTGACCAGCGGTGTGGCAATACTCCTGTATATCCATAATCCGATAGATAATGCCGTAAATACCAGGATTACCGTTGCCGTAAACAGCACATCCTTTGCAATGAGTCTTACCTGCGTCTGACTGTTTGAAGATTCCCCGATGGAAATATCATATACAACCTCTGTTGAATCCTTAATCTGCTGTGCAAGCTTTGTATGGCTTAAACCATATAAGGTCGCAGAAAACAAAAGCAGTGGAACCAGAATACTCATCCCAAATCCTATTATGATTCTTGTTTTTAATTTCATTTAAATGATCCTCTACCTTTTATTTTTTCCTCTTTATTTTCTTTCCCTGAATGCAGAACAGTTCATTGTCTTCAATGCCTTAGCTGTATTATAGCATAAAGTCCGTTTTTTATATCTAAATTTTCTATAAAATACACGATCATCTTTCACAAAACAAAAACAGGAATCATCTGTATGTCTTTTCAGATAATTCCTGTTTTCTTTATGATTCCATTGTACTGCTTCTTAATCTCTCTGATTATACCAGATATTTTTTAAGATCCTCAGCCTTATCCAGGTGCTCCCATGGAAGATCTATATCTGTACGTCCAAAGTGTCCGTAAGCGGCTGTCTGTTTGTAAATAGGTCTTCTCAGGTCAAGCATTTTGATGATGCCGGCCGGACGCAGATCAAAGTTTTCACGAATAATCTCAACAAGTTTTGTATCAGAAAGCTTACCTGTTCCAAATGTATCTACATGAACAGATGTCGGATGAGCAACACCGATCGCATAGGAAAGCTGGATTTCACACTTATCAGCAAGTCCTGCAGCTACGATATTCTTTGCAACATAACGGGCTGCATATGCTGCTGAACGGTCAACCTTTGTACAGTCCTTTCCAGAGAAAGCTCCGCCGCCATGACGACCCGCTCCGCCATAAGTATCAACAATAATTTTACGTCCTGTAAGTCCGCTGTCACCATGAGGTCCGCCGATTACGAAACGTCCTGTCGGATTGATAAAGTATTTCGTATTCTCGTCTACCATGTCTGCAGGGATAATTTCATCAAATACATATTTTCTGATATCTTCATGAATCTGTTCCTGAGTTACATCCGGGTCATGCTGTGTAGAGCATACAACAGCATCAATACGGCATGGCTTTCCGGCTTCATCATATTCTACAGTAACCTGAGTTTTTCCATCTGGTCTTAAATAGCTTAAGGTACCATCCTTACGGATTTTTGTCAGCTGACGTGAAAGCTTATGAGCCATGTTGATCGCATATGGCATATACTCCTCTGTTTCATTGGAAGCATATCCAAACTGAATACCCTGATCTCCTGCTCCGATCGCATTAATCTCGTCTTCTCCCATTTTAGCTTCCAGAGCTTTATCTACACCAAGAGCGATATCTGCAGACTGTTTGTCCAGTGCTGTAATAACCGCACAGGTATCTGCATCAAAACCATATTTTCCACGATTATATCCTATTTCACGAACTGTATCTCTTACAATCTGCTGGATATCAATATTGGCAGTTGTTGTAATCTCTCCCATTACCAGTACAAGACCCGTTGTTGTAGCTGTTTCGCATGCAACACGCCCCATTGGATCCTGTTCCATGATTGCGTCCAGAACAGCATCAGAAATGGCATCACACATTTTGTCAGGATGACCTTCAGTTACAGATTCAGAAGTAAATAAAATTTTCTCCATTGTACTCTCCTTTATTATTTTCCATATTTATTTATGTACCGTACCAGTAAAGCAGTTCCGGTATCTTCTCTGCCACTGATACTTGCAGTTAATCAAAAGAAACAGTCCGAAGTAATCGGACTGTTTGATCTTCTCAACAATCCTCTTATTGTTCGATTACTCGCTCAGGCTGGCACCTTCCTGTACAGACAGGGGTTGCCGTGGCTTCGCAGATCCTTTGTATCTCCACCACTCTGAATAAAAGGCTATTACTAATTATTAACTTTCATAAATGCTATTGCATATCATACAATATACTTAACGCTCATAAATGTCAAGCTATTTTTTTCATCCTACCCTGAGACGGAATTTCTGGATTTCTTTTTCACTGGAAACTCTCTCAATCTCAGCACCGAGAGTTCTGAGCTTCTCTTCGAAGTTTTCATAACCTCTCTGGATATATACAATATCATCAACAATAGTGATTCCGTCTGCCGCCAGACCGGCAATAACAAGTGCAGCCCCGGCACGCAGATCAGGAGCGCTGACTCTCGCGCCTGTCAGCTTCTTCACACCATCAATGATTGCAGAATTCCCCTCAACTTTAATGCATGCTCCCATACGTGAAAGTTCATCTGCATATTTAAACCTGTTCTCAAAAATGCTCTCCGTTACTATACTTGTTCCTTCTGCAAGTGCCAGAGTTACAGCAATCTGTGGCTGCATATCTGTCGGATATCCCGGATAGGGAAGAGTTTTTACATGGGTACGATGGAGCTTACCTGTTGCACGTACACGAACTGCATCATCAAACTCCTCAACCTCACAGCCAATTTCTTCAAGTTTAGCTGTGGTAGCTTCCAGATGTTTCGGAATTACATTCTTAACTGTAATATCACCGCCGGTTGCTGCTGCCGCAAACATAAATGTTCCGGCTTCAATCTGATCCGGAATAATTGAATATTCTGTACGATGAAGCTTCTCTACACCTTTGATACGAATCACATCAGTTCCTGCACCTTTAATATTGGCGCCCATACTGTTCAGAAAATTGGCAACATCTACTACATGTGGTTCTCTTGCTGCATTCTCCAGTATCGTACGTCCCGGTGCAAGTGATGCCGCCATCATGATATTGATCGTCGCACCTACAGACACAACATCAAGGAAAATATGGCTTCCATGAAGTTCTTCCGCTTTCGCAACAATTGCTCCGTGCATAATATCAACATCAGCGCCTAATGCCCTGAATCCCTTCAGATGCTGATCTATCGGACGGCTTCCAATATTACAGCCGCCCGGAAGCGGCACCTCTGCATGCTTGTATTTGCCAAGAAGTGCTCCAAGCAGATAATAGGAAGCTCTGATCTTCTTGATATATTCATAATCAACACTTACATCTCCAATTGTAGAACCGTTAATCTTTACAGTAGATTTGTCAATACGGTCTACCTGCGCTCCAATACCGGCGATAGCTTCAAGTAATACATTAATATCTCTGACATCCGGCAGATTCTCTATCAGAATCGTCTCATCAGTCATTATGGCTGCTGCAAGAATGGCAAGTGCTGCATTCTTGGCACCGGCAATCTCCACTTCACCGACTAAAGGGTTGCCTCCTTTTATAACATACTGTTCCATATCACACCTCTTAATTATTTTCACTCCGCGAGCAGAAGTCAGGCAGATAAAAACATCCGCTTGACTTTCAAACGTAACTGTTCAATACCTTCACAGTTACAAGTCAAAATCCATGGAAAATCATCTGCGGCGATGGGATTTCGCAATGATTCTGTTTAAGGTCAGTTGTATATTATAGCATATATTTACTATTTGTAAACAGAAATTATTTACCACGTTCTGCTCCACGGTCTGTAATAATCACTTTCCCTGCTCTTCGATATGTATTATCTCCAGAATTGCCATGAGACTTTCATCCAAATTTTTCCCTTCTTCATCAATGATAATATCTGCATATTTTTCATATAAGGGAACTCTCTCTTCATATAACTCCTTCAGTCCCTGACCGTCCTTTAACAGCACTCCGCGACCTTTCAGATTTCCAAGTCTCCTGGATAAAGATTCCAGTGATATTTTAAGATAGATGACTTTTCCAATAGATTTCAGATGTTCCATTGCCTCTTCACAGTAAATAACACTGCCGCCCGGAGAAATAACCGTATCCGTCACCTGAATATCTGCATTGATACGGTTTTCAATTTCCCTGAAACGTTCCGGTCCATCCTGCTCTATGATCTCGGAAAGTTTTCTCTTTTCCTGTTTCTGTATTAAAAGATCGGAATCCAGAAATTCATATCTCAACGCTTTTGCAAGGATAACTCCTATTGTACTTTTCCCTGAACCGGGCATTCCAATTAATGTCACATTATTCATGTCTGTGTCCTTTCCTTCCTGAAGTCCCTTTCTTCTTTTTTACGCTGTATCCAAAAGTTCCCAGCTTTCTGCCGGTTCCCAGATATTCCCCGTGCGAATACACCAGCGGTTTCGCATCATTAAGCTGAAATTTCTTCTTCTCATCCATATACTGTGAATCAGCATGAACCGCAAGTACATCTGCCAGAAACATATGATGAGAGCCTAACTCCAGAACCTGTTTCACCCTGCATTCAATACTCACCGGTGATTCTGCGATCATTGGCACACCTACAAAATCCGCTTTCTCTTTTGTAAGCTTCATTTCTCTGAACTTATCTGTTTCGCGTCCTGAGCGCACTCCGCAGTAGTCAGTTGCATATGCCAGTTTTTCAGTTGTCAGATTTATTACAAATTCTCCTGTTTTTCTGATCATATCATAAGAAAAACGGGATGGCCGTACAGAAATAGAAACCATCGGAGGATTTGTGCAGACAGTTCCCGCCCATGCAACTGTAATAATGTTGTCATTTCCCTCTCCGTCAGAGACACTTACCATAACTGCCGGAAGTGGATAAAGCATATTTCCTGCTTTCCAGGTTTCCTTTGCCATTTTACATTCGTCCTCTATTAACTATAATCGTTTTGTCCAACCTGTGCTGCTTCCATAAGTGCCGGGATCAGCTGTTTCTTACGTGAAACCACACCCTTCAGGTCAAATACTCCATCCGATGGTTCCATATGAAAAGCAATACGGGCCATTTCCTCACTTCCCTCACCATAGTAAAGGAGTTCTGTGGATTCCTCGATAATATTAGTAAGCATAAAGAATACACGGGTAACACCGTGACGTCCGCACTCGCTGACCATAAACGGGATCAGGCGTTCCTTGATTTCAACAAGTTCCTCACTGTCCATCGAACTGATCTGACCAACACCGAAGTTGATATCATCCTCAGCAATAAACTTCTTGTAATCCTGGTAAAAGATTTCTTCCGGTGATTTATCTTTAAGATTACTTCCCGCCTTAAACATCTCTCTCGCAAACTGTTCAATATTAATTCCTGCAATCAGTGCCAGCGCACCTGCTGCCATCTTATCCGATAACGTACAGGTCGGTGAACGGAACATCAGCGTATCGGAAATAATCGCAGCACACAAAAGTCCTGCAATATTCGGTGAAATTTCCAGCTTCTGTTCTCCATACATTTCATAGAGAATCGTTGCAGTACAGCCGACCGGCTGATTTCTGAATGAAATCGGCGCCATAGTTTCCAGTGAACCAAGTTTATGATGATCTATGATTTCCACGATTTCTGCCTTATCGATATTATCCACTGCCTGATCTTTCTCATTGTGATCTACAAGTGCAACTTTTTTTCTGTGCATATCCAGAAAATTTCTTCTGGATATAGTTCCGATACATTTTCCTTTTTTATTGATCACAGGGAAAGCACGGTGACGATGTTTGATCATCTCAGTCTGGATATCATCTGTGAAATCCTCTGTATTGAATGTAACCAGATTATCTGTCTTCATAATATACCTTACCGGAATACTCTGATTTATGAGACGTGCAATGGTAAAGGTATCATATGGTGACTGGATGATAGCAATTTCCTTTTCATGCGCAAGCTTGATAACTTTCTCTGTTACTTCAATTCCCATCCCCACAATGATACAACTTACATTCTGGGCGATTGCTTCAAGATGATCCTCCTCCCTGTCTCCCATGATGATCAGATCATCTGCCTCAATAAAGTTTTTTAGTTTTTCCGGATTTGCTGTTCCTACCAGAACCTTTCCCTTGGAAAAATATCCATGTTCATTTCCCTCTATTACCGTACCTGAAATAGTCTCGGCAATTCTTCTGTACTGGGTTTTCGCTCTTGACAACAGATAACTGTCTGTTGTATCCATATAGGTCTTGGCAATATCTCCAATTGTGATCAGACCTTCAAGCTGACCCTCCCTGTCTCTGATCGGAAGTGATACTATGCTCTTCTCCATCATCAGATCCCATGCATTCTTCAACGATATACTTTTGTCTGCATCCGGACTCATCCGTATATCCATATCTTTTACCTGTGTTCCTATATTTGACAGGTATCCGGGTGGCTGCATGCCAAAACGGTTTAATACATATTCCGTTTCTTCATTAATCTGCCCTGCACGTTTTGGAATATACTTTACCTTCTGGGAAGTTTTATTTTTGATATCTGCATAGGCGATTGCCGAACAGATAGAATCTGTGTCCGGATTCTTGTGACCTATTACATATATTTTCTCCTGATTTTTCATACAGAATCTAACCCCTATCTTTTTCTTAATCTAATTTCAGTTTTGCAAAGAGTGCACCAAGGGAAGTGGAAGCCTCTTCTTTTGAATCCGGAAGTTCAACTATCTCTTCTTCAATTTCCCTGGCCATCATATCTGTCGCTTCTTTAATGCTCAGACTCAATTTTCCATCTTTGACGGCAGTTACCTTGACTTTTACTTTATCTCCTGCAGACAGAACCTCTGATGGTTTTCTGATTCTCTTCTCACAAATCTGAGAAATATGAACCAGTCCTGACAGACCATTGCCGAGATCTACGAAAGCTCCGTATGGCTGCAGACTCTCAACTGTACCTTCCGTTACAAGTCCCACCTGTACATTAGATATCTTTTTCTTTCTATCTTCTTCCTCTTTCTCTCTTAATATTTCCCTGGCAGAAAGAATTAATCTGTTTTTTTCCTTATCAATTTCAAAAACACGTACCTGAATCGGTCTGTTCAGATATTCATTCGTATCCTCTACATAACCTGCTGCCAGTCTGGATGCGGGAATAAATCCCCGTACACCCTCCACATAGGCAATCACACCACCATTCACGATTCCTTTTATTACTACATCAAGGATTTCACCTGAATCTTTTAATTCTCTGAGTTTATCCCATGCCAGTACATCTGCTGCCTCTATCCGTGAAAGAAGGATATTACCATTTCCATCATCTTTCCTTACAACAGCAGCAGAAACTTCATCTCCCACATGAACCTCTTCTTTCAACGAAAATCCCGGTTCTCTGCTATAAGCCTCTGCCGGAATGATTCCCTCGGCATAATACCCGAGATCAACCACAACCTCTTTCTCATCTGCACTGATCACAGTTCCTGTAAGGATGTCTCCCTCCTCAATTTTTTTAAAAGAGGCTGCCAGCTCTGACTCATAATCCTTCATTGTTTCAGCCATTATCTAATCTCCTTTGTCTGGATTTTTATACTCTCAATGTTTTTCCAACATTATAACACAATCCTCAGAATAATGGAAAGCTGAATTTACGGATGAAAGTTACACAGGTCGATATTTATATGGTATGATATCATTGATAAGCATTAACAGGCACTGCCACATTTCATACTGTAAGTCGGAAAGGAAATTATATATGAACTATGATTCTGTCCCTCTGAGGGATTTTAAAGAACTAAATGACTGGGACACTGTTATTTTTGTTTACAAATCAGCTCTGAAGCAGGTTCGCACCAAGATCGATATCCTGAATGATGAATTTCAGCATCGTCATAAATACAACCCAATTGAACATATCAAATACAGGATCAAGACTCCTGAGAGCATTGTCAGAAAACTCAAACGACACGGCTATGATTCCAGTATTGAAAACATGGTTCGCTATGTGAACGACATTGCAGGAATCCGTATCAGCTGTTCATTTACCTCTGATATTTATCTGATTGCAGACATGCTTTCCAAACAAAACGATATGACGATCCTTGCGAGACGTGACTACATGAAAAATCCGAAGAAAAGCGGTTACCGAAGCTATCATATGCTGGTCACTACTCCCGTCTTCCTTTCGGACAGTATTATAGACACCAAGGTTGAAATCCAGATCCGCACAGTTGCTCAGGATTTCTGGGCAACACTGGAGCATAAAATGCATTACAAATTTGAAGGTGACGGTCCTGATTACATCACCAGAGAATTAAGGGAATGTGCCCGCTATGTGGCAGAACTTGATGCCCGTATGGAAGAATTAAACAATGAAATCCAAAAACATGGAAAATTAACCGACAAAAAAATGCCGCAGTAATCATCTGCGGCATTTTTATAGCAATTCCAGCGATCCAGAACCTTCCCCTGAAACGAGGAGTGCCCCGGCAGTGGTTTACCGGGGCTATTATTATGAAAAAAATTTATGTGTAATGATAACACATTACAACGTCTTTCGCAGGTTCTTTCGAACTGGTTATATAATAGCAATTATATATGAACAGAATATGAACTCTTAATTAATTTTTCGTTTATTTGCATAATATTAATTCTTTTTTTATTGTTTTTTTATGTATTTGATACATGGTTTTATTTTTTTATATGCATACACTTTGTGTATCTTATACAGCCAAGCGGATAAAATCATCCGCTTCGTTACCTGCCCATAACCGAATAACTGCTTATTGATGTTCGTAATTGAAGCAGGTGACTTACCTGATTCGGTTAAAAACTATCAGTCCAGAAAACTTTTGACGATATCTGCCAGCTTATTCAGGATTCCTTTTACCTCTTCCTTACCTATTCCCATTTCCTTCAGTTTGTCATAAACCTTTGTCACAGTACTTCTGAGCTGTTCTTCATCAATATCTGTGTCCTTAACCTGCTTCACGATTTTGACTATCTTATTCTCTTCTTCATCTGTCAGACTCACCCCTACCGTATCTTCTGCCGTCTGGATCAGTGATTTGATCTGTTCATCAGAAATATCCTGCTGTGCTGCTTCATCCTTCACATACATAATGATATCAACTACTGCTTCCGGATCTGATGCAAGAGAATCAATTGCATTGTCCGTAATAATCTCCTGCACTGATGATGTATCTGATGCCATCACTGATGCAACAGGTGTTGTACACATAATCGTTCCGGCAAGTATAAGTGCTCCGATTTTCTTTATTTTCATGATTTATTTCCTCCATAATCTCTGGCAGAATGCTGCCGCTATTTCCTGTTCAGTGCCTTTACAGTCAGCAGGCTGCTGAATTGTTACTACTGTTTCAGTATATCAACCTGATACTCTTTTTTGTAAAATCCAATGTACGATATAAAAAGCATCCGATGGCTAGGCGGATGCTTTTTATAATTACGTTCATATTTATTTTTTAAAAGGAAGGAGAGTTAATTGCCGCTAAGGCAATCAACATATGAAAAAGAAATTTTATAAAAATAATGTTGGCTTTATTATTTTTATGCTTTTAAGTATATCCTGCAATTATGATGGAATCGTGTTTAAGTTATGAAAATTCTTTGAACAAATATCAAATGATTTATTAAGAGTCCCTACAAACTGCTGAACGCATTTGCAAGCTGTGCAAACTTTTCCAGCGTCAGTGCTTCTCCCCTGATATTCAAAGATAATCCACACATTTTCAATGCTTCTTCAATCTGTTCCTTTTCGAACGGAATTTCCGGAGAATTCTTAAGACCATTGACCAGTGTCTTTCTTCTCTGGTTAAAAGAAGCCCTGATAATACTAAACATCAGCTTCTCATCCTTTACTTCAACCGGTGGCCTGGAATATCGTTCAAGACGAATTACCGCACTTCCCACCTTAGGTCTCGGCATAAAACAGTTCGGCGGTACATTTGCAACAATCTGCGGCTTCGCATAATACTGCACTGCCAGAGACAGTGCTCCATATTCTTTTGTTCCCGGTCCTACCTGCATTCTGTCTGCAACCTCTTTCTGCACCATAATGGTAATCGAATCGACCGGAACCTGATTTTCAAATAATCCCATGATGATGGGGGTAGTAATGTAATACGGCAGGTTCGCAACTACTTTGATCGGATGTCCCTGATTCTTCTCAGCCGCGAGTTGTCTGATATCTACTTTCAGAATATCATTATTGATCACAGTTACATTGTTCCATTCCTTCAGTGTATCTTTCAGGATCGGAATCAGCATCGTATCTATTTCAACTGCTGCCACTTCTCTTGCCGCTTCAGCCAGATACTGCGTCATAGTTCCGATTCCCGGTCCTATCTCCAGCACAAAATCATCTTTCGTGATCTGTGCAGAATCAATGATCTTGTCCAGAACATGGGTATCGATCAGAAAGTTCTGCCCAAACCTCTTCTGGAACGCAAAATTATACTTCTGAAGCACCTCTATGGTATACTTTGGATCTCCTAAATACGGTCTGGCCATAATCTTAACTCCCTTTTCTTTTATTTGCTGAAATCTTTTTCATACAGCACGATGTATCCGTCTCTGTCCATACGTTTCTTTGAAATGTTTCGTTTAAATTTTCGGATTCCTCCCTGCGATTTTGCAATTGCCGCATCGATCAGCTCTTTTACAGCACCTACATTCATAGGAGAATCTTCTTTCTGATTGATACCGATCAGATTGTATAATGCAAGCATTCCCATCTGATCAATGGTGTAGCCGTTCTCTTTTGTATAAATTCTCGCAAAATTAACAAGCTCATCGTTAGTAAATACCGGAATATTGATCATAGAAGTAAATTTTTGAGCAAATTTCGGATACTTCGCAATTAATTTACGCATTCCTATTTTTTCATCTTCAATAATTACAGTCAGCCCGTCTGTATTCGCCTCCATAGCCTTATCAAGCATCTCTACAGTTTCCTGCGTCAGCTGATTTGCATTCTCAATAACCAGAAAGCCTCCTGCCAGTTTGGCAAAAATCTTATAAATATTCTTACCATTGATCTGTTCTGCAAACACATATGCCACCTTAGATGCTTCCAGATTTAATTCCTTGCATATTGCAGGAATAATACCGGAGATCAACCGGGTTTTTCCGCATTCTCTGCCGCCCATTACAATAATATTTCCTGTTCTGGAAGTCTTATCTGCAGCTGCCATCTGCACATCGCACAGTGCATCAATGAGCTGTTCTTTCATTCCCGGTACTTTAACAAAATATGTAAATAACTGTTTCTCGTCGTCTGTCAGTTCACGTTCTCTTGGTACAATGTCTCTGGAATCTGTCTGATTCTTTGCATCAATGGATTCAATAAAACGTTCCAGTTCCTCTTCCTCTGACAGTGGTCTGTTTTCTTCTTCTGATGTATCAGAAAATTCTTCTTCATCCATATCATCCAGATTGAAATCCTTATTTCCTGCCGGTCCATGCAGAAACTCCTCTTCTGCTCTTCGAAGATCTTCTTCCGTAACAATATCTTCTTCATCAACAGAAACTTTTGTATCTTCAGGATAGCTCTCTTCCGATACAGGTTCCACATCTGAAATGTCTCCGCTGAGGAAATCCGGTTCTTCCAGTTCACCGACAGATTTCTCTTCTGTTTCCGAAGTATTTGTTTCTGCAGCTTTCTCAGTAGCTGTTTCTTTCTGATCTTCTTTCTGGTCTTCTTTCGGAATTTCAATTCCCTGCGCACTTGCAGCTGCCAGAATTGTGTTTTCCAGATTAAATTCTGTATCTCCAGTGCCAAAAAGTTCTGTAACCTCTTCGACTTTTGGAGGTTTGCTCAGTTCCATATTCTTCATGGATTTCGGGATATTTAACTCAGGCATTCTCAGCGTTGCCCCAAAATCCGCCGGTGTTTCTTTCTTATCAGAAGTATCAGAAGCTGTAACAGGAGATTCTCCCGGTTTCTCAGGCTCTGCCTCCAGCTTTGGAGCATTCTCCGGCTCTTCCTCTAATGCCTCACTCTTTATGATTTCCTCCGGAATTTCATCTTCTGGCTCCTCATGAGATTTTCCACCGAAAATATCCTTGATTCCTCTGGATATCTGTTTCTGGATATCTGCCATATTAAATGATTTCTCCGGTGTTTCTTCTGGTTCATCCGCTTTAGGATTTTCCGTGCTGTCTGTTTCAACATTCTCTTCTGTTTGAACTTCATCGCTTTCTGAGCCATTATTTATGGTATTTTCATTCTGCTCTTTTACTTCCTCCGAAAGCTTTTTTGCTTCCTGTTTCTTCAGTTCCAGTTCCTTCGCCTGTTCCGGTGTAAGAAGCTTTGGAACAAACTGCTGCTCATATTTCGCTTTCTCCGCTCCCGTCAGTTCTCCCATTCTCATCTTAAGATCGTAAGACTTCATCACATATTTGCCTTCACTGAACCAGAGAATGATCTCATTACATAAATCCAGACATTTTTGTCTTTCTCCTGCTTTATAATATAATGCAGCCAGTTCATATGACCATTTTTCTGTAAATTCCTGTTCCTTGTACTCTTCCAGAATTCTGATCTGTTCATTTAAAGAAGAGTTCTTTGCTCTCGCAATCTTGTACTGTAAAATGTACTGTGTGCTGTCATTAGAAGCTACCTGCTTATATTCTTCAAAAAATTCTTCTGCCTCTGCAATATCTTTCATTCGCAGAGAAATCTCTATCAGACGATAAAGGATATTTTTTCCGATAGATGCTTTATGATATGCCAGCAAGAATATCTCTTTACTGTCTTCATACCTTCCATTCGCAGCATAAATTTCACCAACAACACATAATGTCCGGACATTCTTCACACGTCTCCAGTCAATACTGTCAACGATGTCCATAGCCCCCTTATAATCCTTGCTCTGAACCAGTCTGTTAATCTCTTCCAGTTTTATCCGAAATTCTTCTTTGTCCAATTTACTCACCAACTTTCCATAATTAGGCTCAGTGTATCATAAGCCTCTATCCTTGTCAAAAAACACCGTTTCATCCCGTCAGGCCAAAATTAATATACCATTCCATCTGCTACCTGATAGGTTTTATTTATCCGAAACTGATGACTGACAAAATCATCCAGTCCCGTACATGTAATCAATGTCTGAATATCACAGATACTCTCCAGAAGGTAATTCTGTCTGCTGCTGTCCAGCTCTGACAACACATCATCCAGAAGCAGAACCGGTGTATCCCTGATTTTTCTTTTCAAAATATAAATCTCTGATAATTTAAGTGAAAGTGCAGCAGTTCTCTGCTGTCCCTGTGAACCATACTTTCGGATATCAATCCCGTTTACCATTACACAGAGATCATCTCTGTGCGGACCAACGGATGTCAGCTTCATCCTCATATCTTTTTCCCGGTTTTCCCTTATAACCTTTTCCAGTCCAACGCTTCCGGTATTTGGTTCATAAATAACCTCCAGTTCCTCCTGGCCTCCTGTAAGATTATGATGAATCCCATGTACCGTCTCATTCAGTTCTCCTGTAAATTCTCTGCGTTTTTCAATAATCCTCCGACCATAATCAGCCATCTGCATATCCCAGATTTCCAATGTACTTCTCAGAGATGGCTGAACAGAAATGTCTCTCAGCAACTTATTTCTCTGATTGACAATATGATTATACGCGGCAAGCTCTGTCAGATATATTTTATCCATCTGACACAGTTCCAGGTCAAGAAATCTGCGCCTTTCACCCGGTCCGTTTTTTATGATGTTCAGATCTTCAGGCGAAAAAAACACAAGGTTGACAATTCCAAACAATTCTCCTGCTTTCTTTATTGGCAGTCCATTGATCGCCACTCCTTTTGCCCTGTTCTTTCTCAGATGCATATCTATCTTATAGGAAAGTGCATCTCTGTTCACCATCATTCGGATATGTGCCTCATCTGCTCCAAATCGAATCATATCTTTATCCTTGCTTCTCCTGTGCGATTTGGTTGTTCCGCATAAATACAGAGCTTCCAGAATATTGGTTTTTCCCTGTGCATTATTTCCGTAAAATATATTGGTTTCCGGTACCAGGTTTAGTTCCAGAGCCTCATAATTCCTGAAATTTTTTAACTGAACGGATTCAATATACATTCGCTCACCTGATCACTTTAATTTCATTTCCATCGTAAGAAACAATATCACCTTCATAAACTTTACGTCCCCGACGTTCATCTACTTCACCGTTTACCATTACCAGTCCATCACTGATAACATATTTTGCCTCTACCCCATCCTGAACAAGATCTGCCAGTTTCAGCAACTGCCCCAGCTTTATAAATTCATCTCTGATTTTAATTTCTGTCATTGTCATTTACTCCCTACCTTGCCTGATTCTGGTTGATATTTACAGGCAAAATCAAATATGTGTAGTTCTCCTCTTCATCTCTGATAAAGCATGGTGCTTTAGGATTTACGAGGTAGATACTGATTGTTTCATCATCTATTACTTTCAATGCATCAATCAGGAATCGCGGATTAAATCCGATCAGAATATCTTTACCCTCTTTATCAATATCAATATTCTCATTCATGGAACCCATCGCCGAATCAATACGTAATTCCATAGAATTATCAGTAATTTCAATAATGATCGGTTTTTTCTCTCCCTCTCTTACCAACAATGTGGCACGATCAATACAGTTAAGAAATTCTTTTTTATTGATAACAATTTTTGTCTCATAATCACTGGAAAGCATCTGATCAATACGGAAATATTCGCCTTCAATGAGTCTGGATACAACGATTGTCTGATCAAATTCGAATAATATATGATTTCTGGAAAAGTAGATATTTACAATGTCATCAATTTCACCGGAAAGAATTTTGCTGATCTCATTCAGCGTTTTTCCGGGAACTACAACTTTACGGTCAGCATAATTTTTCTTTAATTCCATACGTCTGATGGCTATACGATGACCATCAAGAGATACAATTTTCAGATTATTATCTTTAATTTCAAACAGTTCTCCAGTCATTAATTTGTTGGTCTCATTAGAAGCAATTGAAAAAATTGTCTGTCGAATCATTTCCTTTAACGTAAATTGTGAGATAGTAAGGCTTTCATCTTTTTCGATAATTGGGAGATACGCAAAGTCTTCTCCTGATTTTCCTGGAATTGTAAAGCGAGCTTTTTCACAGGTAATGGTGGCAGTAAGTTTATCATCAGTTTTAATAATAATTTCATTGTCCGGAAGTCGACGGATAATTTCATAAAAGATTTTAGCATCAAGTGCAACAATACCTTTTTCTTCGATTATTCCGTCAACGATTGTTTCAATACCCAGTTCCATATCATTGGTAGTAAATTTAATTTGATTTGTTGTTGCATCTATTAATATGCATTCAAGTATAGGCATGGTAGTTTTTGAAGGAACTGCTTTGAGTGATATGTTTACACTTTTTAGAAGGTTGTTTTTTGAGCAGATGATTTTCATAATGTGTATAACTTCCTTTCTGAGTGATGTGTTTTGTTTATAGATTAATATATAAAAGAAATTCGTCGTATCCGCCGTAGGGGATGTGAATATGTGAAAAACTTCAATACAGATTGAGTTTTCAAGGGTTTCGAATATGGATAACTTCGTGTACAGGGGTACTTAAAGTATGTGAATAACTTGTGTATAACCGTATTCGCCTGAAAGGGGCAGAAAGTTATTCACAGTTATTCACATTCAATCAACATCTTATACACATGTTATACAGTCAGTTATCCTCATCCCTGTGGATTTATTTTCTTTTTTAATGTATCAATGGTGTTTTTTAAATTTTCATCACTGGAAATTTCTTTTTCAATTTTATCAATACCGTGCATAATTGTAGTATGATCACGGTTTCCAAGGCATTTTCCGATGGATTTCAAAGGAGTTGAAATAATTTCTCTGCACAGATACATGGCAACCTGACGTGGGGTTACAATTTTTGAGTTACGTTTATTTCCGGAAAGGTCACTGACGGAGACATCAAAATGCTCTGCAACTATAGAAATAATGTATTCCGGTGTGATTACTTTTTTTTCATCCGGTGAAATAATATCTTTCAGGGCCTGTTCCGCAAGTTCAAGTGTAACTTCTTTTTTTTCAAGCTTGGCAAAAGCCATGACTTTGTTGATCGCACCCTCCAGTTCACGGATGTTGGATTTGATATTATTAGCGATATATTTAATTACTTCTTCATTAATATCATAGCCATCCATTTCTTCCTTTTTATGAAGGATTGCCATTCGGGTTTCATAATCCGGCAGAGTAATATCTGCGATCAGCCCCCATTCAAATCGTGAACGGAAACGTTCTTCCAGAATTTCCATATCTTTCGGTGGTTTATCCGAAGAAATAATAATCTGTTTTTTTGCGCTGTGAAGACTGTTAAAAGTATGGAAAAATTCTTCCTGAGTAGATTCCTTTCCTATGATAAACTGAATATCATCGACAAGAAGGACATCAATATTCCTGTATTTTTCACGGAATTTAGTCATTGCTGAGTTATTTCCGTTTCGAATGGTTTCAATCAGTTCGTTTGTAAATTCTTCACTGGTAACATAAAGCACTTTACTGTTTTCATCATGATCGATGATAAAATGTGCAATAGAATGCATAAGGTGAGTCTTACCCAGACCGGCACCACCATAGATAAAAAGCGGATTATATGTGTCTCCGGGTGATTCGGCAACTGCAAGTGCCGCTGCCTGGGCAAATTTATTGTTACTTCCGACAACAAATGTATCAAAAGTATACTTCGGATTCAGATGAGCTTCTTCACAGCGGGCATCCTGAGACTGAGCTTTCTGAGTAACGGTCTCTTTCTTTGGAACATCCTCTGGCAGTATGAAATTAATATCACAGTTTTCCATTCCGGTAACTTCGCTGATTGTTACCTGAAGTGGAAGTTTATATTTTTTACTTATATAATTGAGACCGACCTGTTCGGATGGCACAATGATAGTTACCATATTGTCAACTACTTCATAGACTGTCAATGGTTTCAGCCACGTGTTGAAAGAAACGTCAGACAGATCATGCTCGGTTTTGACGATTTGCAGGATTTCATCCCATTTTTCCACAACTTTGTTCATTATTGTTTCTCCCGGTTCGTTTTACTTCGTAATTGTTCGGTAATTTCGCAATTACGTTGCTTCTATATTAAGTGTTTTGGAGTTGATAGTATATATGGTTTTTCCACAAACTCCGGCCGTATTCTTTAAAAAAGACATAAATATACTTATATATATTATAATAAAACAGGGCGTTTCGCAATCTATATTTGACAGAAATGTGGAAAAAAAAGTTATCCCCAAATTTTATGTGGATTAGTGTGGATAACAGTGTATAACTCGATAGAGATTTACATAATTCCAAAGTGTGGATGGAAAATCCACAAAAATATGTGTATAATGTTATGCACTGTAAAAAAGGTGGAAATAAAAGGCTTTATTTTTTATATGTGTAAAAATGTGGGGGGTAAAGTGGAAAGATTACAGGATATTCCACAAGTTATCCACAAGTTATCCACAAAATGTGGATAATATTACGTAAACCAATTTAATAATCCACAATCCCACCTAATACCTTATAAATCTTTGTGTAAATAATACTTGACGAAACCACCCTTTATGAATATAATTGAAATGATGTTCTAATAAATGCAGTAAGTGGAGATTTTGGAGAATGTTTCAGTATCTCCGGTTACTGAAAAGTTACAAAATTTAACATGGATAATAGATAAAGGAGGTGCTTTACCT
>CAVCYJ010000029.1:0-20940 GCA_963605995.1 Holdemanella biformis | reverse complement strand
TTGTATCAGGAGTGGTACAAGCCACTCCTGATAAACTGCAGAGCAGTTATTCGGTGTAGAGCCACGTAGCGAAGCGGATGATTTTATCCGCTTGACTCGGAATCCGCAGCTGTAAAATTTCCGTAACACTCAGGTATTCTTAAGCATATTTTCTATGAAAATTCCATATCCACTGGTGGCATCCTGAACGAATACGTGTGTCACTGCACCGATTATTCTGCCATTCTGTAAAACAGCACTTCCACTCATCCCCTGTACCACACCACCTGTTATATCCAGCAGTTTTTTATCTGTTATCTGGATCACAAAACTTTTGTTTGTATCTTCATGATTCAGATCTATTCTTTTTATTTCCGCCTTATATTCTTTCACTTCACCCTCTACATCACAAAGAATTGAAGCCGGACCAATTTCTACATCCTGTTTGTATGCGACGGGCATTTTTTTCAGTGTAATCCCGCTGTCTATGGTATCAGTGAACTGACCATATATTCCATTTTCCGTGTTGGCTTCTATAGTCCCAAGTATACTGTGGTCATCATAACGGATAAACCCCGCAAGTTCTCCGGGATTTCCTTTACTGCCTTTATTGATGGCCAGGATCTGGGCTTTGTAAAGAATGCCCTTGTGAATCTTCAAAAGCTGCGCGGTATCAATATCGCTGATTCCATGACCAAGTGCACCGTAATTACCCTCCTGATCTACATAAGTAAGCGTTCCTATTCCCTGCGTGTCATCCCGTACCCATATGCCAAGCTTATAGTTACCATTTGAATCTTTCACAGGAGTGACAGATACGGGGATATTCTCTCCATCACGACTTACTTCCAGGATAGCTGAGTTTCCGTCAAGTTCTTCGACATCACTGAGCAGTTCTTTTTTTGTGGAAATTTTCTGTCCGTTAAGTGCTATAATGTAATCTCCCTGTCTGATGATATCTTTTGCCGGTTCTTTTATTTCTCCATCCTGACACTGAATTTCGCCTGTATCAATAACCAGAACTCCTTCTGTTTCCATGTAAATTCCAATGGTACTTCCACTGACATAGATTTCCTGATCATCTACCGGCGTTATTTTTACATTTTTAAACGGAATATATCCCAACAGCCTGCAGGGTAAAACATAACCTCCGTCTTCAGACACAGTAACCGCCTCTTCAAATGTGACCATAGGTATTGAGAGAACTTTCGTTACTTTTTCTGCATCTTCGTCCTTATCTCTGGATACCAGAATTTCGTCCGGAATTTTTCTGTCCAGATATCGGTATCCCAGCCAAAGCATCACCACAAGATCCAGTGCAAGACAGCATATCAAAAAAAATCTGTATTTTTTTCTTCTGTTCATTCACGCACATCCTTTCAGTAAAAAAATAAGAGAAAACAATCTGCAATAAGATTATCCTCTCTTAGTATGTGGTCAATTTTTTATTTGAATCTTGTATTTTTTTGTTTCTGTGCCAATTCTTTCATTTCTTTCGCATTCTCAAGAACCGCAGGTGTGATTTCTGCACCGCCTAACAGCCTTGCCAGTTCACGAATGGAATCTTTTTCCTCAAGTACATGAATCTGGGTGATCGTTTCCGTTCCCTGCAGGTGCTTCTCAATTTCAAAATGACTGTCTGCCATGGCTGCGATCTGCGGCAGATGTGTAATGCAGAGTACCTGATGATGTTGGCCGATCACTGCCATCTTCTCGGATACCTTCTGTGCGGTCCTTCCACTGATACCGGTATCAATCTCATCAAAAATCAGTGTCTCTATCTGATCTCTGTCTGCAAGAATTGCTTTCAGTGCAAGCATAATTCGTGAAAGTTCACCGCCGGATACGATCTGTCCAAGTGGTTTCAGAGTTTCGCCCGGATTTGTAGATATAAGATATTGAATATCCTCCGTTCCATTGTCTGTATAATTTTTCTTCTTCTGGAAATCAATAGCAAAGTTTACGTCCAGAAAATTTAAATCTCTTAATCCCTGAATGATTTTCTGCTCCAGCTGCTTACTGTATTCTCTGCGGATATCTGACAATTCATCCGACTTCTGTTTGAGAATTTCTTCCAGTTTCCTGAGATGGTCTTTTAACTCTTGTAAATTATCTTCATATCTTCGTAATTTTTCTAGTTTTTCTTCCTGAAATTTACGGTAAGCAAAAATATCTTCAATGCTTTGTCCGTACTTTGCTTTCAGTCCATTGATCAGATTCAGACGTCGCTCTGTCTCATAGAACTCACTTTCATCAAAAGTCATATCCTCCAGATAAGCTGACAGCTCTCTGTTAAAATCGTTCAACAGTCCGTCTACAGAAGTAAGTGTCTCCGCAAGAGGTGCCAGATCCGGATCATACTGCGTTACGCGGGATAACTCCTTTAAGGCTTCCCCTACTGTTTCTCCGGCTCCCTCTTTGCTGTCATAGCCTGTAAGATTATGTACGAGCTGCAGGGAATCAACAATGAGTTTTGCGTTGTTCATTTTTCTGTACTGAATTTCCAGTTCCTCATCCTCTCCCGGCTGCAGGTTTGCTTTCTCGATTTCACTGATTTCGAACTCCAGGAAAGCCAGCTCACGGTTTCTCTGTTCTTCATCCATATTCATGGAATTGAGTTCTGTTTTGCACTTGCTGTATTCTTTATATGCGAAGGATACATGCTCTTTCGCAGGGAGAATCTTCTCCTTCCCATATGCATCCAGAATTGCAAGCTGTTTATCCTGATACAGAAGTGACTGATGTTCGTGCTGTCCATGAATATCCAGCAGACAGGCTGCTGCTGCCTTCATCTGGCTGACCGTACTCGTTTCACCGTTAATCTTGTTGATACTCCTTCCATCCATAATTTTTCGTGAAAGAAGTACCTGTCCATCCTCCGGACAGATATCCAGCTTCTTCAGCTCATCCATGGCTTTCTCATTCTCTATCTGAAAAAGCAGTTCAACGAGTGCATAGGATGCATTCTCTCTTATCATATTCTTAGAAGTTTTTGCTCCCAGAATCAGCTGCATCGATCCCAACAGGATAGATTTACCTGCGCCGGTTTCACCAGTCAGGATATTCAGTCCCCGGCCAAATTCCACTTCTATTTCTTCTATCAGTGCAAGATTCTTTACATGCAGATGAACTAACATTTACTGCCTCCATAATAAGTCATAATTGAAACACTGCCCAGTTCATGAACAATACACCCGTTATTGTTCCCGAAATGAGCAGTGATATTACTGTTACTGATTTAATCTTACAAAACTTCTCAATTTTTCAGCTGCTCCCAGTGCCATGTCTGCATTCTTTGCAGCGCACATGATAGTGTCATCACCCGCGATACATCCCAGTATTTCCGGCCAGTTCAGAGCATCCAATGCCGCAGCCACACCCATTGCCATCCCGGAAACGGTTTTGATCACAATGATGTTCTGTCCCACATCAATAGAAAGCAGGGTATCCTCCAGTACTCTGGTATACTTTGCACCCAGACTGCCTGATTCATTACTAATAATGGCATAGTGGGATTTTCCGTTCTTTCCTGCCACCTTTGTCAGCTTAAGCGCACGGATATCCCTCGAAACAGTCGCCTGCGTTACCTTAAACCCCGCTTCATTGAGTCTGGATGCCAGTTCTTCCTGTGTATCAATATCATACTGATGAATCAGTTCAATAATTTTTTCATGTCTCGCAACCTTCACATTATTTCCTCCTGCCAAATCAGCTGTCTCTCATCTTCCGGCGCAGCACCTCCACGAAACTTAAATGATTCAGTTTCAGGATTTTTGTCTTTACAGCAGCCTGACGGATCTGTATGCAGTCACCGGTAAGCATAGGAATAACTGTATCTCCGTCAAAAGATGCAACTCCCTTCTCGCAGTCACAGTGCCTTCCCTTTCCTATCTCTACGGTGATCACATCCTGTGCGGGAAAAATAATACTTCTTGTGTTCAGTGTATGGGGTGCGATCGGAGTCATGATCGTCATCGCCGCATTCGGTGATACGATCGGTCCGCCGGCAGAAAGGCTGTATCCTGTAGATCCGGTAGGGGTGGAGATAATGATTCCATCTGCATTATATGAATTAAGATAAACATCATTTACATAGTTCTTAAAGCGAACAACTCGAAGATGTCCATCTCTGCCGATCACAATATCATTCAGTGCGATATCCTTTCCGATCTGCTTCCTTCCACGGTATACAACTCCTTCCAGCATCATACGTTCTTCTACTTCATAGTCATCTGCCATCAGCTGATCCATTGCGCTGTAAAGAGACTGCTGATCCACTTCTGCAAGAAATCCCAGATTGCCAAGATTGATACCTAACAGAGGAATTTCTTTATGAACCACATCACGGGCAGCCTGCAAAAGCGTACCATCACCACCCAGCACAATGATGCACTGCGTCTCATCCGGAATTTGATCCGGATCTGTATAATGATAAGCGCCTTCATGCTTTCGCCCTGCCTGCTGTACTCCGTAATTCCTTCCGTACCTTTCCAGATATCCGGTAATCTGATCCGTAATTTTAAGCCCGGGATCTTTATCACTGTTTGTAATTATATAAAACCTGTCCATAATCTCTTCCTGATCCAGTCTTCTCAGTCTAACTGTCCGTGTGCCTGTGCAACTATATCCTCTACGGATATCTGCAGACTGTTTGCCACTTCTGTTCCTTCCGGATGCTTCCTGAGATGGAGAAGATATTCGATATTTCCCTCCGGCCCCTTGATCGGTGAAAAAGAAAGATGACAGGGTTCCATAAAAATGCTCATGGCATAATCACGTACTTTTTCAATAACCTCCCGATGAACGGACGGATCTCTTACCACACCCTTCTTGCCGACTTTCTCTCTGCCTGCTTCGAACTGAGGCTTGATCAGACATACGATTTCCCCTTCATCTGTAAGAAGATTTCTCACAGGGAGCAGCACTTTCGTAAGAGAAATGAAGGATACATCAATGGATGAAAAGTCTGCCGGTTCCTCCAGATCCTCAGGTACCACATAGCGGATATTTGTTTTCTCCATGCATACAACCCGGGGATCATTGCGAAGCTTCCAGTCAAGCTGGCCATATCCTACGTCAATAGAATATACCTTCACCGCCCCATTCTGAAGCATACAGTCCGTGAAACCACCTGTGGACGCGCCAACATCCATACATACTCTGCCATTCAGTGTCACATCAAAGTTCTTCATAGCTTTCTCAAGCTTCAGTCCACCGCGGCTTACATACGGCAGCGTATTGCCTCTGACTTCAATCTTAACTGTCTCTGGGAACATGGTTCCTGCTTTATCTTCTTTCTGGTCATCTACATATACATCTCCCGCCATGATATATGCCTTTGCTTTCTCACGGGACGGAGCCAGAGCACGCTCCATCATGAGCATATCTAAACGTTTCTTCATTATTCTCTCACTTCCTCACTATCTTCTATTGCCTGCCGTATATCCGCCACTCCGAGTCCTATCCTGTTTCGCAGACTGTCCACATTTCCCTGAGGCACAAAGCGATCCCACACAGACGCAGATAATACTCTTGCTTCCGGATGACAGGCTTCCATATAAGCAGCTACATGTTCTCCGTATCCGCCACTCTTTACATTTTCTTCTACTGTTACAAACAGGCTGTGGTCCTTTGCAAGATCATCAATAAGTTCTACATCCAGAGGTTTCACAAATCTGACATTTACAAAAGTCGGGTCAAAACCATCCTCTTTCAGTCCCTGACAGACCTCCAGACCGGATGGGATCATGCTTCCCACTCCCAAAACCGCAATCTTCTTTCCCCGGTGTATGATCTCGCTTTTACCGTACTCCACAGGTGTCTGATATTCCTGAAGCCCCTGATATGAACTGCCACGCGGATACCGGATGGCAATCGGACCATCATAGTCCACTGCAAACGCAAGCATATCCGACAGTTCTCTGTCATTCTTTGGTGCCAGAACTGTCATATTCGGCATCATAGACAGATAAGATAGGTCAAAACATCCCTGATGCGTCTCTCCGTCTGCACCTACCAGTCCCGCTCTGTCGATTGCAAAAATCACATGTAATTTCTGCATACAGACATCATGCAGTATCTGATCTACCGCACGCTGCAAAAACGAAGAATAAACAGCAACTACCGGAATCAGACCTCCCAGCGCAAGTCCCGCCGCAAAACTGACTGCATGTTCCTCTGCAATCGCCACATCGAAAAAACGCTCTGGAAATCTTCTGGAAAATTCCACCAGTCCCGTTCCGTCCGGCATGGCTGCTGTAATAGCAGTAAGTTTCTCATTCTTTCCGGCAAGAGAAACCAGTGTCTTTGAGAAAATATCCGTATAACAAGGTATATTTTTTTTGTATAATGCTTTTCCTGTTTTGATGTCAAACGGACCGGTTCCGTGAAATCTGTCAGGATGAGCACTGGCAGGTCCGTAGCCTCTGCCTTTCTGGGTCAGAACATGAACAACTACCGGTCCCTCCACACGTTTCGCTTCATTAAACAATTTCATCATCTGACGCATATTGTGACCATCCACAGGTCCAAGATAAGTCAGGCCCATATTTTCAAACAGCATTCCCGGAATAAAAAGCTGCTTGATACTGCTCTTTGTCCTGCGCATGGTATCTACCATCGCAGTTCCGATCTTTGGAACTTTTTTAAGAGTTTTGGTTACTCCCAGTTTCATCCCTGTGTACGCTTCTGCTGTTCTCAGTGCACTCAGATAGGTAGACATTCCTCCTACATTTCTTGAAATTGACATATTATTATCGTTGATAATGATAATAAAATTCGTCTTTAATTCCGCTGCATTATTTAACGCTTCATACGCCATTCCTCCGGTAAGGGCACCATCTCCGATAACAGAAACCACATGATGCTTCTGTCCCAGAATATCTCTGGCACGCACATAGCCAAGTCCTGCTGAGATCGAGTTGGAACTGTGTCCTGCATCAAAGGAATCACAGTCACTCTCACTCCTCTTCGGAAATCCACTTAATCCACCCTCCTTACGAAGACTCTGAAACTCATCCTTTCGTCCTGTAAGAATCTTGTGTGTATATGCCTGATGCCCTACATCCCAGATTAGTTTATCTTCCGGAAAATCCAGCACATTATGCAGTGCCAGAGTCAGCTCCACCACGCCAAGGTTAGACGCAAGGTGACCTCCTGTCTGGCTTACGGACCGGATTAAAAAATCTCTGATTTCATCTGCCAGAGTCTCGAAATCTGCCAATGGTATTTTGTGGATATCATTGGGTTTCTTAATTTTTTCCAGAATCATTTGTATCCTTCCTTCATTTTCTGCGATTTATCAGTTTTTCAATTAACAAATACAGAAACTCATTATTTTTATTCAGGCTTTTTAGCAGGGTGACTGCCCTCTCTGAGAGCAGTTCCACCTGTTCAGATGCCTGTTTTATCCCAAAAAGGGTCACATACGTGACTTTATTATTCTTTTCATCACTGTGTACAGGTTTTCCAAGTTCTTCATCTGTAGCAGTTACATCCAGAATATCATCCTGAATCTGAAAAGCCAGACCAATGTCTCCGGCTGCTTCTTCTACCACAGCAATCTCCTCTTCCTGTGCTCCGGCAAGAACCGCACCTGCCATCATAGATGCTTCGATCAGCGCGGAAGTCTTGTTTCTGTAAATATAATCCAGCATTTCTTTCTCCAGTGGAGTACCGTCATTTTCCACATCAACGCTCTGGCCGCCGAGCATTCCGTAAATGCCTGTTTTCTCTGCCATGATTCTCAGTGCATGGATTACTCTGTCCGGATCTTTTGTAAGGGAGAATGCCTGAAACATGGTCTCATAAGCATAATTAAGCAGTGCAACACCGCTTAACACACCCATGGCTTCCCCATAAACTCTATGTGTTGTCAGTCTTCCGCGTCTGTAATCATCATTGTCCAGTGCCGGCAGATCATCATGGATCAGAGAGTGCGTATGGATCATCTCTATTCCTGCCATAAATGGCTCAACAGCTTTCCCCTCACCGCCAAACAGACGGTAAGTCTCCTGCAGCAGAATCGGGCGCAGGCATTTACCGCCTGCCAGCATGCTGTAATTCATAGCCTGTGCCATTGTTCTGGCAAACCCCTCCTCAGCAGGCAGAAAGTTTCTGATCACCCGCTCTGCATCTTCAGTCCTCTTTGCTAATTCATCTTGAAAATTCACTAAATGTACCATCCTCATTGAGCTGCAGCATCTTCTTCTCCACTGTATCCAGTTTCTCGCTGCAAAGTTTCAAAAGTTCCATACCCTGTCTGTACAGTCTGAAAGAATCCTCCAGCGATGTGTCGCGGTCCTCCAGCCTCTCTGCCAGCAGATCCAGTTCTGTAAACATTTCTTCCAGAGGCTTCTCCTCCTCTAACTGTTCACTGTTCTCATTCTCCGCCATGGATTCTCTCCTCCTTTACCGTACTTTCTACCTGTGCCTCTATCATGCCGTCCGTTACAGCTATATAAATGGTATCCCCATTTCGCACCTGTTCTACACTTGTCAGTGCTTGCTTTTTTTTGTCTGTCACATAAGAATATCCCTGATTTAATTTTTTCAGGGGCGAAAGTCCTGCAAAACGTTCCAGATACAGAGATAATCTGTGCCTGTCATCCCGAATTTTCATGTCCATTCCATTCTGAATGGCATTCTTCAGATCCGTGAGTCTCTGTCTCTGTTCCTGCAATCTGTTTTCAGGACTCAGATAGGCGAATTTCGTCTGCAGATGTTCAACTTTACTCCGATACAAATCCGCTCTGCTACTCATTGCGCGGCAGAATCTCTGTCTGTAAATGCCGACTGCCTCCACCACACTTCTGTAATCATCCACTGCCAGTTCTGCCGCGGCAGATGGTGTAGGCGCACGAAGATCTGCCACAAAATCAGCGATCGTAAAATCTGTTTCGTGACCTACTGCCGAAATGACCGGTGTCCGACACTGAAAAATTGCCCTGGCTACGATTTCTTCGTTAAAAGCCCACAAATCTTCAATCGAACCTCCGCCTCTTCCGACAATAATCACATCCACACCGGCCGCATCCAGCATCTCAATGCCTTTTACAAGGCTCTCAGCCGCGCCCGCCCCCTGCACAAGAGCCGGGTATAAAATAATCTGGAGATAGGGATTTCTTCGATAAGAAATATTGCGGATATCCTGAACAGCCGCACCTGTCGGTGCAGTTACCACACCCAGACGTTTGATAAATCTTGGAATAGGCTGCTTGTACTCCTGTGCAAACATCCCCATATCTTCGAGTTCCTGCTTCAATGCAAGATATCTCTCATATAAAGCACCGGCACCCTCCAGGCTGATCTCCTTTGCATACATCTGATAGCGGCCGTCTCTTTCATATATATCCACACTTCCGCCCACGATCACCTTATCACCATTCTTCATGGCAAATGCAAGTCCCCGTCTGTGTCCGGCAAACATTACACAATTCAATGTGCCTGTTTCATCTTTCAGAGAAAAATAGATGTGTCCGCTTGTATGGTATTTACAATTGGACACCTCTCCTTTGACATAAATCTTCTGCAGTAAATAATCCTGGGTAAACATATTTCTGATATATCGGTTTACCTGTCCCACAGAATATGCATTTTTCATTCTGTTTTCTCGTCACTTTCGCCGTTTGCGATCTTACCAAGGATACCGTTTACAAAAGAACCCGAAGTATCGCCGCCGAAACGTTTGGCAAGCTCTACTGCTTCATTGATGGCTACTCCTGTCGGTACATCCTGGTCATATTTCAGTTCATACACTGCAAGACGCAGGGCTGTCAGATCGACACGGCTCATTCTCTTTGTCTTCCATCCCCTGCTGGTCTCATTTAACAGTGCATCAATCTCCTCTAATTTCTCAAGTACATGACGGTATTTCCGGCTCATGTATTCCTGGTCTTTCTCTGAAAGCTCCTCCAGGGTATCAAAATAAAGTGAAAGCTGTTCACTCATCTCTTCCTCTGAATTAAATTCTGCCATGAACAGTAATTTAAAAATGTGTTCTCTCTGCTCTCTTCTTCGCATAATTCCCGCTGTATAAACAGCTTTCCTTTCTATATCTCTCTTAAGTACACAAAAAAGGAAAGGGTTACTTTCCTTTTTCATTCTCCATATCTACACTGGCAATGTGAATGTTGACATCTGCAACCTCAAGACCTGTCATATTCTCTATGGATGATTTGACTTTTTCCTGAACTTTTTTACTTGTCTCAAGGATGTTCTTACCATATTCAATGTTCAGGTTCAGGTCTACTGTCACTACTCCTTCGAGTACAGTAACCTTAACGCCCTTGGAAAGATTCTTCATTCCAAGCTTACTTACCAGCTCATTTGTGATATTGCCTGCCATAGATGCAACTCCGTCTGCTTCTGTAGCAGCAAGTCCGGCAATGATAGCGACCACTTCGTCTGCGATCTGAACTTCACCAATGCCGCCTAAATCCTGTATTTTATATGTTGTTCTTTTCTCTGCCATTGGAAAACCTCCTGAGGAATCTTCACTGCTGTCCATACTCTTTATTTCCATGAGGTAACAGCAGCATTCTTATATCTCCGTCCATTATACCAAATCGGCAGATAAATGAAAAGGGTTATTTGCTGAATTCCGTTAATATTAAACCCGGATTTCTGTCTTCGCTCATACCTACACTCCATGAATTCACAAAAAGGAGCAGTGGGTTTCCTTTAAGATCTGTTACTTTTTTCATATCGGAAGTTCCAACGATCTTATCCACTTTTACTTCTTCCTTGTTTGCAATCCAGCGGATATGTTCATATGGAAGTGTTTCCAGACGGATATCCACATTGTATTCATTTTCCAGACGATATTTCAGAACATCAAACTGCAGGACTCCTACAACACCTACAATAATCTCTTCCATACCCGTGTTAAACTCCTGGAATATCTGAATTGCGCCTTCCTGCGCGATCTGATTAATACCTTTGACAAACTGTTTTCTCTTCATGGTATCAATCTGGCGGACTCTTGCAAAATGTTCCGGTGCAAATGTCGGAATCCCTTCAAATGCGAATTTCTTTCCAGGAGCACAGATTGTATCACCAATGGAAAAGATACCCGGGTCAAAAACTCCGATAATATCTCCCGCATATGCTTCGTCTACCACATGGCGAGACTCTGCCATCATCTGCTGCGGCTGGAGCAGACGCATCTTCTTGTCACCCTGCACATGGTATACCTCCTGGGAAGCATCAAATTTACCGGAACAGATTCTCATAAATGCGATTCTGTCTCTGTGGGCTTTGTTCATATTTGCCTGAATTTTAAATACAAACGCTGAGAAATTATCATCCATCGGATCAATTTCACCGGCATCAGACATTCGTGGAAGCGGCGAAGTTGTCATTTTCAGAAAGTGCTCCAGGAATGTTTCCACACCAAAGTTCGTCAGAGCCGAACCGAAAAATACAGGGGTTAATTCTCCCTTGCTCACCAGTTCCTGGTCAAACTCCGCACTTGCACCATCCAAAAGTTCAATTTCATCCAGGAGCTGTGCTTTCTGCTCTGGATCCATAATCTCATCTGCGCGGCTGTCACTTAACGGAATTTCCTCGATAATACCCTCTTTGGTTCCCTTCTGTGTATCGGAGAAAGTAAGGATTTTCTCTGTGTTTCGGTCATAAACACCGCGGAATTTCTTACCGGAACCGATCGGCCAGTTGATCGGACAGGTTGCGATTCCGAGTTCCTTCTCGATCTCATCCAGCAGATCAAATGTATCGTTTGCATCACGATCCATCTTATTGATAAAAGTAAAGATCGGGATGTGGCGCATTACGCAGACCTTAAATAACTTTCTTGTTTGTGCCTCGACACCCTTGGAGCCATCGATTACCATGACTGCAGAATCTGCCGCCATAAGGGTACGGTAGGTATCCTCTGAAAAGTCCTGATGTCCCGGTGTATCCAGAATGTTGATACAGTAACCATCATAGTGGAACTGGAGAACAGAAGAAGTAACGGAAATACCTCTCTCTTTCTCAATTTCCATCCAGTCTGATACTGCATGACGGGCAGTTGCCTTACCTTTAACACTTCCGGCAAGGTTGATAGCTCCGCCATACAGCAGGAATTTCTCTGTCAGTGTAGTCTTACCTGCATCCGGGTGGGAAATAATGGCAAATGTTCTTCTTTTTTCTATTTCGTTCGTATACTTAGACACGTTTAGCCTCCTGTGTGCTACCGGAACCTGCCGGTATCAGTTACGTTTCTTATTTTTTTACAACATTTCTATTCTAGTATACGCACCTCTTTCCTGTCAAGATATATGTTGGGATATTCATCATGTCAGTCATAAATATCCGTCGTGTCAATCGCGACATCTTCATACGGCTGTGCGGATGTCTCACTGTCCTCACAGGAATCGTCAACTGCTGTTTCGGTGTCTGTGCTTTCATCTGTATCACTTTCTGTTACATCTTCGCTTTCTTTTAATGGTGTGATCACAATATTCTCTGCCGCAATCCCTGTTTTTCTTTTTACGATATCTTCAATCTGGGCACGCTGTGCATCAGAAAGTTCCGCATCCGAGATTACGACATCTGCGGTTTCACCGGTAAGGTTCACTACCACATCCTTAAAGCCTTTTGCCTCAAGCAGAAGTTCTGCCGCGGCTTCTTTCTCCGAGAGGTCGGTCATAGCGACCATGGTATGTATTGCTTCCTGTTTTTCCTCATCATCAATGCTCTCGTTGTTGATGATATCCTGCAGGTCTGCCTTGTTCTGAGAACGTATCTGTTCTCTGCTGATTTTTGCCTGGGCTGCAAATCCTGTGGAACCTGTAAGTACAGCCTCCCCCGGAACATCTGTTTCCTGAGTATCTGTGAGACTGTCATCCGTAAGACCTGTGTCTGCCTGATTTTCATCCAGAAGGGCTGTCTCATCCGTGAGATCATATCCTGCATCTTCAAGAATACTACTGCTGTCTGTGCTTGCCTCCTTATCCTTAAATCCAAGATCCGCATCTGCAAAGTTCAGATATCCTGCTACTGCAATAAGAATTGCCAGTGACGTAATAATGATCTGATTTTTTTTGATGACTTTTTTCACATTTCTCTCCTCATTTCATTTTCATAATTCTAATTCTATGAGCCTCTACCTGAAATAATGCCATAACCGCCTGCTGAATGTTCCGGACCACTACAGGATCTCCTCCGCCTTCTGCTGAAATCAGCACACCCGTCACCTGTATATTTTCGGAATGATAAAAACTCTGCTGATTTTTCTCTTCATCAGTCATCAGAATGACCTGTACTTTTCCTATGCCATCTACATTTTCGAGAAGTGATTCCAGTTTTCCCTCCAGTTCGCTCTTCTGCACTTCCGCTGTCTGATCGGAGTCAGAAATGATCTTTTGCTGTTTATCAGAGACCGGCATCGCAGTTACTGCCAGAAGTATCCCCAAAAGCAGCAGAACTCCCCACTTTGCCGGACTCATCTTTGACAGTCCGGATGGTAAGCTGACTTTCTTTAAGTCCCCACACCTCCACCAGTTCATCCATAAGCCTCCTTTTTTCTTCCTGCGAAATCTCTTTCTCCAATGTAACTGCTGCTTTTATCTCCTCCCCTTCTATATTTACGTTTACCTTATATACTTCTATGCCTCTTTGTTCCAGAATTTCCCGGAATTTCTGCTCCATTTCCAGTTCATAACCCTCCTCCAGATAAATCTTCTGCAGATTCTGAAATTCCCGGATTTCTTTTTCCCGGTTTTCCTTTGAAAAATTATCCAGAAAACCTTCTGTCAGTTCTGTTCCTTTTCCCATAATAGAAAACAGTGGAGTACTCATCATAAAAATCAGAAGCAGCCCCATGAAAAATCTGACATATTTTTCATATTCCCGGGTTGGCAGCAGATTAAGAACAGCAGTAAAAAAAATGTAAAATACTGCAAGGTTTCTGATCCATAAATACAGCTCTTCTTTCATTATGATACCCCCGCAATAATAATCAGAAACGTAAGCATACAGAGAACTTCTGCCGTCATCAGAAGTTTCAGAAGCAATGCACACCCTTCTCCGATCGTCCCAAGTGCCCCTACTACTCTTTTATCTGAAACAGGCTGTGCGATTGCTGCAAGAAAACGATAAAGGAGAGACAGGCTTCCATAATGGATAACCGGACCCGCTCCGATAAACAGCAATATGATCACAATCACTACTCCAAGACTGTTGCGTACCATCACGGCACTGGCCAGAAGAAGTTCCGTCACCGCAGTTACTGCATTTCCGATTCCCGGAATTGTGCTTGCTGTTTTTCCGATCGCCGACCGTCTTAATGTGTCTATCACAGGACTTACCATATTCCGCACGATCTGAAGGCCTACTGCGGTACCCAGAAGTGTTTTCAGTCCCCAGCTTACCGCAATATCCAGAAACTCTGACATTTTGCTGAGCATTTCTTCTTTCGACAGATGGTTTACCATTTTCAGAAGTACACTCAGATTGACAACCGGCAGAAACAGATTGATCAGAAGCCACTGGATTGCCCATATCATCAGCAGAACCCCTTCATAAAAAACTGCTGCTGTGGCAGCTCCGGTGGATGCGGTCACTGCCATAAAATAGGCAGGTGACAGAATTTTCATAAAATCGGTAATTCTCAGAAGGTGCTGCGCAAGTGTATTGCCAAGCTGCATAAAATTTTCCATAAGGATCATAAATAAAGCCAGATAGACAATATAAAAACTGATATCTCCGACCTGTCCATTTCCAAAAACATCTGCAAATTCCGCCAGCACTGCGGCGATCAGAATAATCAGCAGCAGCTTCATGAGCAGATTTTTTTCGTTCTCTATTTCCGAAAAAAAGAGACTGTACAAAAAATTTCGTACACTCTCTTTTGAAACGGGATCGTCCCCGTTCAATATGTCCATCAGCATTTTTCCGGCTGAAAAAGAATGATCTCCCATAATCTCATTCAGCATTTTCTGTATATCATCTATCTGGATTTCATCCAACAGCTTCTTCTGTAATATCTGTGAAACAGAGTCTTCCTGTCCTGTCCCGGCAGCAGCATATACCGAAACCGCCCGGTTTCTCCAAAATGTAAAGTTTAAGCTGGTGTCCGGCATAATGCCAGCTATCAAAACACCTGTCAAAATCATCATCCAGAATCGTATATACCTCGCCCTGCCTTCATACCGTACTGCCCTCTTTACAATCTGTCTCATATCATAAACTCCGAAATTGTATCCAGAATCGCCAGCAACACCGGCATGCTCAGTACCATTACCGAAAGTTTGCAAAAAAGATCTATCTGTGTTCCAATCGACTGATAGCCTGCATCTTTACAGATTGCAGATGAAAACTGACCGATATAGGTGATTCCGATAATTTTTATCAGAACCGTGAGATAACTGCTGTCCATCGGAAAGCTTTCTTTCAGTCTGTTCATAGTCTCAAACAAATAAGAAACTTTCCCGGCAGCCAGTCCCAGGATCAGAAAACCGGTTGTCATGGTCACAAGTGCGGCAAATTCCGGCCGGGTTTCTTTCAGGACAAATCCCAGCAGCATTCCGCAGATTCCCATGATCGAAACTTTTACAATATCCATACATCCAAGCCTCCTGCAAACCAAAGTCCATTAACAAAATGCCTGTATGTGTCAGCTATATCAAAATCAGTCGGGCTTACAGCACAAACAACTGCTGAATGCTCTCAAACAATTCATAAATATACGGCACGATCCAGAACAGTACCATCAAGAGTCCTGCCAGGCTTACAAGAAATGCCTGTTCCTCTCTCCCGCTGTGTTTGAGAATCTGGCAGAGGATGGAAACCAGAATTCCCACTGTGGCGATTTTGAAAATAAGACTTATTTCCACACGTTCTCCTTTCCGGCGTAGCTTTCTACCAAAAAAGCACAGCTGCAAATATTCCGCCCAAAATTCCCATACAGCGGTACAGCTTTCTTTTTTCCCTGAAATCCTTATCCAGTTCACTGATTGAATATTCTGTTTCTTTTTCCATCTGTTCCAGCTGTCTCATCTGCATATCCATACCCAGGTAACCAAGTCTGTCACCAAGAGAATAAAAACGTTCCCTCTCTTCTCCGGAAAGGCAGTCCAGTTCCAGACATTTTTTTGCTGTCTGCCGGAAGATCACCCCAAAGTTCTCCCCTGTTTTTTTCTTCATCTCCTGTGCTGTAAGTATAAAAAATTCTCTGTACTTTCCTTCCAGTTTCCCGGAAGCGCCTGTAAAGGCATCGTACAGAGATTTATTTCCATAACGTATTTCCCCTTTCAGAAGGATTGTCATCCGTAAGATCATTTTCAGGATTTTCCTGCGTCTGCCAAGTTCACTGCTCAGCGATATCCCAAGTCCGGCACCGGAAATCATAATCATACATAATCCTACTGTTCTAAGCATATCTGTCCATTTTCATCAAGCACTGCCTCCAGGCATCCTGCCTGATCATTCTTATCAAGAATAATATAGCGTTCAAAAACCTTTTCAGCCATAAGCTTATAAAACAACGGCTGTTCCAGGATATCTTCCAGACAATTTCCATGAGCTGTGGCAATCAGCTTGCATCCGCAATGAATCACCGATTCCACTGCTTTAAAATCTTCTTCACATCCCAGTTCATCTACCGCTACCACATCCGGAGACATCGAACGCACCAGCATCTGCATTCCTTCGGATTTCGGGCAGCAGTCCAGCACATCCGTCCGCATTCCCAGATCATTCTGCGGAATCCCCTGATAGCAGCCTGCCAGTTCGCTTCTCTCATCCACTACACCGACAGTCAGTCCCTGTGTATTTGCCCAGCCATTGCTCAGCTGTCTGATAATGTCCCGTAATAATGTAGTTTTTCCACATCGTGGCGGTGAAATAATCAGTGTATTGGCAATCCATTTCTCTGTTCGGATATAAGACATTACTTTATCCGCGCATCCCCGGATTTCATGAGCCAGACGCACATTAATACAGGAAATATATTTCATTCCCATAATTCTGCCTCTGTCCAGTATCACTTTTCCGGTCACACCGACCCTGTGTCCGCCCTGAACGCTGATATATCCCTGCCTGATCTCATCTTCATAAGCATACAGGGAGTATCCTGTCACATATTCCAGCGTTTCCGTCAGGTCTTCCCTTGTTACCAGATACTGTTCCTGACCCGGTTTTCTCAGAAAGCACTCTCCACCGTCATATGTCAGAAACAGCGGGCGGCCTACTCTCAGTCGTATTTCATATAATTTATCATAGTCAAGCTCCGCATCCATCAGTAATTGCCGGATATTTCCGGCAAACAGGTTTTCAATCTGCTGCGCTTCTATGTGTCTCACCTCTTTACATTTAATATATGTGGACAAACCCTTTTTATTCGTAATCCTCTTCCATTTTTTTCAGATTCAGTTTCAGAACACGGTCTACCACATTGCCTGCATATCCTCTGTATGCATAGGCACCAGATTCAAAAAGCACGTAAAGTTCATCTCCGTCTACGACGATCTGCTCGATCATTTCAGGCATTCTGTACGATCTGGCAGAATTTTCATTTACATATAGTCGCTTATCTGACTGTTCATAAAAAACAATTCTGGATGGCAGAATCCCGAATGAATGGGAAAGCAGCAGCTTATCATTGTAAAAAGCCATTCCCTGTGCCTGCTCTGAAATCGTGGAATAATCCAACGGAACTGCCATCTCAAACATCATACCCAGTTCCTCGTCAAATGTGTTGACAAGATTTCCCTCAGCATCCACCGCATATCTTGCGATCGTACTTTCTGTATATTTATTAAAACATCCCACATACAGGCACCCTTTATAAAAAGTCATAAAGGAATCTCTCACGATTCCGTAAAGGCTGCATGTCTGGTTTACCTGCACAGGCCTGTGGTTATCTGCATAACTGTATTCACGCAGTACATCCATCTTAATACTGATCGCCTGCGCGATCCCATCCGTATTAGAAGAATACCATAACATATCATGATCCGGATCATAAGCAAGCCCACCTGTATGCGGAAGCCCCGGCAATACCACTTCCTTAATAAATCTGTGGGTTTCCTTATTGATCACATAGATAACAGAATTATGCTTACCTGTATGGCAATAGGCACTTATCAGCACATAGTCTTCTGTTACCGCCAGTCCCTGTGGTGTCATAGAAGTACATGCTGCCTGTTTCGTACCCTCTTCATTCAGGAATGTTCTTGTATATTTCAGTCCCGGAATAATGTAAGTTCCATATTCCTTTTCATTCTTTCTGCCTTCAAAGGCATATCTGTCCAGTTCTTCCTGCTGAGACAGCATCTGCAGCTGCCCACGCAATGAATATACCGCTGCATCCTGATTGGTCACCAGATATTTGGCAGGAGGTTCTGTTCTTCCTCTGTATACAAAGGCATATCCCCAGAAAGCCAATCCCAGCACAAATATAATCATCAGTACTTTAAATACCAGTTTCCTGATTTCTTTCTTTGTTTGTTTATTCATGTTTTACCCAGGCAATATGATATCTTCAAATTTCCACCTGATTTCCATGGGATTCATCGTCCAGAGTGCTCCACTGTATCCTTCTTCCATATCCAGAAGCATATGGCATCCTTCGTTCATGGAAATCGTCCTGAGATCTTTGGAAAGTCCCTCACCTGTCCACTTGATATAAGCTTCTCTCAGTACCCACTGTTCAAAAAATATTCTCTCTCTGTCCGGTTCTGCAAGAATTTCCGCACACTGTTCCTCCGGCATCATACGTCTGAGAATTGCTTCATAATTGGCTTTCCGATGAACCTGCACATCAATTCCTACCTCCTGATCAGCAAGAAGGCATACCACATACACTCCTGAATGACTGATATTATAATGCAGGGACGGGCGGCAGCAAAGAAACGGCTTTCCGTGTTCTCCTTCTGCTCTCGGCTCATTTTCCAAATCAATGTTATACTCCGCTTTGAGTGCGGTTTCAAGAAGCTTCTCGGCAATCATATGTTCCATATGTGCACCTGCATATTCTTCCCGTATCTTTGTATAATAAATAACCCCTTTATTCATAAGCCTGTCTCCTCAAGGAACCGTGACGGCTCCCGTTCCTTCTCATGCTGGCGTTTTACATAAGCAAGTACAAGTTTTTTCTTTGCCCTGGTCATGCCCACATAAAACAGTCTTCGCTCTTCCTCCACTGCTTCTGCAAGAACTGCCTTCCGGTACGGAATACTCCCTTCATTAACATTCAGGATATATACAATGTCATACTCCAGACCTTTTACAGCATGAAGGGTGGATATCGTTACCCCTTCCCTGTAATCCTTCTGTTTTTTTGCCTGTTCATTCAATTTCTTTGTATATTCCTCTATATAAATCTTCCACTGTGCCAGCGTCTTCATTCCCCTGCTGCTCTCATGAATACGATCCAGTGTCTCAAGCAGTTCTTCGGGTTTGATTTTTCGATATTGTGCATATTTGCACAGATATTCTTCAAATCCCATTCCTTTTCTGATAAAATTAATCGCGGCAAACGGAGAAAGTGTACTCAGAATCCTCAGATGTGTTTCCAGGGTAATAATTCTGTCACACATCCAGTCTTTATCCTTATAGTATTCCTGAAGTTCTTCGAAATCAACCTGCGAATTCTTCAGTGCCTCTCTGGCGATATAACGATTCGGACGATTCATCACATCCAGAAAATTCTTTCTGCTTCTGTCTCCTGCCGCCATTTCAAGGTATGCCAGCACAGTTCTGCTTATCCAGTGCCTGAAAAGATTGGGAAGCTGTTCTTTCATCGTAAAGGGAACCTGGTACTCCATCAATGCATTGACAAGCCCTTCCGCTTCCTGATTCGTGCGTAGCAAAATGACCGTATTTTCCAGTTTTTCACCGTGTTCCAGTCTCTTCTTTAACGCAGCTACCACACACATATATTCTTCTCTCGGATTTTCAAATTCCCTGCAGGTTACCGGCATTCCTTCTTCATTCGGAGTATCAAGCTGTTTCTTAAAACGTCTGGTATTGCACTCTATCACCTGCATGGCTGTATGCAGGATATTTTTACTGCATCGGTAATTTACATTAAGAAGAACAGTCTCCGATTTCGGATAATCTTTTGTGAAATTCAGCATGATTTCCGGCCTTGCTCCGCGAAAATGATAAATAGACTGATCATCATCTCCCACAATAAACAGATTATTTGCAGGTGCTGCGAGCATCTGCAATATCTTATACTGCAAATGATTGATATCCTGGAACTCATCAACCAGAATGTAGGCAAACTTTTTTCTCCATGCATCCAGGATATCTTGCCTCTGAGTAAAAAGCTCATAACAGCAGAGGATCATATCATCAAAATCCAGCTTACGTTTTGCCTTCAGAGCCTGCCTGTATCCACGAAAAATATCCCTGAATATCTCATCAGAACAACAGGAGGCATAATAATGATCCGCAGAAATACAGTTTCCCTTTACAACACTGATTTCTTTGGCCAGTTCCTCAATAAAGTCTCCCTCCTGCGCCATCTCCTGTCCATACCTCTCAGTCATTTCACGGAGAATGCTGTATTTTTCTTCCTCAGAAAGAATATTAGCAGTACTCAGATGATACGCTGCCTTCAGAATCCCATAAAAAATTCCGTGGAATGTTCCAAAAGTTACTTCACTTCTGTCCTTTCCCACGAATTTCAGGAATCGTTCTTTCATTTCTACTGCTGCAGCCCTGGAAAAAGTTACAACTAAAATAGAAGAAGCCGGTATCTTCCCTTCACTGATCATATGTGCGGTTCGTTCCACAATAACGGAAGTTTTCCCCGAACCGGGGCCTGCCAGAACCATCATAGGACCTGACAGGTGGGCAATTGCCCGGAGCTGAGATGGATTTCTCTTCATATTTTTTATTTGCTTAATTTCTCAATAGCCGCCTTTACACGTTTAATTGTTTCTTCCTTACCAATGATCTCCATGATCTCAGTAGCACCGGCCGGTGTCATCTGCTTGCCGGAAACAG
>CAVCYJ010000028.1:0-21606 GCA_963605995.1 Holdemanella biformis | reverse complement strand
GTAATGTCATCAAACTGGATCATAATCAGTTTGTAAGCACAAACAGAAATGCGGCAGTGGAACTTAAGATTACATTGGAGGCATTTGGCACAGATCATAAGAATGAGATCGTCAAAGCCCTGGAAGATGCAGGCTGCAGACCGAAGGTGATTCGTCCTAGTCTGTAAGATTTAAGGTGCAAATTATATAAACGAAGAGTAGAAGCCCTGGTGTTGTTGTGGACACCCGGGCTTTTATATATTTGTGAGTTAAAAGGAAGGGGCGCGCTTTTCCGGGCATATCGGTGGGATTCTGTGACAATCTGGTGACAAAGAAAGACAAAAATAAAGTTGTCAAGAGAAAATGCTTGACAGCCAATCTGAAATAGGTTAAGATAGTCAAGGTGATTACAGATGGAGAAGTTTGTAGAACAAGGTTATTTATATGATTTTTATGGAGAACTTCTGACGGAGAGGCAGCAGCAGGTTTATGAGAGCGTGGTGCTGGAGGATTACTCGCTGAGTGAAGTTGCAGAGGATCTGGGCATCAGCAGACAGGGTGTGCATGATATGATCAGGAGATGCAACAGGATTCTTGAGGAGTATGAACAGAAGCTCCATCTGGTAGAGAAATTCCTGAATATACGGGCGCAGGTGAAGCAGATCCGTACACTTGCCCGGGAATATCATTCCGATGAAATTGTAAATATTTCCAATGAGATTTTAGAGGAGTTATAACATATGGCATTTGAAAGCTTGACAGATAAACTGCAGAATGTATTTAAGAAGCTGCGAAGCAAGGGCCGTCTGACAGAGGAGGACGTTAAGCTTGCTCTTAAGGAAGTAAAGATGGCTCTGTTAGAAGCAGATGTAAACTTTAAAGTTGTGAAGCAGTTTACCAAATCTGTACAGGAGCAGGCAATCGGGCAGGACGTTATGAACGGACTGAATCCGGGTCAGATGGTGATCAAGATTGTTAATGATGAACTTGTGAAATTAATGGGAAGTGAGACAACAGATCTGCCTCTTCGCCCGGGAAATGAGATCACAGTGTTCATGATGGCAGGTCTGCAGGGTGCAGGTAAGACCACCACAGTTGCGAAGCTTGCAGGAAAGCTGAAATCCAAAGGCAGAAAACCTCTTTTAGTAGCCTGTGATGTTTACCGCCCGGCGGCTATCACACAGCTGCAGGTCAACGGTGAGAAACAGGGTGTGGAAGTATTTTCCATGGGAGATAAGCAGAAGCCTGTAGATATTGCAAAGGCAGCCATCGAGCATGCAAAAGCCAACCAGCAGAATGTTGTGCTTATCGATACAGCCGGTCGTCTTCATGTTGATGAAGATATGATGCAGGAACTCGCAGATATCAAGGCGAATATCCAGGTAGATGCGACAATCCTTATCGTAGATGCAATGACCGGACAGGATGCGGTAAATGTAGCAGGCACATTTGCTGATAAAGTAGGAATTGATGGTGTTATCCTTACCAAGATGGACGGTGATACCCGAGGCGGTGCTGCTCTTTCTATCAAAGCAGTAACCGGTAAGCCTATCTTATATGTAGGTATGGGTGAGAAACTCTCTGATCTGGAGCAGTTCTATCCGGAGCGTATGGCTTCCAGAATCCTTGGTATGGGAGATGTCATGAGCCTGATCGAGAAAGCGGAAGCTTCCATTGATAAAGAACAGGCACAGGATATGCAGAAGAAGTTAAAGAAAATGGATTTTGACTTCAACGATTACCTTACCAGTATGGAACAGATGAATAAGATGGGCGGTATCGGCAGTATCCTGAATATGCTTCCCGGAGTGAGCGGTAAGATGAAGGATATCGAGGGAATGATCGATGAGAAGGCCATGGACAGAACCAAGTCAATCATCCTTTCCATGACACCTCAGGAGAGAAGTAATCCGTCTGTCCTGAATATTTCCAGAAAGAACCGTATTGCCAGAGGCGCAGGAGTAGATGTCTCCGAAGTAAACCGTCTGGTAAAGCAGTTTGAACAGAGCAAGAAGATGATGAAACAGATGCCGGGACTTATGGGCGGCAAAGCCGGTAAACGCGGCGGCGGATTCAAACTTCCGTTCGGACTGTAATTTAAGAAGTTAGCGAAGCGGATAACGCTTTGACATAAAAAAGTTACTGTTTCATAAGAGGACAGTAATATAAAACATAAGAAAACAATATATTTTAATTTAATGGAGGAAAAGAAACAATGGCAGTTAAAATCAGATTAAGAAGAATGGGACAGAAGAAAGCACCTTTTTATAGAATCGTAGTTGCAGATTCCCGTTGCAAACGTGATGGAAGATGTATCGAAGAAATCGGAACATACGATCCAAACCTTGAGCCAAGTGCTGTAACAGTTGACGAAGAAGCAGCCAAGAAATGGCTTGCAGCAGGAGCTCAGCCTACAGATGTTGTAGCAAAAATCCTCAAAAATGCCGGAATTGAAAAATAATTCAGATTTACCATTATAAGGTATTTCTGCAGCGTCCAAAGGGGACGGGTCAGGGAGGTATGTAATGAAAGAATTAGTGGAAGTAATTGCAAAATCTCTTGTTGAAAATCCGGATGAAGTAGTTGTTACTGAGACAGAAAAGGAAGACGCGATCATCGTTGAACTGAAAGTCGGACCTGCTGATATGGGTAAGGTTATCGGACGTCAGGGAAGAATTGCGAAAGCAATCCGTACTGTAGTCAAAGCAGCTTCTTCAAAAAGCAGCAAAAAAGTGATTGTAGATATTCTGCAATGAAAATAAGGGTCAGGAGCTGTGGAACAATCCCATGGCTCCTGATTTGGGTTTATAGGAGTCAGCAGATGGAAGATTTATTAAAAGTTGGTGTGATCACCACGACACACGGAATACGCGGGGAAGTAAAAGTATATCCTACCACAGATGCAGACAGATTTCTGGATCTGGAATATGTTCTGCTTGACACAGGCAGAGAGAAAAAAAAGCTTGAAATTGAGAATGTTAAGTATTTCAAGAACCTTGTGATCCTGAAATTCAGGGGGATTGACAATATTAATGATATAGAGATGTATAAAAAAAGAGAACTCTGGATTCCGAGAGAAGAAGCACAGGAGCTGGAAGAAGATGAATACTATATCGCAGACCTGATCGGAATGGACGTGGTTCTCGAAGACGGAAGCAAATTTGGAACTTTGAAAGATGTAATGGAAACAGGTGCCAATGATGTCTATGTGGTAGAGGACACCAAAGGTGAAGAAGTCCTTCTTCCTGCTATCAGGGAGTGTATCCTTGACGTAGATGTGGAGAAGAATGTGATGACTATTCATCTGATGAAAGGATTAATATAAATGAATTTTCATGTTTTGACCCTGTTTCCGGAGATGATTGAAAACGGCATGAACACCAGCATCACAGGACGCGCTATTGCAAAAGGTATCCTGACACTGGAGACAGTTAATATCCGTGATTATGCGTTCAATAAACATCAGAAGGTTGACGATTACACTTATGGCGGCGGTGCCGGAATGTTGATGCAGGCAGAACCGGTTTATCTGGCTTATGAGTCTATCGCAGAGCACACAGCAAAGGAACCGAGAGTCGTGTATGTGACTCCTCAGGGACAGGTATTCAACCAGGCTATGGCGCGTGAGATGGCCCGGGAAGAGGATCTGGTGTTCCTCTGCGGACACTATGAAGGAATTGATGAACGTGTTCTGGAAGAAATCGTTACAGATTATGTATCCATTGGAGATTATGTGCTTACAGGCGGTGAACTTCCGGCTATGGTTATGATGGATTCTATTTCCAGAATGGTTCCGGGGGTACTGAATAACCAGGAATCCGGTGAGACGGAATCCTTTGCGGGAAATCTTCTGGAATATCCGCAGTACAGCCGTCCGGAAGAGTGGCATGGCAAAAAAGTGCCGGAAGTCCTCATGTCAGGTCATCACGCTAATATAGAGAAATGGCGCAGAGAACAGTCGATTTACCGTACGGCAAAAAGACGGCCGGATCTTCTTAAGAAAGCAGATCTGACCAACAAAGAATGGAATTATGTGCGCCAGTTAAGGAAACAGTGGAAGGAAGAAGAGGAGCAGACAAAATGAAAACATCGGATTTTTATTATGATCTTCCTCAGGAACTGATCGCTCAGGATCCTCTGGAGGACAGAAGTTCATCCAGACTGATGCATCTGTCTCTGAAAGATGGCAGCATTGAGCATCGTCATTTTACAGATGTTCTGGATTATCTGGAAGAGGGCGACTGTCTGGTTATCAATGATACAAAGGTAATCCCTGCCCGTTTATACGGACACAAAGAAGAAACAGGAGCGCTGATTGAAATCCTGCTTCTGAAGAGGAGAGAGAATGATATCTGGGAATGCCTGGTAAAGCCTGGCAAGAAGGCGCGTCCGGGTGCAAAGATCACATTCGGAAACGGAATTTTAAAGGGTGAGATCATTGATGTGGTAGATGAGGGAAACCGTCTGATCCAGTTTCATTATGAGGGAATTTTTGAGGAGATTCTGGATCAGCTGGGCGAGATGCCTCTGCCGCCTTATATTACACACAAACTGAAAGATAAGAACCGTTATCAGACCGTTTATGCTAAGAATGAAGGTTCTGCAGCAGCGCCGACAGCAGGGCTGCATTTTACGAAGGAGCTTCTGGAGAAGGTAAAGGAAAAAGGCGTAAATATCGCCCATGTGACACTTCACGTAGGACTTGGCACTTTCCGTCCTGTCAAAGTAGACGATGTGGAAAGCCACCATATGCATTCCGAATTTTACATGGTAGAAGAAGATCAGGCGAAGCTGATCAATGATACAAAGAAAGCCGGCAAACGTGTAGTAGCAGTAGGAACCACGAGCTGCCGGACACTGGAATCCGCAACTGGCGAGGATGGAATCCTGAAAGCAGGAAGTGGATGGACAGAGATTTTTATCTATCCGGGCTACCATTTCAAAATGATCGATGCCCTGATCACAAACTTCCATCTGCCGGAATCTACGCTTGTGATGCTGGTATCTGCGCTGGCCGGCAAGGAGAATATCATGCACGCCTATAAAATTGCAGTACAGGAAAAGTACAGATTCTTTTCTTTTGGGGATGCGATGATTCTGATATGACACCGTTTTCTAACATTTGTTAGATACCATAAAATATAGAAAGCCGGGAGTGATTTCCCGGCTTTTGGCATTTAGAACCAATTACTTGTCTTTATATATGAATCTATGAGTTAACCCATTCTTGAATGTAATAGCAGTAATCTTTCCATCGGCTGTGTAGATGGAGTCGAGAATAGTTTCCATATAGGCTTTTAAAATATCCGGATCAACGGTACTGACCAGTTTTTTGAAATAGATATATTTTTTATTCTTCAATTCTTTTTGAATCAGTAAATGACTGGCTTGTTTAATAAATTCCTCATCTGAAAGGAAGGAGGCTTGATCTTGCGTCATAAGCCCCAATTGTCTATTGATATTATTTAAATGAGATGAGATTTCACTTTGCTGAATGATAAAATCTTTTTCCGGCATGGAAGTCTCAGAATATAAATAAAGATCCTGTAAACGTTGGAGTGCACGTTCCTGTTTTTCTTTTTCTTTTCTGAGCCTTGAAAGTTCCGGATCAACAGCTGCCTTTTTCTTTCGTGGGTTTTTGACAGAAAAGACATAAGATCTGTCAGAACCATATCTTGACAGGAGATTGAAAAAGCTGTTAAGTCCATTTTCTTCAACAGAAGATACTTCGGAGAAAACGGATCCGGATAAAAGAGCGGTATTCAATTCATCTGGCGTATTTATTGTAGAAAATGTTTTCTTAGCATTGAGCATATTCAGGATATAATTGATAACAAATTCTCCTACGATGATATCATTTACAGTAGGGTTATCACATTTTTTAGTGTCACGTCTTAAAGGACAACTGTAGTTTGAAGTACGATATCCATCAACATGAAGTCTGCCAGGAGTAGATACCATCTTGCTGCCACATTTATCACAATACATAATTCCTTGGAAGATATGCGTTTTCGTAGAAAGATGAACCCTTCCCGGAAGACTGTCCATATTTCGTTGGTTAGATTTCATAAGACTTCTCATTGCTTGATGTTCTTCCAACGTAAATATTGCAGGATGATGATTTTGAATCATAACCCATTCTTTTTCTGGGTTGATTGTTCTGTTTTCGACCCCCTTATACCGATTGTATCGGTAAATTCCTGCATAAAAAGGGCTTGAAGCGATGATCCATACTGAATGAGGGGACCAGTTTGCACCAGCTCGTGTTCTATATCCTTTTTCGTTCAAAGCTCTGCTGACATAAACAAGTGATCGATTAAGCAGATAAAGATCTTTTAATTCACGGCAAATGGAAGCTTCGTCTTCACGTATGGAAAAGACTTTTTCTTTAGGATCATAACTATATCCAAAAGGAATGCGCCCACCATTCCATTGCCCGCTGTTAGCCCTTGATATCATAGTTGCTGTTACACGTTCGGATGTCATGTTTCTTTCCAACTCAGCAAAAACCAATATGATCTTCAACATGGCTTCTCCGATTGCAGTTGAGGTATCAAATTGCTCGTTTTTACTTACAAAGGTTACACGCAGCGAACGCAGCTCCTCATACATTTCGGCAAAGTCCAATAGATTTCTGGATACTCTGTCTATTTTCCATACCAGAACATGAGTAAATTCGCCTTTACGGATTCTACCCATCATATTTTGAAATGCTGGTCTGTCTGTATTTTTTCCAGAATACCCTGCATCTTCGAAAATTTCATAATTATCGGTTCCGAGGATAAGCTGGCAGTATGCAATTAAATCCTTTTTCTGCATGGGGATAGAGTCTTTATCTACTTGGTGAATGGTAGAAACTCGAATATATATAGCGACTTTTGTTTCACGTACAGACGGCGTATTGCCTATTAGATTAGTTCTCTTTCGTGCCATATTGATACTCCTTTGTTAGAATATATGTAATATCTGTTTGACAAAAAGTATATAAATGGATATAATGTATTTAACAAGACAGCCGGAACGATAGCTGGAACCTATCCGTTTCTGGCAAGATAAGATTAAAGAAATAGCATCCTACTTTGTCAGAGCGGGGATGCTATTTCTTATTTTTCAGATTCAGAATGGCTACGATTAAAAGGCCTGTGTTCAGGATAATCATAAATTCTTCATATGTACTCATAAGCCCCACCCCTTTCTGCAAGACTCAGAAACAGAGTGGTGCCGCATCCTCCCGGCTGCCCGGTTAAATACACTATTCAATTTTTAACAAATGTTTGACAAATATTTCTGACGACTGTATAATATACTTAACAAGAGAACCGTTGGCCAGTGTACACCTGACCGTCGGCAAAGCAATCACTGAAAATAGCGCCTTACTTTTCCAGAGCAGGGGCGCTATTTTTTATGCATAATATTAACAACAAGAGTTATGACTGCACAAAGCATAATTACAAAGGTAAAAAGATCTCCATATGTAACCATCAGCACCAGCCTCCTTTCACATAAGTGTCCGGCGGCTGACATAACACCCCAACGGTTCCCCGGTTAAATACACTATTCTGTTTTTATTTTTCTTCCAGTTCCTCCATCATGGCCAGAAAGAGACGTTTTCCTCTTTTTGACATCTGGCGGAACTTCATGATAATGTCCTGTTCGTCTTCAGAAGCAATGGCACAACTAAACTCAGAATTTCCAATAAGATAGTCTATTGAAGTATCAAGGGCTTTAGAGAGCCTGCCGGCAACATCTATGCCCGGGATAACTGTTCCTGCCATGATATCCTCAAAAGAGCCTTCGGAAATTTCCGATTTAGTGATCAGATCGGACTGGTTCAGCTGCAACTGATCCATCCGGCCTTTTATTTTAGCGGAAAGGGCAGGAGCTTCTTTCTGCTCTGTTGTAGAATATTTTTCAGTGGTCCGGCCAAGAAGATAATCTGCCGGCACACCAAAATATTTTGCGCATCGATTAACCAGTTCGGTGGATGGTTTGGTATAGCCTCTTTCGATATTCGAGATTACCTGAGCAGAAACTCCCAAGGCTTTTCCAAGTTCAGACTGATGTAAGCCTGATTCAGTGCGAAGAGATTTAATTCGTTTACTGATTGTCATAAACAAATTGCCTTTCTTTTATAAACCGGAAACATCCTCTTTGTTCTTTTCGCGTTCGGCAGCTTCCTGATCGGCGGCTTCGGCATCAACTGCTGTCTGCATTGCATCTAATTTTTCATCTGAGTCAGCAGCCATATATCCAAGAGTTACATACTTGTAGTCTGCACTTTTTCCACCGAGCAGAAGACGAATCTGATTACCGCTTTCGTCCGACCAAGTTATGGTAGAAAAATAATCGTCATCAGTGTTGCTTGTGCCATCTCCGTATAATGACTGCAATTTTTGGGCAAGGTCATTATATACACCTTCGCCATCAGTGTAATTGTAAGAGTCGAATGTATACCATCCAAAATAAAATTGAGCAGAGTCTGTATCTTTATTAATTGTTCCGTCATCATTGAGCGTATAAATATAGCATGCCTGCGTGTCGCTTGGAGTATAGCCAGCAACTTTTATTCCAGAATATCTTGCAACAATTCCGCCTCCATCTACACGGTCTTTTCCACCTGTTGAATTTATATAATCAATTCCGCTCATGCGTAAGATATTATCCGGGAAAGCTGCCTGCTGAATTTCTGCACCTTCTCCAACTAGAAGTTTTTCAACATCTGATTTTGTAGACCACCATGGAATATTGCGAAATGTGAATGTAGTTTTTTCATCAGATGTTTGTTCCTCTGAAGATTCAGAAGCCGAAGAAGCAAAAACAGATGATACTTGTGAACCAGTAATAGCAATAGCTGATGATAATAAAACAATAAATAATCTCTTTTTCATAATTTTATATTCCTTTCTTGCTTCGGTACCACTCGAAGCTTATTATTTTGCTTGTTTAAGTTTCTTATTTGATGCCTCTTGGTCAAGATGCTTCAAATATCCTTTAAGTTCACCTCTAAATTCTAATTGAGCATCTCTTGGAAGTTGATGAAATAAGGAAAGAATTTCCATATCAAATTCCGTATACTCTGGGGCCTGTTCTTTTCCAGTGAGAAGAAATTCACAAGAGGTATTTAGCATATTTGCTATTTTTAATAACTTATCAGCGGCTGGTGGGCTATTATCCCATCTACGAATGGTTCCATTACCAAAACCAGCAGACTCCTCTAAAAGCTTTAAATTTAAGTTATTTTCTTTAGCGAGCTCTTTAATACGAGAAACTAGAGTCATGACATAAAAATCCTCCAAATAGCAAAAATGCGAAAATAACTATTGACATTTAGCATATTTGCTATTATTATTATAACTGTAATAAACAAATGTTTAAAACGAAATAAAAAATGTAGCAGAGATAATGCAAATAAAAATATTTCCTCAAGTATGGCCGCCACAGCTATTAAGAGGTTGCATCATTTTTGATTCACAATATTTTTTCTGCCATTACAATTTTATAGCAATTTTAAACAAATGTAAATAACAAATGTTTACTGCAACGACTGGAGGTGATTTTGTGAAACGAAAATTATCCCCTTGGTGCAAAGAAGTAAAGAAAACATTGATCGACAGGGATATGACAGTGACAGATTTGTGTGATCAGGTTGGTATGTGTCGAAATTATGTGAGCCGGACTATCAATGGCGCGTCATATGCACCAGCTTTAGCTGAGACAATCAGTAAAGCATTGGATATCAATACAGAGTACACAATTTAATAGGTTGTAACTACATCATAGCATCAAAGAAAGGATAGAAAAATGTCGAAATATGCCACAAAAGCGGCCGACAATATGTTTTGTCAGGCACGATATGAGGCGGCAAAGTTCAATGAACGGTTAAGTAGCCGCGAAGGAGCTGCTGAAGAACTTGGTGTTGACCGGACAAGGCTTGCACGAATAGAACTTGGCAGTGTTACTCCTTATCCAGAGGAAGTGCTTCTGATGGCTGATATTTATAGAGCTCCTGAATTAAAAGGTAATTACTGTCGGGAGATGTGCCCACTGGGAAAGGGAATGCCAAAGATTGAGAGTCATCAGGATCTTGACCGGATTACACTCAGGGCACTGTATTCTTTTAAAAAGATCAACGAAGCCAAAGAACTCCTGTTAGATATTACAGCAGATGGAGTTATTACAGAGGATGAAAAGCCGGATTTAGAGAAGATCATAAACACCTTGGATGAGGTTAATGAGGTAACTCAGAATCTGAAAAACTGGATTGAAAAAACATTGAAATGAGGGGAGGAGGGTTAATGCAGAAGAAATTATCTCCTTGGTGCAAGAAAGCCAAGATAGCAATGATTCAGAATGACATCTCTGTTAATGATCTGGCAGAAGAACTTGGCTGTTCCAGATGTTACCTTTCATCAACTTTGAATGGAAACAATACCAGCATAGAAATCAGAAGAAGAATCAGTGATTATCTTAATATTTCAGATTCGGATGATTAATTAAAAGGAAGTGGTTTTGATGGAACTCAAAGAGAAACTGGAAGAAATATTAAAGAAGAAATATGGAATTACATCAGGCTCAGAACTACAGGAAGAGATAAAAAATATGGAAAGCATTGATCTTGGGATTTTTGTAACCCGGATTGATGCAGAGAAGACAGCATAGATGAAAAGAGGTGAAAACATTGGCATTATACAGAATCTGTCCGGATTGCGGAGCACATCTGGATCCGGGAGAACAGTGCGACTGCCATGAGGAGTATGTGCTGGAGCGGGAGAAGAGAGAAAAAGCAACAGCATTTATCGGGAAGATGATGAAAGAAGAGAAAAATGGCCAGCTTCGACTGGTGGTATAGGAGGGGAAAATGCAGACAGCAAAAGATCTTGAGAAGTACCATCAGACCGCAGAACGAATCCTGAATGCGATGGATAATAGCCGGGTGCCGGTAATCTGGCATGAAATGGACAGATACGCATTGCAGAGCGTTATCGCCAAAGAACTGATCTTAATTGACAAGGAGGCAAGATAATGGATGTATGCAAAGTGCAAGATGTGCGAAAGAGTGTGGAACATCAGTACATTACAGAAGATTCCAAGACACGGATATATCTGTCCGTGGTGCGAGAATTCAATGAGAGCGAGTATGAGAAATACTATAAGAGAAAGAAAAGAGCGAAGATGAGAAAACGGCTTCGCTTTCTGAAAAACTCATTGATCTACATTGTTCCTACGGTAATTAGTCTTATCTTTCTCAGGTATCTAAGCCATATGCTTTATACCATAAGAGGAAGCGCAGAACTGGGATCCGAATGGATTGCAGCCCCTCTTATGTGGGTATGGATATTCAGCCTGATCAGGTTGATAAGAGATCAATATTAAAAACCTCAGATGCTTTAATGGAAATACTGAGTGTAGACGGCACTTGTAAATCCGCATCCGAGGCTTTTGGGTCAGAACTTTAAAACTTGGTTTTGAAGCCCTTACTTTTAAAGAACACCGTCATTTTATCACAGATTTAGGAGGTAATCAAGTACATGAAAAATTTTAATCGAGAGGAGGTAATTACAATTGAATAAACAGATAGATACTGTGAAGCTTTTGCCCACTTTGGAAATTATGAAATACATCAATGAGTTACTTAAGGAGCTTCAATCAAGAAAATGTTACGTGCTTGACTTTGAGAATCCCGACTGTTCTCTTGATCATATTGAGTATCATGCAGCGGAAGGATGGCTTCCAAAAGGAGAAACTACACCGCCTATAGGAGATGGATCAGATAACTTGTACTGTTTTTTTGAGAACATTTGAGGAGGTAATGAGATGTTGAAGAACTTCAATGAGATGAGAAAGGTTGATGTCCTTCCGTATTGTGAAAAGAGAGAAGGGATGCTGTACCTGAACTGGGCAAAATGCATTGATCTCCTGCACGAGAATGGAGCTGAGAATGTGTATTTCGTTCCAATTCCAAATGAACGCACCGGAGGAAGCCTTTACTACTCAGACGTAGCATTCACCGATAAAAACGGTGTAACAAACCGGGCTTATGAGACCAGAATCAAGGTTGTGATTGACGACAAGGAATATATCATGCAGTCTCCAGTAATGAATGGAACGAATCCGGTAAAGGATAATTCTATGAGCCAACAAAGAGTCTGGAACAGCATGTGCCGTTCCTTTGTAAAATGCGTGGCTATACATACAGGACTGGGGTTTAATCTCTGGCTGAAAGAGGAGCATAAGCCATTTAGTAATGAGATTCCGGGAGATGAGCCGCTTGCCACAGCGGCACAAATTAAAATGATTAAAAGTATCGGGCAGAAACACAATATTAATTTGGAATATTGGATTAGTTCTAACGGAAAGACTTGGAAAACTCTTACTGAAATTGATGCAGGTCATATGCTGAATGCTTTGAAAGAAAAATATGGTGATGATTAATGAAATGGCAGGATATGTTAGGCAGGAGATACGGGCGTTTAACAGTGATTGGCGATGCAGGAAGGACAAAATCGTATGCACACAAACTTGTATGCAAATGCGATTGTGGAAAGATAATTGTAGTGTATGCCAGCAATTTAGAAAGAGGACATACTACCAGTTGCGGTTGCGTAAAGCGTGAAATTATCGCAGCTGGAGCAAATACGGTCCATGGTAAAAGATATACTCGCTTATATGAGATCTGGCGAAGCATGAAGCAGCGTTGCAATAATCCTAATAAATACAATTATGAGCGTTATGGAGGACGCGGAATTAAAGTTTGTAAAGAATGGGAAGAGGATTTTACAGCATTTGAAACATGGGCTTTGGCCAATGGATATAGTGATTCTCTTTCGATAGATCGAATTGAAAATAATGGAAACTATGAACCTGGTAATTGCCGATGGGCAACCGCAAAAGAACAGGCAAACAACCGTAGGCCTGCCAGAAAAGCTTAGGGAGGTGCCTATGGGTAAAAGATACTATTGGCTTAAGCTGCCGGATGATTTCTTCCGGCAGAAGCCTATCAAAAAGCTTCGGAAGATTGCAGGAGGCGATACATACACAATCATCTATCTCAAGATGTTGCTGATATCTTTAAAAAATGAGGGGAAGCTTTTCTTTGATGGAGTAGAAGAGAACTTCGCAGAAGAAGTTGCACTTGAGCTTGATGAAGAAGAGGAAAACGTGAAAGTCACTGTTCAGTTCCTCATGTCACAAGGGCTTCTGCAATTGGTAGACGAAAGCGAATATGAGCTTACAGAATGCTCTAGGATGGTAGGATCTGAAAGCGCAAGTGCTGAACGGATGAGACGTCTCAGAGATAAAAAAACGTCACAATGTGACGTTGATGTGACACAACCGTTACACCTCAGTGACGTAGAGAAAGAGATAGAGAAAGAGAAAGATAAAGAGATAGATAATAAATACATTTGCCCGGAGGTGAACTCCGGACAGCCGCAACCGAAGGTGGAGATAGAGCCAGTTGCGGAGAACAGGACGAAGGTGGAGATAGAGCCATCCTGTTCAAAGGCTGAGTTGAAGGTGGAGATAGAGCCGGCTCAGGCGGATGTATTTATCAAACTGCCTTTGATCAACGGGGATGATTTCCTGGTGACGAAAGATTATGTCAAAGAGCTTAAAGACCTATATCCGGCAGTTGATGTTGAACAGGCATTGCGCAATATGCGTGGGTGGCTGGACGCAAACCCAAGGAACAGAAAGACACCACGAGGAATCAAGAGATTTATTACGGGATGGATATCCAGAGAACAGGATAAAGCACCTCGCGTATCTGATAAACCAAAGCCAGTTTCGCAAAATCGTTTTAATAATTTTCATCAGCGGGATTATGACTTCGAGGAATATGAAAGGCAGTTGTTGAACAAATGAGCGAAGAAAAAGTGGAAGGAACAGAAAAAGAGTTTATAAAGACCTTTCAGGAATTATGCTACAGCCGGAGTTCCTGGCAGGTGTGATAAAGACAAAAAACAAGAGAGAAGGTTAATCCTTCTCCCTTGTAACAACGTCCGTTATATCGCAATCCAACGCATCGCAGATTTTTTCTATCACTTTAAGTGATACATATTCATTTTTCCCGAGCTGAGCGATTGCAGATGTTGTAAGACCTGCCTTGATTCGTAAATCTGTTTTGGTCATACCACGATCAATCAAGAGTTTCCACAGGTTGTTATAACTTATAGCCATTACCAGCACCTCCTGACGATAGTATAGCATTCTAATAATCTATATTCAAGAAAAAATATCTAAAAATTAGATTTATTATTGACAAGTTGGATATATAGAGCTAATATCTAAATAACAGATAATAAATCCGAAAAATAGATTATTAGAAAGGAGAATATATGGCAAAAGTCATAGCATTCAATACAAACAGACAGATGAATATTAATGCGAATCAGGAACGTCAGCCTAGTCGAAAATTTAGATGTCTTAGCAAAGAGCAAAAAATGGATGTGCTTCATCTAGGCTTCGGATATTTTAGACGGTTGGCATACATGGATCAGGATCAGATTTTCGAAGGAATGCTGAAAGCCTGTGATGGCGACTATGAAATTTTCGAAGAGGAAATTGACAAGCTGCTTAAGGAAGAAAAATTTTCAGCAATTTCAGGCGGGAGGGCGATACATGGCAAAGTTTGAAGATTTAAAAGGACAAAAGTTTGGATATTGGACTGTTGTAGAAAGAGCAGTAAATCATCCGGCCACAAGAAGTGCACAGTGGCTTTGCGAATGCGAATGTGGAACAAAGAAGATCATTCGGGCTTCTGCCTTGAAAAGCGGAAAAAGCAAATCGTGTGGTTGCCATAAGAATGACTACAACAAAATCCATGGAGGAAAAGGAACTCGTCTGTATGAGTGCTGGCGTCATATGAGATACCGGTGTGATAACAAAAATAATCAAGCTTACGAGATGTACGGTGCCAGAGGAATAAAGGTTTGTGATAAGTGGCAGAGGTTTGAGGCATTTAGAGATTGGGCACTTGAAAATGGGTATTCAGATAATCTGACTTTGGACAGAATTGACGTGAATGGGAATTATGAACCATCAAACTGTAGATGGGCAGATGCGGTTACTCAGATGAATAATCGGAGAAGCACTCCACACTACACAGTGGACGGGAGAAGCTTAACTATTTCGCAGTGGTCCAGAGAAACTGGGATACCAAGAAGCACAATACTTAATCGGATGAAAAGAGGAATGAGCTTTGAAGCCGCAATAGAGAAGGGAGAATACAAAATGTCAGAACAGTTAAAACATGAACTTGAAGCCGATATTGACCGTTTAGAGACGGAAACGGTCGCAGACGGTAAAATAATAGGGAAACAGGAAAAAGAACTGCCAGAGGGCAAATTAGAGGACGAGAGCGGTAATGAATCGTCAGCAGAAACAGAGATAACAGAAGTTGAAAATACAAAATCAATAAAGCAGAAAGCAAAAGAGAAACTGGAAGCTGAAAAGCAAAAGGCTACGCAGAAGAATTTTGCGGATCCGGTCATTGTGTATTTGCTGAAACGCTGTGAAGAAGATCAGGGGCTTGCAGAGGATGTAATGCAGGATGGCAAAACCTGGAACAAATGTTTTGACTACATTGTCGATCAGGCCAGAAAGGTTCCAAGAAGCGGTAGTGGAGTTGCAGTTGAAGACCGTGTAGTTTACGAATGGGCTGAGGATTACTACCACAAAGAGGAAAAACCTGAACCAGACAAGGAAGCAGGTGCATCAAAACCGACTAAGAAGAAAAATGCCAAAGCTACATCTAAGAAGCAGAAAGGCGAATCAGAAGAAGTTAAAGAAGTAACGACATCTGTTCCAGAGCCGGTAACTGAAAGAAAAGAAGCGGTTAAGCCGGAAAAGAAAGAAAAACCAAAGAAAAAAGAAACAGCTAAGAAACCAGACAAACCATCTATGGATGGTCAGATGTCCCTGTTTGATCTTCTGTAGGAGGCGATAGCATGGACAAAAGAAAGTTATCACAGATTCCAAAAGAGGACGCTTCAGACGAAATGGTTGGATTTTCAAATAGGGCTACAGGTACCCATATCATTACAACCAGAGAGATAGAGAAAGATCTCCTGATGCTGAGTTTTTACCCGATAGAAGAGCTGAAAAAAGGGAAAAAGGAAGCACAGATAAGAACTTTTTTCTCAAAGAATGATTACATAACGCAGGACCTGACTACAGAAAAAGTTAAGTGGTTAACTGCGGCTTTCGACCGGATGGAACGTATTCACCTGTATGAATATCACTGGGACAGAGATGTAGGAAACAGATATACCCCCAATATGTTCTTCTGGACGGATGTGGATATTGACCGGATGAGGAAGTTCTTTAAGGAATGGAGTACAGAAAAAGACAATAAAGACTGGGCGGCCGTGGAACGGTTTCAGGATATGGTCAAACAGCAACGATTGGATGAAAAGCACGCTAAAGAAACAAACCCTATCGATGCAGTTATGGCAACAGTCAGGGAAATTCCGGAAGGATTTAAAAAATGGGTATCAGAAAAGGCAATGTCATTCAGCAGATATCTGATCTACTCAGCAAGATCGAAAAACGAGGGACTGGTACGTTGCACTAATTGCAATGGGGTTACACTGGTAGACAGAACGAAGATCCGATTGAGAAATAATGAGAAAAATACGTGCCCTCTTTGCGGAAGCCCTGTCACTGTTAAAGCTAAGGGAAGAATGCCGGCACACATACTGGATGAAAGAATAGTCTCGTTTATTGAACCGAGAGAAGAGGGGTTTCTTTGGCGGTATTTTTCAGCTCATAGAGAGGTGAAACCAGACGGAAAGGCAGAGGATACTCTGTTTGAGATCGTAAGGACGTTTTACAAATTTGCACCAGACGGAACGCCCTGCACAAGCAGCTACGAATACAGGGAGTATAAGCAGACTGGTATTGTACGGTGGTGCACAAATGAAGGGTACAGAGTAAGTCCATACTGTACCTTATATCCCGGAAACCTGCCGGAAGCATGGAAAGATACTCCAATGAAATATTCAGCACTGGAAATTTTGTCGGAGAATAGACCGAGTGGACAGATACATTATGCAAAGGCGATCAACAGATACAGGGAGTTTCCGCAGCTTGAATGGTTTATAAAAATGGGTCTGTATAAACTAGCCACGCATCTGATCAATGAGTTTCACGATGATGCCTTTGGATATGGAAGTCGGAATGGAATTAGGGGACTTAGAAAAAGTGGAAAAACAATATTTGAAATTCTTGGCCTTACGAAGGAAAACACACGAATACTGCAGTCTATTGATGGAAACATTGACGAACTGAGATTATTGCAGGAAGCACAAAGTTCCGGTTACAACCTGAAAGCAGAGGAACTGGAACGGTTCTATAAACTTTTCGGATGCAACACGACGCTGATTCGGAAGGAGAACAGAAAGTCAACTATCCATAAGATCTGCAGGTATATTGAACGCGAAGGATCTGATTATCGTGTAGGAGAGCGTGGCCAATGCTGGCGATATTCCTATATGCAGCATAAGGAAAGACTGGATATCAGAGAAGAAAGGCTCCAGAACTGCGCCAAGGACTGGCTGGATTACCTGTACTGGTGTAAAGAATTGAAGTATGACCTCAACAATATGTTCTTCTATTTCCCGAAAAATTTCAAGAAAGTCCATGATCGGACAGCCGCTGAATATCAGGCATTGCAGGACAAAAAAGCCGCAGAAGAGAAACGTAAGGAAGAGGAACGGATAAAACGGGAAGCGGCAGCTACGAAAAAGATTCTGGAGGAAATACTTAAAGAGAATGCGACCACAGACAACGCTTTCCTGATAAAAGGAAAAGGTTTGGTCCTGAGAGTACCGGAAAATGCACAGGAGATCAAAAACGAAGGGGCCGCCCTGCACCACTGTGTCGGAACCTACGTTGACCGTGTAGCAAAGGGACAGACGCATATTTTCTTTGTTAGAAGGATAGAAGAACCTGACACACCATATTTTACGATGGAATATAACCGCGGGCGAGTGATCCAGTGCAGAGGAAGTCATAACTGCGAGATGCCGTCATCGGTAAAAGCATTTGTAAAAGCCTTTGAAAAGATGATGAAAGAGCGGGAAGAAAAAATGGAAAGGAAGTGCGGATAAATGGCAAAGCAGATTATCAGAAGTATTCGGAAAGGGAGTGTCCAGTGGAATGAGGAAGATCGTCTACAGATGGTTTCCATACTGGCTAAAGCGGGATATGCAGTGCAGATTGCCAGAAAGGAAATTCCGGCTGGAGAAAACAGGAGGACAACACAGTATGAATATGTGATCGAGTACGGAGAGAAGGTGGAATGATGGCTGCCATGAAACCTGTATTAAAAACAGGAGTTACTGTTCGATACAATTTCGTGAAGCTGGAGCACGAATATCATTATTGTCCGGTTTGCGGCAGCGTATTGAATGCCGGACCGAATTATCAGCCTGATTTTTGTGACAAGTGCGGACAGGCGCTTGATTTTTCAGAAACAGAATGGAAAGAAGACAGACGGATTGGGTTCGTAGAACCGGAAGCTGTGTAGGAAAGGAGATAGAATGGCTAAGAAGAGTTGCAGAAGAACGATGGATGAAAACAAAATCCATGAGAAAGCAGTAAAAATGAGAAAAAAGACTGATGAACAGCTTGTTCATTATGTGGAAGACAGAGTGGAAAAAGCCAGAAGTGAAGGATTCAACGAAGGCAAGGCTTTGGCTAAAAATACGACAAAGGAGTTTATTGAGTTGCTTCAGCAGAATAAGATTCCAGGAATCGGAGTAGTAACGATCAATAAGCTGGTGAAAGTGGCAGATGAGCATGGATACCTATAATTGTTCGATCAGAGGGCTTAAGAGCAGATCAAACGGCGAATATTTTGAAAGGATGATTATGGCGGCTTCCCGGTTCTATGAGGACCGGGGGATAGCTGTTATAGATAAAACTCCGGAAGCTTTTAAAGTGATCAAGCCGTATGACAGGAACAGAGGTCAGTTTATTTGCTGCTTTACTAAACAGGCGCAGCCGGATTTCAAAGGTTCCCTTATGGATTCAACGATGATCCTGTTTGATGCAAAGCATACAGATAAAGATCGAATCAGCAGAAATGTGGTTACAGAAGAGCAGGAAAAATGTTTTGAGAGATATATGAAAATGGGAGCCATGTGTTTTTTAGTAATATCCCTCGAATTCGAGGAGTTTTACCGGGTTCCGTGGATTGTGTTCAGAGACATGAAGAAGATATACGGACATAAGTATATGAACCGTGAAGAGCTGGCACCTTATAAAGTTAAATATAACAACGGAGTTGTGAAATATCTGGACGGGATAACACTCCGGGAAAGGAACGAAGATGAAAGTACAGAAGTATGAGATTTCCAAAACTATTGATAAGCTGAAAAGTATTGTGCAGAAGAATGACCAGTTTCCGGCATTAGGAGGCATTCTGGTAAAGGATGGGTATTTAATCGCATCCAATACAGAAATGACCATGCAGCTCAAATTAGAGGCCTCTAAAGACAGCTGTTTCATCATTCCTATGAAAGCCTTTGATGTAATTAAAAATCTTCCGGATGGAGAAGTAGATATTGATACAGAGGGCGAAAACATTGTCGTGATCAAGACAAAAGCCATAAAGAATAAATATCAGAGTTATCCTCCAGAAGAATTCAGTTTTGATATTACAGAAGATCCGGATGCTCCGGGAGTTGTAATCAATGGCAAAAGCATGATGGAAGCAATCGGTCATGTTATTTATGCAGCTGCAGACAGTAGCTCTTCAACACAGATGATGGGAGTGTACTTTGAAGGCGGAGAAAACAGGATTAAGCTGGTTGCACTTGATGGACATGTTGTAGCAGTCGACTCGATACCAACTGACGGTACCACAGATATGAAGCTGATAGTACCTAAAACAGTGGCAAAGAAGCTGGTATCAATGGGAATTATTGATGATGTCACTGTTACATATACGAAAAATAGAGCGGTATTCAAATCAAAAGAATATACCATTCATACGAGATTGATTGAGGGCAAATATTTTGAATACAACAAATTTTTCATGGCCGGAAAGATGAAAACATATGTATCCAGACCGGAACTGGTTGCGGCAATGACCAGAGCAAAGATGTGTACGGAAGAAAAGAAACCTGCGGTCTTCGAAATGAATGGAGATCAGTTAAATATCCGCATTGCAGACAGACTTACAGATTATCAGGAAGAGGTGAAGCTTCAGGATCCACTCCCGGAACCATTGAAAATTGGCTTTGATTCAAAACTGGTCCTTGAGACGTTGAAAGCATTCACTTGTGAAAATATAGCTATGAATTTTTCAGGGCCTAAGATGCCGGCAGTTGTTGAAGCAGAAGACAGTGATATGAAAGCCATCGTGCTTCCTGTAATGATAAGAGAGGAATAAAAACTATGATCGAGATCTTGGATATGAAAGATGTAAAGGACGCAACACCAGAAGAACTGGAAGAACTTCGTCAGAAAGGTTTTATTCCGGCAGTAGGAGAGAAACGAGTTTCTCCAAAAATTCTTGGACCGTACGAAAGAACCGGAGCGCAGGTGAGAGCAACAGGAAACAAATGGGCTATGGAAAATTTCTATGCCACACACAGCTGAAAGGCAATGCATTATGGCAAATTTATATAATTTATGCAGAAAGGACGGAACGGTGATGGAGTATTCTATCACTGCATCCGACGTAGCAAAGCGGATCGGATGCAATATGCAGGATATTTATTCTTCGACAAGCTATGGGCTTTTGATTCAAAAAGAATATTATGTAGAAATTACAGATCGTCTACTGAGCCGTGTGAAAGACATTACATTACTTCTGGAATACGATAGGGTTCGTAGAAAAATTCTTGAGAGGTGCGGAAAATTATGAATGCAGAAGAAACAAAACGACGAAAGGCAAAGCAGCTCCGCTACAAAAAGCCAATAGTCAAAGACCTGAACTTAGACAAGATACAGGAGGATTTATGGAATATTCAGGAAGCCTGCGAAGAAATCAGATGGTACACAGATTCCGAAGATGGAGAAGATTCTCTCGTTAATGCTTTGGATGGAGACGAAGATGAAACGTATGAATTTAAGATGGCGTTTGCAGACCTTTGTGCAGAATGCGAGAGGATGCAGGAAGATTTGCAGGAAGAATGGGTTCCAAAATGTTTTGATATCTTTTTCGTAGTAGCTGGTGCAGGGGATGATTTCGGGGGCTTGTTAGGCTGGGATCCTTTTGAGGGAGATTATTTCGGAATCGACAGCATGGATTCTTTTGCGGAAGATGAAGCCGGGAAGAGATTGAAACAGATGACCAAGGATGAACTTATAGATGCTTCTCGCCAGTGTTTTAAAGTGTATCAGGGTTACATAGGACTGCGGAATCGGTACGATTCTCTAAAAGCAGCAATTGATATCCTGAGAGATCAGAACACAGGGCTTTTGCAGGTGATAAAGGAAATTGAAAAGCTTTACGAACGGGCAGCAGAACACCAGGAAACATATGCGGAATGGAGTAAAGAGTGGAAGGAATTTGAGCGTTATACAGATGCACTCCCACAGAAGGCGTGGATACAGTAAAAGGAGGGTATGACAGCAGAACAGGTATATATGGATATGTGCTTCAAGATCGTTAAT
>CAVCYJ010000027.1:0-21613 GCA_963605995.1 Holdemanella biformis | reverse complement strand
GGAGAAATTTCTGAACATAGTGAAATTCATCCTGATTTTGTGGTTACGGAGGATTCTAATTCGGGTTATGATTTTTTGGCAGAATTAGCGGGACAGAATAACATTGAATGTGTTTCTGCAAGTGGAAAGTCAAATGTTATTAAAATACTTCAGAATAATGAAGATAAAAAAGGGACAAGACTGGTGATTGTGGATGGTGCTGCTTTTGGTTCTGAGATGAGAGATGTCAGTGAATATCTGAAAGTTTTTGGGAATACTGTACTTTATGCACCGGAATCGTTTGAATGGCTGCTTCTTTCTTCTGAAGCAATTCCAAACATAAAAACGGGAGCAATACTTTTGAATCCGGAAGAGTATATAGACAGCAGGGAATATGTCAGTTGGGAAAGATTTTTTACCGCAGTATTGACAGAGAAAACACAAAATGATCCAGTGTGGGCTTATTCTAAGAAAAAATTGCCAAAGGCATATCTGGCTCCAAGAATAATAAATGCGGTAAAAAAGATAATGCAGATGATTTTATGGGATGAATAAAGCTGAGCCAAGCGGATTGCGAATATCCGCTTGACAAAAATATAGATTGTCAGAAAGGCAAAAAAATATGAACAAGTATAAATTAGATTTGGAAAAGTATGCTGCCCTGGCAAGGCAGGCTGTTGCAGAAGGTTGTGTGTTGCTGGAAAATGAGAACCAGACCCTTCCTCTCAGGAGTGGAGAGCGTGTTGCTGTTTTTGGACGTATGGCGTTTCATTATTATAAAAGCGGGCTTGGTTCCGGGGGACTGGTAAATACCAGATATGTAACAGGGATTCTGGATGCGCTGAAAGCGTGTAAGGAAATTCATCTGGATGAGAAACTGCTTGGGATTTATGCGGATTGGATCAAAGAAAATCCATATGATGAAGGTCAGGGTTGGGGTCGTGTGCCGTGGTGTCAGAAGGAGATGGAAGTAACAGAGGAAATGCTGAACTGTGCCCGTGACAATGATGTTTCTCTGGTTGTGATCGGAAGAACTGCGGGAGAAGATCAGGATAATAATGCGGGAGCGGGAAGTTATTGTCTGACAGAGACGGAGGAAAATATGCTCCGTCGTGTATGCGAGGTCAGCAGACGTACGGTTGTAGTGCTGAATGTAGGAAATATTATTGATATGAGCTGGATCAAAAAATATCATCCGCAGGCTGTTCTGTATGTATGGCAGGGCGGTCAGGAAGGCGGTAATGGTGTGGCAGATGTGCTGACGGGCAAAGTGGCTGCATGCGGTAAACTGACAGATACGATTGCCGAAAACATCTGTGATTATCCATCTACAGAGAATTTTGGAGATCCGTTTAAGAATTATTATAAGGAAGACATTTATGTAGGATATCGCTATTTCGAGACTTTTGCGAAGGATAAAGTGCTTTATCCATTTGGATATGGCTTATCTTATACAACCTTTGAGACAGAGTCAGAGATTTTGAAAAATACAGAGAATGAACTGACAGTATCTGCTGCAGTTACCAATACAGGAAGTGAAAAAGGAAAAGAAGTTGTTCAGGTTTATGTGAAAGTACCTCAGGGGAAACTTGGTAATCCGGCAAGAAAGCTGATAGGCTTTGCAAAAACTCAGGAACTGGAGCCTGGTGAAAAAGAAGAACTTGTAATAGTTATTCCGAAATATGATATGGCTTCTTACGATGACAGCGGTGTAACCGGTCATAAATCCTGTTATGTTCTCGAAGTGGGAACTTATGAGATTTTTGTGGGCAGTGATGTGAGAAGTGCAGAGGCGGCAGGTACTTATGAAGAAGAATTCCGTGTACTTGTGCAATTACAGGAAGCATGTGCACCAGTTGAGCAGTTCAGGAGAATGAAAGCGGTTCTGATGCCGGATGGAACATATGAAGCAGTGACCGAGGATGTACCGGTGCGTACTGTAGATCCGCAGAAGCGGAGAGCAGAACAGATGCCACAGACTCTGGAGTATACAGGAGATAAAGGTTATAAGTTGGTGGATGTACTGGATAAAAAGGTTTCTATGGATGAGTTTGCAGCGCAGATCAGAGAAGAAGATCTGATCGCAATGTTTCGTGGTGAGGGCATGTGCAGTCCGAAGGTTACAGCAGGAACAGCTGCAGCATTTGGTGGAATAACAGAATCCCTGCAGGAACTTGGAATTCCGGTTGGATGCTGTGCGGATGGTCCATCCGGGATTCGTATGGACTGTGGTACAAAAGCTTTTTCGCTGCCAAATGGAACCTTGCTGGGATGTACTTTTAACACGGTGCTTGTAGGTAATCTGTATGAAATGACAGGGAAAGAACTACGTCTGAATAAGATTGATTCTCTTCTTGGACCTGGCATGAATATTCACAGAAATCCATTGAATGGGCGTAACTTTGAATATATTTCCGAAGATCCGATTCTTACTGGAAAGATTTGTGCGGCGCAGGTAAAAGCGATGGCAAAATCCGGAATTGGAAGCACGATCAAGCATTTCTGCGGAAACAATCAGGAAGTAGGAAGAAGTACTTCAGATTCTGTAATGTCTGAGAGATGTCTGCGTGAGATTTATCTGAAAGGATTTGAAATTGCGGTAAAAGAGGGTGGTGCCCGTTCAGTAATGACTACTTATGGAAGTGTAAACGGATTCTGGACTGCAGGAAGTTATGATCTTTGTACTACGATTCTGCGAGATGAATGGGGATTTGAAGGTATTGTTATGACTGACTGGTGGGCGAAAGCCAATTATGAGGGACATCAGGCAGAGGTTACTGTGAAAGCACCAATGGTGGCAGCACAAAATGATATTTATATGGTGGTAAATGATGCAAAAGCAAATCCGGAGAATGATGATGTAGAGGAAATGCTTCATGCAGGAAAGCTTACTCCTGGAGAACTGCAGAGAAATGCGGAGAATATCCTGGGATTTCTTTTGAAGAGCCCGTCACTTCTTCTTCTGACTGACAGAGTATGTGAGGAAGAACTGGCGGCTATGAATACAAGGGAGGATGATGATGTAGATGCCGGAAGTCTGGTAAGTATTATCAGTGATCCGGAAACGCAGGAAATAGTGATTGATGGTTCTTTATTACATCCTGCAAAAGGAAAGGCAGATGTGCTGGCGGTTTCCAGATGCTATGAAGGAGAGTTTACTATGAAAATGATCCTGAAATCTGAACTTGGTGAACTGGCACAGCTTCCTGTTTCTGTATTCTTAGACAATATTCATAAGATGACAGTTTCTGTACAGGGGACAAATGGAAAATGGGTGGAGGAATGCCGGAAATTAAATATGGGATTTGGACATAACCATTATATTAAACTTTATTATGGGGCAGATAATCTTGAAATCAGAAAAATCATACTGACACCTGATAAACTGCGGAGCAGTTATTCGGTGTAGAGCTACGTAGCGGAGAGGATTGCAAATATCCGCTTGACAAAGGGCAGTTTCTGGATACTTAGATCTTTTGTTTGGGAGAATTCATAAAGGTTCAGGTTTATGAAAGATATAGGTGGCATTTTCCGGTATACATGGAGTATACTTAGAGTATTGAAATATATTCGATAAGCGTATTAACAGAAAAAAGGGTTACTGTTTATGCGCTGCAATTCCGCAAAATGTATTACTGAGAATAAAATAAGCAGTAACGAAAAAGGTGACCGGAATATAAAACAGGAAGGAAACAGATAAGTATGGTTACGATTAAACAGATCGCAGAGATGGCAGGAGTAAGTACAACAACGGTATCTAATGTACTGCATAAAAAGACCGCCAGAGTTTCAGCAGAAACCATAGAGAAAATAGAGAAACTGCTTGCGGAAAATAATTATATTCCAAGGCTTGGGCTGAATGCGCTGACAAATAAGAGTTCAAAGATTATCAGTGTTTTGATCAATACACCTTCCTTTGCCAGAGGTTCTGTATATGAAAATCCTTTTTATGGAAGAATCATTGGTAAGCTGGAGGAGCTTTTGCGTAAAAAGGGATATTATATTATGATTTTTTCCGACAAGAATGTAGAGGAAATCGAGAAGATGACTCTGGGTTGGAACGTAGACGGAATCATTTCTATTTCCATGCCGTTAACATGTTGCAGGAAGATATCGGAACTTTCTGATAAGCCTATGGTTGCCGTAGACATGGGATATATGCCATTGGAAGAAGATAAGCTTTATCTTGTGACATCTGAAGATAAGAAAGCAGGAACAGAAATGAGTGAGTATCTTATTGCGCATGGAGCAAAGAGGATCGTATATCTGGCCAATGATGACCATGGTGCGGATTACCGCAGATATCTTGGAGTAAAGGATGCCACAGATGCTCATGGATGTGAACTGGAAACAAGACTGCTCCCGGTAGAAGCAGAAGGAAGACAGGAAGTATATAAAGGATTGCTGAAGTATGTCGGGACAGATACAGCTCTGTTCTTTTCCACAGATCGGAATGCAGCAGAAGTGATTTCCTTCTTCCACAGAAATCATATAAATGTACCGGAAGATATTTCAGTGGCAGGGATTGATGATGATATGTTTGCTACGATTGTATATCCGATGCTTACAACTATGAAGATAGATGTGGAAGAGAAGGCAGGTGTTGCAGTAGAATTGTTGATGAAACTGATACAGGGAGAGAAATGTACCCCTTATATTTATAAGACAAAAGTACAGCTTATAGAGAGAGAAAGCGTAAAGAGCATACAGGGTTGAAAAACGATTGCTTATATGAGAATAACCGTCTTTCAGAACTTTTTGAAGGGGAAAGACGGTTATTTTCAGATTTTGCTAGGTTATGAAGAAAACCTACAATAAAAACAAAGAAAAATGCAAATAAAATGTTGACAATGCACATAAAATAGACTATATTGAAAATAACAAAATAAGTTACTTTTCATACAGTGCGAAGTGACGGAAAAGAATAACTATTAATCAAAAAAGAAACCCGTGAAATCAGGAACAGGAGGATTAAGAATGAAGTTCACAGAAGGTTACTGGGAGAAAAATGAACGTGCAAATGCATCTTATGCTGCGCAGGCTTTTACTGCTGAAGCAATTCCGGGAGGAATGAGGATTGTTTCTCCATTCAGAGAAATCACAGACAGAGGAGGTGCTCTGGATGTTGGAACCATCACCACAGAATTTACTTCTGTACGTAAAGATATCATCAGCGTCAGAAGCTATCATTATGAAGGCTATGTAAAAGGGGAACCAAGATATGAGCTGAATGAAGATCCACAGGAGACGGAGGTTGAGATCACAGAGAATGAAGCTGTGATGAAAGCCGGAAGAATGACTGTAAGAGTAGATTTGAAAGATTTCAAGATCACTTATGAAGCAGACGGAAAAGTTCTTACAAACATTGGATTCCGTAACCTTGGATACATGCAGTATGACAGAGCAACACTGACGAAATTCCCGGAACCCAATTATATGGCAGCACAGTATCAGCCATATATGGTAACAGAGCTTTCCCTTGATCCGGGCGAATGTGTATACGGACTTGGCGAAAGATTTACAGCATTTGTAAAGAATGGTCAGGTAGTTGACATCTGGAATGAAGACGGTGGTACAGCTTCCCAGATTTCCTATAAAAATATTCCATTCTATGTAACAAGCAAACATTATGGTGTATTTGTAGACCACAGCGACAATGTTTCTTTTGAAATTGCAAGCGAAAAGGTTGAAAATGTAGGATTTTCTGTAAAAGGTGAAGAGATCCGCTATCATGTGATCTACGGTGATGACATCAAAGGTGTAATTGAAACTTATACAGACCTGACAGGAAAACCGGCATTGCCGCCGGCATGGTCCTTCGGATTATGGCTGTCCACATCCTTTACAACCAATTATGATGAAGAGACTACCAATTCCTTTATCCAGGGAATGGCAGACAGAGATATTCCGCTGAGCGTATTTCATTTTGACTGCTTCTGGATGAAAGAATTCCACTGGTGTGATTTTGAATGGGATTCCAGAATCTTCCCGGATGTATCTGGAATGCTGAAGAGATATAAAGATAAAGGTCTGAAGATCTGTGTATGGATCAATCCGTATATTGCACAGGGAACCAACTTCTTTAAAGAAGGTCTGGAGAATGGATATCTGGTACAGCGTGCAGACGGAAGAGGAATCAAGCAGATCGATAACTGGCAGCCGGGAATGGGACTGGTTGACTTTACAAACCCGGATGCAGTGAAATGGTATCAGAACAAATTGAAAACCCTGCTGGACATGGGTGTTGACTGTTTCAAGACAGACTTCGGTGAGAGAATCCCGATTGATGTGAAATATCATGACGGTTCTGATCCTGTTTCCATGCACAACTATTATACATACCTTTACAACCAGGCAGTATTCAGTCTGCTCAAAGAGGTAAAAGGAGAAGGAGAAGCGATTCTTTTTGCAAGAAGTGCTACAGCAGGCGGACAGCAGTTTCCGGTTCACTGGGGTGGTGACTGCTCTGCCACCTATGCTTCTATGGCTGAGAGCTTAAGAGGCGGTCTGTCCTTTACTTTATCAGGGTTCTCATTCTGGAGTCATGATATGGGTGGATTTGAACTGACAGCAGCACCGGATGTATACAAACGCTGGCTGCAGTTTGGACTCCTTTCCACACACAGCCGTCTCCACGGATCTAAGAGCTACCGTGTACCGTGGCTGTTTGACGAGGAAGCTGTTGATGTATGCCGTAAGTTTACAAAACTGAAATTAAGATTACTTCCATATCTTTATGCTATGGCTGTAAAATCACATAGGACAGGTATCCCATCCATGAGAGCAATGATCATGGAATTTACAAATGATCCTGCGGTGAAGTATCTGGATATGCAGTATATGTTAGGTGACAGTATTCTGGTTGCACCGATCTTCAACAAGGAAGGACATGCTGAATACTATCTGCCGGCCGGAAAATGGACACATCTCTTAAGTGGAGAGGTAAAAGAAGGCGGAAGATGGTATGAAGAAGATTATGATTTCTTCTCACTGCCTGTATTTGTAAGAGAGAATACACTGCTTCCGATCGGTGCAGAGGACACGGCTGTTGACTATGAACTGGAAAAAGATGTACAGATCCAGGTTTATGAGCTGAACGGAACGGGATTCTGTGAAGTAGTGACAAATAAAGGTGAAACAGCATTTACTGTAAACGCAGCAAAAGAAGGAAATAAACTGGTTCTGGAAACAACTAAAGAGAATCCGGGAATGACATATCTTCTCAGAAATATTCATGAAGTTTCTGCTGTCACAGGCGGAAGCGTGATGAAGGATACAGAAGAGGGAATTGTTCTGGCAGCAGAAGCCTGCAGAACAGAGATAACTTTATAAAAGAAAGCCTGCTGTTTTGTCGTTGGGACAAAGAACAGCAGGCTTTCTTTTGCAGTCAGACCTGAGTCTGTTTCATCTGGTCTGTCGGGAAGAAGTGCGGTCACCGGATATAAAGAATACAGTCAGACTGAGCGCTGCTGTAATGAGCAGAAAGATAATTCCCGGAAATACAGTGATACCACTGGAATGGATTATGATCCTGACTAAATCTCCGAAGGTGATGGAGACATCTGAGATATATTCCGAGATAATATCCGGGATGGCAGATCTGATACGCCACGGGATGTAGAGCAGATCCGTTATAAGCAGAAACAGACAGCCAAACAGGGAAAGTCCATAACTGATCAGATATTTCCAGCACTGCAGTGGCAGAACGGAAACTGCAGCTGCCAGTACGGACAGAATACCGGGAATTATGAAGCTGAGTTTATAGATAAGCAGCAGCCGGGAAATCTCTTTTACTTTATCGAGCTGATTTCCGACAGCTTTTACAGCTTCATTTGCCAGACTGTGTACCAGATTTTTAAAAAGATCATTATCGTCAGCCTCGGAATCAGAATCTGTTGAGTCAGAGTCTCCGAGAAGGCCGGTTATATTATTTTTTATGATATCTCCGGCAGTATTGCTGTGAAAAGCTGAAATACCGAGAAACACGGCGGCCAGAATGCCGGTGATAAGGATGATAGTTGTAAAAAGTTTATTCATACATTTTTCCCCTTCTATTATTCCAGATACCTGTTTGCATCACTTATGACACTGGTTTTTCAAAGTGCTGATAGTCGATCGGATTTTCCCAGTTGCCGCCCCAGGAAAAGCCATATTTCGTAAATACCAAATAGCAGATATCCTCATCACTTGCCACGATCACATGTGGCTCTCCCAGGTATCTGTCATTCACATACTGATCCGCATTCCTGTGGCTGTTCTCTCCGTTCTCTACGTAGGGGTTCTGCTGAGGGTTAATGTCTATGGCTCTTCCATATCCATGATTGGAAATGCTGGTACCACCTGTGACCGCTCTGTAGCAGAAAGCGGAAGTATTATTATCCTCTATGGAATAATTATCCGCTACGTTTCCGCTATATCCATCCTGCCAGTAATCATCGATCAGGCGCATGGATTTTATCTGATACTGATTAGCAAATAACTCTCTGAAAATATTCAGCACATCGTCCTGAATATCTGCATTGACAATCATTTCTCCCAGCATTATCCGATTCTCAAAATTGTAATAGGGGATGGTCAGATATCTGAGATCCTCCAGGGCAATATCATCATTATCACGATAGGATTTTCCGTTGATCCGGTTAAAAACATCGCTGTTCCGTTCAATTACTGCGGAAGTAAAATAGTTGTCAATGTTTATGATCTCATCATCACTGATAGCTTCTCCAACTCTCAGCTGTACATTCGAAAATGTTGAATTTCCCGATGATGGGGAGATTGTCCCTTCCTGCTGTATGGTATTTGTCTGTGATTGTGTGTTCTGCTGCTGAGCGGTTGTTGTCTGTGACTGCAGTTTGAGTTCCTCCACATCCTGCTGAAGCTGAGTAATCTGCTCCTCTTTCTCTTTAAGCTGGCTTTCGGCCTCTACATAATTTTGTTGAAGTTCGTCATTCTGCGATTCCAGAGATTTATAATTCTTCATGATCCGCAGAGACAGCATTCCCGCGGCTGCCGAAGTTCCTGCCAGTACAATGCAGAGCACTGTAAGGATGACAATCTTCACATGTCTTTTCCTTTTTTTTAACATTTTTTCTCCCTCTTCCTTCTCAAAAGTGTTTCGGTATTATCCCTCTCCGGGCATAGATATCCGCTGGGTTGCCTGTTTTGACAACATCTGATCAGATTTTCATCCATATCCATCTCCCCAGAAACACAAGTCCGCAAATCAGCAACAGGAAGTTCTCCTGTCTGCTGCCGATATGGAACCATTTCCGAAACTGCGTCTGAAATACATAATATACTCCACCCAGAAGCACGATTGGAAACAACGGATGACAGGCGAATGCCTGTCGAAAATCCAGTCTCAGTACACAAAGCATTGCCCGCGTCATACCACATCCCGGACATTCAATATGCAGAAACCACTTAAACGGACATCTGTAAAACAGACAGATGATAAATATTATCAATATCTGTCCTGCATTTTTCCCAATTTCTTTTATATCTGATGTTTTTAAAGTTTTCATTCTATACCATAAATAAAAGTCCTTTGTTTCTCGCTATTGGCATTTTTACCTATTATAATACATATTCCCGGATTTTTCTACCATACAGAAGATCATTTTAAGCTCCTGGTATCCTCGCAAAACCTTCAACATATAAACAATAGCAGTTGTATTACATACATTTTGCGATTATAATGGAATCAGTTCAGTGTAAGGAGCAGTTTATGAAAATAGAAACAGATTTTACAGGCACTGATTATGGAACAGCATTCTGCTGGATAATGACTTCCGCCCACTTATAAGAAAGAAGGAACAACGGTATGATAAGTTATTCAATAATAAGCCGCCCGGGCAGCAGAAAGTGTAATGAGGATTCCGCTGAGATGTGCTCTGTGGAGGGAAATTATGTATTTGTGCTTGCTGACGGGCTTGGAGGTCATGGGGGCGGCGGGGAAGCGTCTGCCTGTGTGACAGAAGAAGCAATTGATGTATTCCGGAGAGAGAGAGACAGCAGTGGATACCTGGCTCATGCGTTTGAGAATGCACAGCAGTGGCTGTTGCAGAACAAGGCACAGAAGGGGAAAAAAGAGGAGATGAAGAGTACCATGGTGGTGCTCCACATTACAGAAAACCAGATCAGATGGGCACATATCGGAGATTCCAGACTTTATTATTTTCACCGGGACCGTATGGTGAGCCGGACGCTGGATCACAGTGTACCGCAGATGCTTGCGCTGAGTGGTCAGATTAAAGAGAAAGAAATCAGATACCACGGGGACAGGAATAAAATCCTGCGTGTTCTGGGAACACCGTGGGAAAGAGAAGCCTACTCACTGGCAGAGCCTGTCGGATTAACGGGAGATCAGGCTTTTCTCCTCTGTTCGGATGGATTCTGGGAACTGATCACAGAGAAAGAGATGGAGAAAACCCTGAAACAGTCTGCCAGTGTGGCACAGTGGATGGAAAAAATGGAAAAAATCGTGCAAAAGCGCGGTGAAGACAGAGATATGGATAATTATTCTGCAATCTGTGTTTATATTGATCTGGAGTAACCATTCAGTACTGTACGGATATCGGACAGCTGCTGAAAAATCTGAATGGAGAATAGAATATGTCGATTGTAAAATGTAAGAACGGACATTTTTTTGATAATAACAAATATGCTTCCTGTCCATATTGTGTAAAGCTTGAAAATGAGAGAAACCGGTATGAAGAACAGATGACGATGATGCTGCCTGAAAGCTCCCCGGACATGGAGACATCGAAATCTGTGACTGTAGGTCTGTATGAACCGGTTATGCAGGATGACCAGAAAACGGTTGGTGTTTTCGGAAAGCAGTCAGGCAGGAATTTCGTGACAGGATGGCTGGTATGTACGAAAGGAAGAGAGAGGGGAAGAGATTACCGTATTTATAATGGAAATAACTGGATCGGAAGAGGATATCGGATGGATATTTGTATTGCGGATGATCCTGCCATATCCAGAGACAGACATGCGGTACTGATCTATGACCACAAATCCAATAAATTTTTTCTCTCTCCCGGAAACGGAACTGTCACAATGATTAACCATGAAGTGCTTGTAAGGGCAAAGGAGATCAGAAGCAGGGATAAGATCACACTTGGGGACAGTGAGTTTACTTTTATCCCGTTTTGTGTGGAAGGGGAAACATGGAAAAGAGAAGAAAAAGAACAGGAAAACAGGTAAGGAGAATGGCAGGATTTCTGCTGGTGGGAATGTGCCTGATATCTCCGGTCAGTGTATCGGCACAGTCCTGTGAGATAGAGCAGATTTCTTTACATATGCCGGAGGTAAGAGTCTATTACCGCAGTGATGCGCAGGAGCAGAATTATGAAGCATATCTGGGCGGAGAAGCCCTGAATTATGACAAATCCTTACAGTTTGGTGAACTGAATGAAGGGGTGGATTATTATATTCTGCTGGATATATCGGCATCTATTCCGGACAGTCAGTTTGCAAATATCAAAGATGGTATCATTAATTTTATCTCATCTAAAGGTGAAAAGGATAAATGTATTCTCCTTACCTTTGGTGATGAATCCAACGTGGTGCTGAATGGTTCGGAGAACCCGCAGGATGCGGCAGCGGTTGTTCAGGAGCTTAAGAATGACGATATGGAGACCGTTTTATTCCAGACACTCGTCCAGACTGCAGATATGATCGATCAGGCGGCACAGACCGAAGAGAAGCGGCGGGTGATCGTTACGGTCACAGACGGAGAGGATTGTGTAACCGGTCAGGCTACCTCCGATGAAGCAGTAAGTGAGCTGAATCATAAGGGGATACCTGTGTATGCCGTTGCAGTAGATGTCGGGAAAGAGGAATATATCAACAGCTTCGGGGAACTTGCGCGGAATACGGGCGGAACCCTGAGTATCTTTAATTCCGGTACCTGTCTGGATATCCTGAATCAGATCCGCAACACGGTTCAGGAGAGCTATGTGGCATTCTTTCACAGCAATACGAATGTGGCGAGTAATACCCGGGAAGATCTGACTGTGAAATTTCTGGATCAGCAGGTAACTGATACAAAGGAAGTGATACCGACAAGATGGATTCCTGATATAGAGGCTCCCGCAGTGACAAAATGGAAGAAGGAGAGCGACAAAGAACTGAAGATTACATTTTCAGAAAAGGTTCTTGATGCGGATAAGACTGCTGCTTATAAAGTAGAGAGAGATGGCGAAGCGGTTGCCGTGGATTCTGTTTTTTACTCGGAAAAAAAGACTCCATATGCAGTTCTTACATTCAAAGATAAGCTGTATAAGGGTGAATATCAGATAAAATTTTCAGGGATCACAGACTGTTCCATGGAGAGAAATACGATTTCCGGGATGGATGGATTTGAACTGGACGGAGCGAAAAAAGGAAAATCGGCAGCTTTCTGGTTCGGTCTGACGGCAGGAATCGCAGCAGTGGCGGTTATCGGCGGAGGTGTCGCCGTCTTTGTGATCTATAAAAAGGTCAAAAAGAATAAAGGTGTGATCTACGTGGATGACAAACCGGTTCTGGCCGCGAATGTAGATGTGAAGCAGCATGTTTCCGTAATAAATCTTCCGCAGAAAACGATCACTTTTCTGATGAAAGATCAGATCAGAGGAAAATGTGAACTGCAGGTTACGATAAATGGAAGTGTCATGGCCGGACGAAGCGAGGAGTGCGATCTTTATTTTGACGATCTGAAGATGTCCAGACAGCATTTTGCTCTGGAAACGGATGGAAAAGATGTCTATATTACTGATCTGGAGAGCAGCAACGGAACATTTGTCAACGGTGTGCGTCTGAACAGAAGAAGGAAGCTTCTGCCGAATGATGAGATAGCGGCAGGAAATATTCAGGCCAAAGTTGTCTGGTAGGCAGATCAGGAAGGGAAAAATATGGAACTGGATAATCTATGGAAAATTGAAACATATACAGTAACAGATCAGGGAACCCGGGAATACCAGCAGGATGCGGCAAGGGCAGTCACAGATGGCAGGTCGGCCATGGCAGTGCTCTGTGATGGAATGGGCGGTCTGAAGAATGGAGAAATGGCGAGCAGTCAGGCGGTGCAGCATTTTCTGAGAGATCTGGAGGAAGCATGGCCTGTTCAGGATATTCCCGGATTTTTTGATGAAGAAGCCCGGAGAATGGATCGTCTGGTGAGTACACTTACAGACAGGGAACATCATAAGCTGAATGCGGGAACAACGATCGTATCAGCGGTTGTCCGTGAGGGAGAACTGCACTGGATGTCTGTGGGTGACAGCAGACTGTATATCCTGAGGGATAAACATCTGACATGCCTTACGAAGGATCATAATTACAAGAATCTTCTGCAGGAAAAGCTGAAAGAAGGAAAGGTTGATATGGATTTTTATAATACGGAAATCAGCAGGGGAGAAGCCCTGACCAGCTATCTGGGAATGGGAAATATCAGGCTGATAGATAAAAATGAAATACCATTTCAGCTGAAACCGGAGGATATTATTCTGCTGTGCAGTGACGGACTGTATAAAACGCTGACAGAAGAACAGATAGAGGCAGTAGTCAGTGAGAGCGGCGGAAATATTTCAATTGCAGGAGAACGGCTGATCAGGACTGCAGGCAGATGGGGCAGGAAAGGTCAGGATAACACTACAGTGATACTGCTGAAGGCCGGCACTGACGACAGATAACAGGAGGTTGAAGATATGCCGAAATGCATGAAATGTATGGAGGAATATGAGCAGATGGATTTCTGCCCGTATTGTGGAAGAAAGAGAGATGCAGCCTCCGTCTATGCAGATCAGATTCCGGAAGAAACTATTCTGAACCGAAGGTTTATTATAGGAGAGGCACTGCGAAAGGACAGAGCAGGATTTCTGTATATTGCCTGGGATGCACTTCTGGAGCAGAAAGTCTATATCAGAGAGTGGTTTCCTGTCGGACTGGCAGGGAGAACTGAAGGACAGATCCGGGTGGAGTGTGAGACGGATCCGGGGCTGTGGGAAGAACTGGAGGATGCTTTTCTTGTACATATGGAGAATCTGCATAAGCGGCAGGAGATATCACAGCTGCTTCCGGTATACACATTTTTCCGGGAAAACAACACCGTATACTGTGTAATGGAATATGTAAAAGGGATGACATTGCGTACTCTTTTACGTAGGAAGAATCCGCTCAGCCTGCCGGTGGCAGAAAACATTATGGAAAAACTGAGGAATGCGGTGGCCGTACTTCATCAGAACGGAATGATCCATGGGAATATCACACCGGATAATATCATGCTCTGCCAGAGCGGAGAACTGAAGCTGCTGGATCCGTCCTGGTCAGGAGATGTGATGGATGAGATCAGGAATATGGTGTTCTGGAGCAGATATGTACCGGCTTCCTACAGGAAAGCGCCTTTACGGAAGAGCGCAGAGACAGATAAATACAGTATGGCAGCTGTTTTTTACAGGATGCTGACAGGGGAAGAACCCTATGGTATTCTGAATGAAAATAAAAAACTGAAATTACCGGCTGTATCGGAATATGGCATCATGATTCCGAAGCAGACGGAAAAGCAGATTATGAAAGATCTGGAAGAGTATGAGAAAACAGAAAAAGGATTTCTGAGCTTTTTGCACAGATGATAAATGAGGGGAAAAGGTATGAGAGAAAGTGTTTTTATTTCTGTTATTGATCCGGAAGGCAGAATGAACAAAATGGAAATTCTGATTCATGGCATCCGGACGATCAGCCTTGGAAGAGAAAAGGACTCGAATACAGTTCAGCTGCCTTTTCGATTTGTATCAGGCAGACATGGAGAGATCACGTTTGAGAGAAACGGGATTTATTACAGTGACCTCAACAGCAGAAATGGAACTGTCGTGGAATCCGGCGGACTAAGAGGATTCCTTCACGGGACATCGAGAAAGTTTGAAATCCAGGACGGTGCATTGCTGAGGATCTCGGGAGGATCAGAGGCGGACTCTATTACGATATTGTTTGATACAGAGCAGGGCGAGGAGACATGGAAAAGGATTCCGATAGGAAAAGCACCGCTGACTATCGGACGAAGCAGCAGGAATGATGTGGTATTGAAAAGCAGCAACGTCTCCAGACAGCATGCCATCATACGGGAAGAAAACGGGCAGTGTGTGATCCATAACCTGAAGAGTACCAATGGTCTTCTGGTAAATGGGCGCGGTGTACAGGAGTCGGCTGTCCTGAAGAATCAGGATGAGATACAGATACTGGATTACCGTATGATATTTGCAGAGAAATTCCTGCTGTTTAAGACGGTGGCCAGGGGAGTTGCACTGGAGACACGAAATCTGCACAAGAGAGTCGGAAAACAGAAGAAAATCATTCTGAATCATGTAAACTGTCAGATAGAAAGCAACGAATTTGTAGCTATTATCGGGGGATCCGGTGCCGGAAAAACAACACTGATGAATGCGATGAGCGGATTTGACAGAGATGTTCAGGGTGCTGTGTTCCTCAACGGGATTAATCTGAGGGAGAATTTTCAGCATCTTAAGAGCATCATTGGATATGTGCCGCAGCAGGATATTATTTATGAGAACCTGACACTGCGGAAAATGCTTTATTACACGGCAAAATTAAAGATGTCCGCAGATACCACCAGAGAAGAGATCAATGCAAAGATTGAGGAAGTTCTGGAGATGGTGGAACTGAAGGAACATGAGAATACTTATATAAGAAAAATGTCAGGAGGCCAGAAGAAGCGTGCAAGTATTGCTGTGGAGCTCCTGGCAGATCCGAAGCTGTTTTTCCTGGATGAACCGACTTCAGGACTTGATCCCGGAACAGAGAAGAATCTGATGACCATTCTGAGTAAATTGTCCAAGACAAAGGATAAGACGATCATCATGGTTACTCATACAACGCAGAGTCTGGATATGTGTGACAAGATCATATTTATGGGACCGGGCGGACGTCTGTGTTTTGTGGGAACAGCACAGCAGGCACTGATGTTTTTCCAGACAGACAGTCTGGTCAATGTTTATAATATTATAGCGAAGGATCCGCAGTTCTGGGAAGAGCAGTATGAACACTGTGTTGACTCGGGTGATCTTCCGGAACCGGAAAGAGAAGGAAAATCTGAACTGAAAGAAAGAAAAACGTCCAGAATGAGACAGCTTTTATATCTGAGCCTCAGATATGCGGAACTGATAAAGAACGACCTGCCGAAACTGCTTCTGACCTTTTTGCAGCCGGTACTGATCGGTCTGTTGCTTTATATTGTCTCGGAGGATGATATCTTTGATGTTTATGAATCTACGAAGTCCATGCTGTTTGCGTTAAGCTGCTCGGGAATCTGGATGGGACTGTTTAATTCAATCCAGGAAATCTGCAAAGAGAGGGTTATCATAAAGAGGGAGTACATGGCAAATCTGAAGCTTCCGGTTTATATTTTATCAAAATTTATCATTCAGGCATTGCTGGGACTGGTTCAAAGTATCCTGCTGACGGCAGTTTTCCTTATAGCTGTAGGGAAATCTCATTCCGGGGTCTTTTTTGATTCTTTTTACCTTGAAGCATTTGTTACAGTCTGGCTGACTGTTCTGGCTTCCATGGCGATGGGATTTATTGTATCGTCTCTGGTGAAAACAGGAGATAAGGCGATGGCAGTGGCACCGTTTATCCTGATCGTACAGTTATTATTCTCCGGAATCCTGTTCAAGCTGGAGGGAGTGGGAGAATGGATTTCCTATCTTACTGTGAGCAGATGGTCGGTAGAGTCACTTGGAAGTATCGTGGATCTGAATGGGATGCAGCTTCGCATGCAGGAGCAGTTTCCAACGCTGGAACATGAGGCAGAGGATTTCTTTGAATGTACGAAGGGACATTTGCTGCAGTCATGGGGGATTTTGCTTGGCATGATGGTAATTTTTACTGTTATCAGTGTTCTGATGCTGCGTAATGTAGCGAAGGACAGCAGATAAAGAAAATCGAGGAGGATGAAACAGATGGAACGAAAAAAAGAAGACAGGTCGCTGCTGATGTATCTTTTATTAACGACAGTTACCTGTGGGATTTACGGAATTATTTTTATGTGGAATCTTATTAAAGATCTGAATGATGTAAGTTCTGCAAAAGAACCGGATGGATGGAAATCCCCGAATCTGATCGTTCTGATATTGCTTATACTGGTTACCTGTGGGTTCTACAGTCTGTACTGGATCTACAAAATGGGAAATACCATTCAGAGAACGGGTGAGAATTACGGGGAACGGATCGATGAGAACGGAACCACTCTTCTTCTGTGGGTGTTACTGGGATCCTGGGTGTGCGGACTTGGGGCATTTGTAGCTTATCATTTAATGTTCAAGAACATGAATACCATTTGCCGCAGATATAATGAAGAGTTTATTGACAGGCAGGTAAATGTGGATGGCAGAACTCCATATGATGACATCCTGCCCGAAAAGGTGCCTCAGATTGATAATCTGCAGGGTGGCACAGGGAAAGAATCCGAAGAAAATACACAGAGAGCAGGTCTGACTGTTGGAGTGAAAAAGGGTATTATCCGGTGTTCCAGAGGCAGTATGCAGGGAGCGGAGATTACTGTTCTGAACGGAGAAATGGTAACGATTGGCAGGGACGGTGGTTCATGCAATCTGATTCTTCCGGACAGAGACATCAGCAGGCGGCACTGCACAGTTCAGTTTAATGCCAGTGAGGATTGCTATTATGTAACAGACTACTCCTCTTTTGGAACGCGAATCAACGGTACTGTGCGACTTGAGAAAGAAATTCCGACAAAGTGCTCAAGAGGCAGCAGGATCATACTTGGACAGGGAAATAATGAATTTAGTCTGCTTTGAAACAGCGGAGCGATATTATTTATATAGAATTTGGAGGACAGGATTATGAACTTACAGAAATGTGAAAACGGACATTTTTATGATGCGGATAAATATCAGACATGCCCTCATTGTCAGCAGATCGGTGATGATCAGAAGACAATTGGAATGGGAACCGTGGATGAAAGGATAAAATCTGTGATTCCACCGCCGAGCTATTCAGGTGGAACTATGCCAAGTGATGATCAGAAAACAGTAGGTATTTTTTCCCATGCGATTTCCGGCAATAAGGGAACTCAGCCGGTTGTCGGATGGCTGGTAGGTGTTCAGGGGGACTGTCTGGGGCAGAGCTTCCAGCTCAGAGAGGGCAAAAATTTTATTGGACGTGCAGAGAACATGGATGTTGTGATCAGAGGCGATCTGGCAGTTGCGAGAAACCGTCATGCATGCGTGATCTTTGAGCCGCGTGCGGGTGTTTTCTATGCACAGCCGGGAGAGTCCCATGAACTGTTCTATCTGAATGATAATGTTGTATTAAACAGTGAGATTTTAAAGAGTCATGATATGATCACTCTGGGAGAGACAAGTCTTATTTTCATTCCACTCTGCGGACCGGATTTCAGCTGGGATAAATACAGAAATAAAGATGTGAAACAGGACAGATAGCCGGAGGAGTAAATGAAAATAGAAAATTTGTGCATAAACTGCATGAAGGAGAAAAGCAGTCCGGAGGGAAGATGCGGACATTGCGGATATGACCCCGCAGAGGATCATATCCCGCCACATCATCTGGCACCGTTTGTGATCCTTGAGGGAAAATACCTGGTAGGAAAGGCAATCGGAGAGGGTGGGTTTGGAATTACTTATATTGGCATGGATCTGAATCTGGAGATGAGGGTGGCTATCAAGGAATATTATCCGAATGGCTGTGCGATACGTGATACAAGCGGCAACAGCTGTACAGTACAGTCGTATTCCGGAGAGGCGCAGACGTTCTTTGAAACAGGGAGAGAGAAGTTTATCAATGAGGCAAAAATCCTTGCCAAATGTATTGATCTGCCGGAAATTGTTACAGTAAAGGATTTCTTTAAGGAGAATCATACAGCCTATATTGTAATGGAATTTCTGGACGGACAGACACTGAAGACTTATCTGAAGGAGAGAGGCGGAAGGATTTCAGCAGGTGAGACGCTGAATATGATGAAACCGCTGATCCGGTCGCTGGGGCAGGTACATAAGATGAACCTGATCCACCGTGATATCAGTCCGGACAACATTATGATCACAAACGGATATGAAGTAAAGATTCTTGATTTCGGAGGTGCACGGGATTTTGGCACCGGCAGAGGGAGAAGTATGTCAATCATGCTCAAGCCCGGATATGCACCGGAGGAGCAGTACCGTACGCATGGAGAACAGGGACCGTGGACAGATGTGTATGCATTATGTGCTGCCATGTACAGATGTATTACAGGACAGATTCCGCCGGAATCTATGGAACGTACTTATCAGGACAAACTGAAGCCGATCACAGAGTTTCAGCCGGATTGCTCTCCGTTCATTGATTATGTGATCCGCAAGGGTCTGAGTGTTTACAGAAATGAACGCTGGCAGTCCATGGAAGAGTTATACGAAAATCTGTATGACGGAGAAAAGCTTCCACCAGAATCCGGGCATCAGGACAGGGATGATATTCCGCACAGTGCTGATGGATGGCAGAGGTCGGTGACAGGAGGGACTTACGGTGCAGAAAGTACCCGGTATTATCCGCCTGAGAAGGGAAGCAGGGTCCTGTTGCTTCTGATAGGAGGACTGGGTGTGGTTCTTTTGATCCTGCTGGCTGTATTTGGCCTGAAATATTATAATTCCGGTCATGAAGACAGGTCAGATACTTCGGAAGAAACAGTGCAGACAGCCGTGGATGAAACGAAATCTCCGGGTAAAGAGGAAAATTCAGATAAAAACAGTCTGGCAGAGCAGGAAACTGAAACAGAAGAGGAAACTGCAGTCATGGAGGAAGCAGTGCCTGAAGAAACTCCGGTTCCTGAACCGACAGAAATCCCGGTAGTTGCAACAATTGATATGACACATATTGAGAATACATTGTTTCATGGAAGGGGCTCCGGTGCACAGGAAAGCCTGTATATATGGGACTGCCTTGAGGAATATGGGCGCGGAACAGACCTGAGCCGTACACCCATGTCTGCAACGGGAATGGTTTCCATTCCAATCCTGTATACGACTGCAGTTAAAATCCAGTCAGGAGAGCTGAGCCTGAACACACCGGTCACTTTTAATTATATCTATGATCTGTATGCCGGAGGAAGGGGAAACCTCGGTGCTGACCAGAATGGACGGCAGCTTTCTGTAAATACCCTTCTTCAAAGTATGTTGATGTACAGTGATAATAATGCCACAAACTCGATGATTGATTTCCTGACGATGGAGGGAATCCAGCAGACATGTCAGGAGCATAATTTTGAAAGTGTCCTGATGCGGCGTAAGCTTAGGGAAACGGGAGATGACAATATGATTTCTTCCAAAGATGCAGCTAAAATGATCCAGGAAATTTTTGCTAATCAGTTTGATGTTATAAACAGAGATTATCTCATGAGTTATATGAAAATCCTTGATGATGCTGCGCGATACGGAATTTTCCAGTCGGATACCCTGTATAATGGCGGAAATTTCTGTAATCAGAACGGAGTGAAATCAGGTACTTATGCAGAAGTCGGAATTGTTATGGCTGATGGAAAACAGTATATTGTGTGTGTAATGGCTGATTCAGGAAATGAAAAGTTGGCAGCTTCTGAATTTTCAGATGCAGTACAGTATATCCACAGCTGTATGTAGGAAAGGTAAAGGAGAGAGATATGAATTGTCCGAAATGTGGTTCGCCGGTAGGCAGAAATGATGAGTATTGCGGAGGCTGCGGGTATCATCTCCGGAATGGCAATATCCCGGGAAGAGCGGAAACCGGAAAAAAGAAAAGGTCAGGTATCCTGATTCTGGTGCTGATCCTGGAAGTGATTGCTATCGCAGCAGTTGCAGCTGTAATTTTATTCAAATTTTCTGATAGGGGAACCTCTTCTTCTGACAGGGAGAAAGAAGTGAGTTCTTCTGAAAATGTGGAAGAATCCGAAGATCCAGGTGCAGAAGAAGAGACAGAAACAGTATCTGCAGAGCAGGAACATGAATCAGAGACTCAGACAGCGGAAAAAGAGACACAGGAACAGAAGGCACCGGAAGCACATCTGATAGATAATGTTGAAACATTAAACGAAGTAAAGAGTACTTATACAAGGATCACACAGGATAAGCTGACAAATAGCGTTGCTTCTACAACGATCGAACAGGATCTGGTTGCCAATAAACCGGCCTTTGTATTTAATAATGATGATACTGCCAACTGGCAGGAGGGCGCAGCCGGTGCAGGTATCGGAGAGTATATAGATTTCAGCTTTGATAAAGCTTATACGGTAGGGTATATGACATTTAAGCTTGGAAACTGGAAATCGGATGAATATTATAATGGAAACTACAGACCGAAAACTCTTCTGATCCAGTCCGGAGATAACAGCTGGGAATTAACATTTGCTGATACAAAACAGGAATTTCTGGTGCAGCTTGATCCGGAAGCTGAAATGAGAGGTATCAGGATCACGATCCGGGAAGTATACAGTGAGCATACACAATGGGAAGATACCCCTATCACGGAGGTCGGGCTCTGGTATAAATGATCACAGTAACCAGTTTATAATTATTTTATAATTTCGACAAAAAATAGGACTGGACAAATCGATTGTCTGGTCCTATAATAATACTCACCAGAG
>CAVCYJ010000026.1:0-22199 GCA_963605995.1 Holdemanella biformis | reverse complement strand
TCTCCATGAAAAGGAGAGTTTTTTTATGTGGATCAAAGATATTAAAGATTATATTATATATGAAGATAAAGATATTCTGGTATGCCATAAGCCGGCGGGGATTGCGGTGCAGAATGCACGGGTTGGAAGTATGGATCTGGAGAGTCTGCTGAAAAATTATATTGCACGGAAAGTTCCGGGTAAGATGCCTTATCTTGGGATTATTCATCGACTGGATCAGCCGGTTGAAGGGCTGCTGGTATTTGCATTGAATCCAAAGGCAGCGGCAGAGCTGAACCGACAGATGACATCGGGAAAAATTAAGAAAGTATATCTGGCGGTAACAGAAGGGGAAGTGAAAGAGGAAAAAGCGACTCTGGAGAACTGGCTGAAGAAAGAGGGCAGGACAAACAGTTCTGCTGTTGTGGCTGCGGGAACTTCCGGTGCGAAGAAGGCGGTACTGTCATATAAACTGCTGGAATCGAGAGAGGTGCAGGAAAAGAAGAGAAGTCTGCTGGAAATCTGTCTGGAGACCGGAAGGCATCATCAGATTCGTGTGCAGATGGCACATGCGGGAATGCCTCTTGTGGGTGACAGGAAATATAATCCGCAGCAGAGTGAAGAGGAGTCGTTGGCGCTTTGTTCGGCAAAGCTGGGATTTCAGCATCCGGTTACAAAGAAGAAGCTGGAATTTCAGGTAAGACCATCAGGAGATGTATTTGCGGACTGGAATGAGAGTCAGATTTAACCGGAAGTGTGTGAAACTGAGGTGAAAAATGTAAGAAATCTCTGGACGAAATGTAAGAAACGTGTATAATGTAAAAAGAATGTGCTGTTCCGTATAGAAACGGGTATTTGCGACCAGAGCAGGAAACTCCGACAGTTTTGCTCAAATCGTGGATTTTGTTGTTGAAAGGAAGAGGAGATCGAGATGAGAAGAACAGCAGCGGCAGTGATATGCGCTGTAACAGGACTGACTATGCTGGCGGGATGCAGCAGGGCAGAAGTAGAGGAAACAATTCAGCCGTTGGTGGCAGATGCTATTGAAGAAGCTGATTCAGAGGCAGAAGCGGTAGAGGAAAAAGATGAAAGTCCTCTTATTCCGGAGATTGATACGGATGTGAAGATTGAGGCCGGTTCCAGAATTGCAGTAGTGAGCAAGTCTACGAAAGGCGAATACTGGAAGATGGTGAAAAAGGGTATGGAAGATGCGGTAGCGGCGATTAATACGGCATACGGTTTTAAGAAGGATGATCAGATAACTATGACCTTTGAGGGACCGGATGATGAAGAGAATGTAGACAGTCAGATTAATACGATAGATGCGGTTATTGCTGAGAATCCGGATGTTTTGTGTATCTCTGCGGGCGATATGGATTCATGTCAGGCACAGCTTGAGGCGGCGAAGGAGAATGGAATTCCTGTTGTTGCGTTTGATTCCAATGTCTCTGAGAAGAAGCTGGTAAAAGCCTACAGAGGAACGGATAATGTACAGGTAGGGAAAATGGCGGCCTATCAGCTTGGAAGTGCACTTGGAAAGATGGGTAAAATTGCAATATTTTCCGCTCAGCATAAGACAAAGAGTATTCAGGACCGCGTGGAAGGTTTTATGGATAACATAGGCAAATATGGAGATATTGAAGTTGTAGAGACTGTGTATTCAGATGAAGTGGATGACATGTCGGCTGCCATGCAGGAGGTTCTGGAGAAATATCCGGGACTGGACGGTGTGTTCTGCACGAATGCGGATGTGACAGAGATGTATCTTGATCTGGAGAAGAGCGATGAAGGAGATGCTCCTGCGCTGGTAGGAGTAGATGCTACATCGAAACAGCAGGAAGCAATCAGAAATGGTGAAGAGATCGGATGTGTTTCTCAGCAGCCTTATGCAATGGGATATCAGACGATCTGGGCGGCAGTTGAGACGACTGCTCCGAAGAAATCTGTTACGATTGAGAAGAATCTGCTGCTGAATCCTGCATGGATTGATGCTGAGAGCCTGGATGACCCGGACAGCAGCTCTTATCTGTATACTGAATAATGAATGTTAATGTTATGCAAAAAAAGGATATCAGACCCTGGTCTGATATCCTTTTTGCATACTGGCGGGAAATTGTGTTTTCCGATATGCCCTGGAGGCTGCATCTGCTATTGCGTAAAAATTATATGTGGTGTTCTGTAAAAACAGAATACTCGGCAGGAAAGAGTGAGAAACCGACAGAGTGTAATTGAAAATAATATATCAATAGTGATAAAAACATAACAAAAAAAATGTGAGAATACAAAAATATTTAACTAATTTATACAATTGCATTGAATTTTTTTGCCGGATATGATAAAATTTCACTATGAATTGATGAGAAATCAAATTCAAATTTGACAAAAAGGTGAAAGACGATGAAACAGTGGTCAGAGATTATCAGAAATGTCACCATGTTATCGCAGCTTGGTCTGTCTCTCATAACACCTACTTTACTATGCCTGGCAGCCTGCTGGTTCATTGTTTCCAGAACCGGGGTCGGAGGCTGGATTTACATCCTCGGTTTTTTCTTTGGCCTTGGAGGATCCGCAACGGTGGCATATAAATTTTATCTTTCTATTAACAGACAGCAGAAGAAAGAGAACAAAAAGAAGAAAAACAAAGTATCGTTTAACAGACATGTATGATAAGGACATAAATATACGGAGAGCAGAGTAAACAGTAATAAACGGGCAGCAACCTGTATATTATCGGATCATATGCATGACAGAAACAATACATGGAATAATATGTGAAATGATACCTGAAGTAGAAGGGAGATTTATATGAGCAGTATGATGGAGAATATTCAGCCGGCCGTAAAGAAAGAAACACAGAGAGTAGCCACGATCACAGGCATCGGGCTGATATTGATGTGGATCATATTTGGAGTGCTGCATGTTTTTATGCCTCAGAAGGTACCACTTGATTATACGGTATTTTTGGGTGGAGCGCTTGGAGGGTGTGTGGCAGTTTTTAATTTTTTCTTTATGGGTCTGGCAGTGCAGAAAGCAGCGTCAGCAACAGATGAAGATACGGCAAGAATGAAGATCAGGGCAAGCTATTCACAGCGGATGCTGATCCAGATGCTCTGGGTGGTCATCGCGATCATTGCTCCGTGTTTTCATTTCGTGGCAGGAATTGTTCCTCTTTTATTTCCCGGAACGGGAATTAAAATAGTGGGGATTTTTCATACTGAAAAGTAACAGCAGATCAACAAATATCTGTTTCATCAAACCGGAAAACAATACCGGTAAAGACGGGAGGTGAATAAAGAGTATGGAGTTGGATATTACCGGGGCAAGGATATTCTTTACATTGCCGATTGATATACCTTATCTCGGACCATTAAGGATCAGCGAAACAATGGTGATAAGCTGGCTGGTTATGATACTGATCACAGGATTGTGTATCTGGCTTACCCATGATCTGAAGGAAGAGAATATTTCCAAACGTCAGGCAATGGCAGAATTTATCGTAGAAAAGGCCAACAGCTTTGTGATCGGAAATATGGGTGAGAAATTCAGATATCTGATACCGTTTGTTGCAGCACTTTTTGCAACGAGTGTGGTATCAAACCTGATCAGCCTCGTGGGACTGCGAAGCCCGACAGCGGACCTCTCGACTGAGGCGGCATGGGCGGTTGTGGTATTTATTATGATCACAGCACAGAAGATCAAGGCAAGCGGATTTGGCGGTTATCTCAAGGGATTTACAACACCGATCCCTGTAATGACACCGTTTAATGTTCTTTCCGAGCTGGCAACCCCGATCAGTATGGCATGCCGTCACTTTGGAAATATTCTTTCAGGTGTGGTTATCAATGGTCTGATCTATGGGGCACTGGCAGTTGCAAGTTCGGCAATTCTGGGACTGATCCCGGGATTAGTTGGAAATGTACTGTCACAGATACCGATTCTTGATGTCGGTCTGCCTGCGATCCTTTCCGTTTATTTTGACTGGTTTTCAGGAATCATGCAGGCATTTATCTTCTGTATGCTGACTGTAATGTATATTGCAAATGCAGCAGAAGAGTAGCAGAAACAAAATTCGGTTGTCGCAGCAAAAAAAGCGGCAATTGAAAGACTGCTGGGATACAGCAGAAAAATCATATACCGCAGCAAAGGGGAAAAGCTGCAGATTATTATCTAACAGGAGGGTTTTACTATGGATTTTCAATTACTGGCAAAAGGTATCGCATTAGCAGGTTGTGCAATTGGAGCAGGATGTGCGCTTATCGCAGGTATCGGACCTGGTATTGGTGAAGGTAACGCAGTAGCTAAAGCACTGGAGGCGATCGGACGTCAGCCTGAGTGCAAAGGTGATGTAACTTCTACCATGCTTCTTGGATGTGCGATCGCAGAGACAACCGGTATCTACGGTTTCGTAACCGGTCTGTTACTTATTTTCGTTGCACCTGGTATGTTCATGAACTTCCTGGGCTGACAGGAAAACAGCACAGATGTTGAGGACATCTGATGTGAAAGTTGCGGATATTTGCAGTTATCATGGTTAAAAATGTATTGTGGGGTACAGTCGTGGAAATGATAACTGAGGGAGAAATGTTCCGCATAAGAAATGTACTCCCGGAGTCTCTTCGTAAGATCAGGCATGGAAAAATCTGAGAGTACATAGTACAGACAGGAGGTTACAAACATGCAGGTACAGGAATTAGTTGGAATTGTGCCGTGGAATTTTATAGCGACGATTTGCAACCTTTTTATCCAGGTATATCTGATCAAACGTTTCCTTTTCAAGCCGATCAACGAGATGCTGGACAAGCGTAAAGCGAAAGCTGATGCCCAGATCCAGGATGCAGTGAAGGCAAAAGAAGAGGCTCTGGCAATGAAAGATGAGTATGAGAAGAATATGCGGGAAGCTAAGAACAAGGCAAACGACATCGTGATGACAGCGCAGAAAACCGCTGCGCTCCAGAGCGAAGAGATGATTAAGGAAGCTTCCGGTCAGGTAACTGCCATGAAAGAGAAGGCAGAGAAAGATATTGCACAGGAGAAACGTAAAGCAGTCAACGAGATCAAAGAAGAGATCGGCGGTATGGCTGTAGAGATTGCCGGAAAAGTGATCGAGCGCGAAATTAATGAAAAAGATCATGCAAAACTGATTGATGAGTTTATTGAGAATGTGGGTGAGGCATCATGACAAAAACTGCCAGAGTTTACGGCGGAAGTCTCTATGACCTTGCCGCTGAAGAGAAACTCGACGGACAGATCATGGAACAGATGATCGCGGTCAGACAGATTTTTCGAGAGAATCCGGAATATCTGAAATTGCTGGGAGAACCGGCGATCCCTGAAGAAGAAAGACTTAAGATGATCGAAGAGGCTTTCGGAGGGCAGGCGGAGAGATATCTGGTGAATTTCATGAAATTATTGTGTGAGCGCAAGATTCTGAGAGAATTTGCCGGATGCTGCGAAGAGTTCATCAGACGTTACAACAATGCACATGGCATTGCCGAAGCAGTAGTGACAGGTGCAGTGAAACTCAGTGAAACTCAGATGGAAGCTCTGAAAGCGAAGCTTGAGAAGATAAGCGGAAAGAAAGTGTATCTGGTTCAGAGGACAGATGCTTCCGTGCTTGGCGGACTTCGCGTGGAACTGGAGGGCATACAGCTTGACGGTACCGTACAGGGCCGCATTTCCGGTATTTCCAGGAAACTGAATGAATTGGTTGTATAAAAAAGATATCGCAAAATAATAGAATAAAAGGATGGAATGGAAACATGCAATTAAAACCTGAGGAAATATCCAAGGTCATCCGAAGCCAGATAAAATATTACGAAAATGCCATTCAACAGAACGAGACAGGTACGATCCTTATGGTTGGTGACGGAATCGCCAGAGCCAGCGGACTGGTAAACTGTATGTCAGGAGAACTTCTGGAATTTGAAGACGGAAGCTTCGGCATGGCACAGAACCTGGAGGAGAACAGTGTCTCCATCGTAATCTTTGGTTCAGATGAGAATATTGGTGAGGGTCAGACCGTAAAACGTACAGGCAAGGTCGTGTCTGTACCGGTAGGTGATGCCATGGTTGGCCGTGTTGTAAATGCACTCGGACAGCCGATCGACGGAGCAGGCCCTGTTGATACAAAAGAATTCCGGCCGATCGAGAGCAAGGCACCCGGAATCTGTGAGAGGAGATCTGTATATCAGCCTCTCCAGACAGGTATCAAAGCGATCGACTCCATGATCCCGATCGGACGTGGACAGCGAGAACTGATCATCGGTGACCGCCAGACCGGTAAAACCACAATTGCCACAGATACCATCATTAACCAGAAAGGAAAAGATGTGATCTGTATTTATGTAGCAATCGGACAGAAACGTTCCACAGTAGCTACATTAGTAGAGAACCTGACCAGAAACGGTGCAATGGATTATACCATTGTTGTGGCAGCTACGGCATCCGAGTCAAGCCCGCTGCAGTATATCGCACCGTATTCCGGATGTGCAATGGGCGAATACTTTATGAATAAGGGAAAAGATGTGCTGATCATTTATGATGATCTGAGTAAGCACGCGGTCGCATACCGTGCACTTTCCCTGCTGATCCGCCGTCCACCCGGACGTGAGGCATATCCCGGAGACGTTTTTTATCTGCATTCCAGACTTCTGGAACGTGCAGCAAAGCTCGATGATGAGCATGGCGGCGGTTCGCTGACAGCACTGCCGATCATTGAAACACAGGCAGGTGACGTATCTGCCTATATTCCTACTAACGTTATTTCCATCACAGACGGACAGATCTTTCTGGAAACTGAGCTGTTCCACTCAGGAATCATGCCGGCTGTAAACCCTGGTATCTCCGTATCCCGAGTTGGCGGTGATGCGCAGATCAAGGCGATGAAAAAAGTAGCAGGAACACTGAAACTGATCTATTCCCAGTACCGTGAGCTGCAGAGCTTCGCACAGTTCGGTTCTGACCTGGATGCTGATACGAAAGCCCGTCTGGAACAGGGTGCCCGTATCGTAGAAGTCCTGAAACAGAATCAGAATGCACCGGTTCCTGTAGAGAAGCAGGTTGCGATCCTTTATGCAGTTACAAAGGGTGTTCTGGAAACAGTTAAAGTTGAAGATGTAAGCGTGTATGAATCAGGATTATATACTTATCTGGATACAGATGCTGCAGGTGTGGCTGTTATGCAGGAAATCCGCACAACAGGCAAACTGGAGCAGGAGACAGAGCAGAAGCTTCGCAGCGTACTGGATGCGTATACAGACAATTTCCTGAATACAAGACCTGAGAAATAAAGTGATTAGGAGGGTATCGTATGGCTTCAAATATGAAAGCGGTAAAGCTGCGTATCAAGAGTGTACAGAGTACCATGCAGATTACCAAGGCCATGGAGCTTGTAGCATCCTCCAAACTGCGTAAGGCAAAAGAGCGTGCAGAGACCTGCCGTCCGTACTTCACAGAGCTTCATGAGACATTGAAAGACATTGCAAGGGAGAATACAGATTTCTCGTCCGTATATGCAAAAGAGTCCGCAGACAATAAAACCTGCTATGTTGTGATCGCAGGTGACAGAGGACTTGCAGGCGGATACAATGCCAACCTTTTCAAATGTCTGGAGGCTTCAGCAGAAGGCAAAGACTACATGGTTCTGCCGGTTGGAAAGAAAGCAGTAGAATATTTCCGTCAGAGAGGGATCAAAGCCCTGACAGAACAGTTTGCAGAAGCAGGAAGCGTTTCCGTGGCAGACTGTTTCGAGATGGCAAATATGCTCTGTACGGAATTTCGGAATGGAACTTTTGGACATATTGAATTATGCTATACTGTTTTTAATTCCATGCTTTCCCAGCAGCCGGAGGTATTTTCCATGCTTCCGATGACTGATATCAGGGAGGAAAGCGGCGGAAAAGTGGAGACCAGGAATCTGATCCTATATGAACCGGACGGAGAGACAGTATTTGATGCCATTGTTCCGGAATATCTGGCAGGTCTGGTTTATGGCGGTATCTGCGAAAGTACCGCAAGTGAACTGGCAGCCAGACGTATGGCTATGGACGCGGCGACAAGTAATGCGGAAGAGATGATAGATCAGCTCAACCTTTACTATAACAGGGCGCGTCAGGCAAGCATCACGCAGGAGATCACGGAGATTGTTGCAGGTGCAGAAGGTCTTTAAGATAGGAGATTACAGACATGAGTGAAAAACACATTGGCGAGGTAGCGCAGGTTATCGGTCCGGTACTGGATATCCGCTTTGCGCACGATGAACTGCCGCCTCTTCTCAATGCCATAGAGATTGATAATAATGGCGCAAAGCTGGTTGCCGAGGTTGCACAGCAGGTCGGTGATGACGTGGTAAGATGTATTGCCATGAACTCCACTGACGGTCTGGTACGCGGTGCCAAAGCTCTGGACACGGGCGGTCCGATCTCCGTTCCTGTAGGCGAAGAATGCCTGGGACGGGTATTTAACCTTCTGGGTGACCCGGTGGATAATCTTCCGGCACCGGAGGCAAAGGAACGCTGGTCCATCCATCGCAAGGCTCCGTCCTATGAAGAACAGATGCCTGCAACAGAGATCCTGGAAACAGGTATCAAGGTCGTTGACCTGATCTGTCCTTATGCAAAGGGTGGTAAGATCGGTCTTTTCGGTGGTGCGGGTGTTGGAAAAACAGTCCTGATCATGGAACTGATTCATAACGTAGCAACCGCACACGGCGGACTTTCCGTATTTACAGGTGTAGGAGAGCGTACCCGTGAAGGAAATGACCTTTACAATGAAATGAAAGAGAGTGGAGTTATTGACAAGACTGCCCTGGTTTACGGTCAGATGAACGAGCCGCCCGGAGCACGTATGAGAGTCGGACTTTCCGGACTTACCATGGCGGAGTATTTCCGTGATGAGAAGAACCAGGATGTGCTCCTCTTCATTGACAATATTTTCCGTTTCACACAGGCCGGTTCCGAGGTGTCTGCACTTCTGGGACGTATGCCGTCAGCCGTAGGTTATCAGCCTACACTGGCAACTGAAATGGGTAACCTGCAGGAACGAATCACTTCTACAAGAAAGGGTTCCATCACATCTGTACAGGCCGTATATGTGCCTGCCGATGACCTGACTGACCCGGCTCCTGCAACTACATTCTCACATCTGGATGCGACAACCGTACTTTCCCGTGAGATCTCCAGCCAGGGTATTTATCCGGCCGTTGATCCGCTGGATTCCACAAGCCGTATTCTTTCGCCTGAAATTGTAGGAACCGAGCATTATGAGATCGCCAGATCCGTACAAAGGGTTCTGCAGCGTTACAAAGAACTTCAGGATATCATCGCCATCATGGGTATGGACGAACTGTCTGAGGAAGACAAACGTACTGTAAGCCGTGCGCGTAAAGTGCAGAGATATCTGTCACAGAGTTTCTCTGTTGCCGAGCAGTTTACAGGTATGCCCGGTAAATATGTTCCACTGAAGGAAACACTGAGAGGATTCAGGATGATCCTTGATGGCGAATGCGATGACATTCCGGAGAGCTGTTTCCTGTTCGTTGGAACAATTGATGAAGTATTTGAAAAAGCGAAGAAGCAGTAAAGGGGGAAATGTCCTATGAGTACTTTCCCGTTAAGAATCGGAACACCGGACGGACTGCTCTTTGAGGGTGATGTGGAACGTGTAGTCTGCCGGAGTATCAGCGGTGACCTCGCCATCCTTGCCAGACACTGCAATTACTGTACAGCCCTCGGAATGGGCGAAGCCAGTGTTGTGCTGGAAGATGGAAGCAGAAGAACTGCAGCCTGTATCGGCGGAATGCTCTCCGTCATGAACGGAACCTGCCGTGTCCTCGCAACCACATGGGAGTGGAAAGAAGACATTGATGAGCAGCGTGCCCGGGATGCCAAAAAGAGAGCCGAGGAAATGATCGCCAAAGGCGGCCTCACAGACCACGACTACAAGATGGCAGAAGCCAAGCTGCAGAGAGCACTGGTGCGTCTGAGTGTGAAGAGCTGAAATAAATAATGAGATTACAAAAGGCCGACAGGGACTCAAGCGTGTGAGAAACTGTCGGTTTTTGTATATATTGAGATAAAGAAATGTTTATGGGATCATTTGATTTGGGTGCTAAATGAAGTTGAATCCTATTAGGAATGGATTTTCATACATTGACACTTTACTGTGATAAGGTTAAAATAAAGACAGATTATTTTGAATTTCGGCAGCCAGCCGGATTCACTGAACAGGAGCGAATATACTATGATAGCAGAAAAAATGAAACCTTACGTAAAAAACAATTCAGCCATCCGCATGATGTTTGAGGAAGGAAACCGCCTCAGAGCCATCTACGGTGCAGACAAAGTTTACGATTTCAGCCTTGGAAATCCAAGTGTTCCGGCACCGGAGTGTGTAAAGGAAGCCATCATTGATCTGGTAAACGAAGTAGAGCCAACCGTACTTCACGGTTACATGAGCAATGCCGGATTTGAAGATGTGCGTCAGACCATCGCAGAATCCCTCAACCGCCGCTTCGGCACTAAATTTGCAGCAAAGAACCTGATCATGACAGTAGGTGCAGCCAGCGGCCTGAACGTAATTTTAAAAACAATCCTTAATCCGGAGGAGGAAGTGATCGTTTTTGCACCATACTTCCTGGAATACGGTGCATATGTGCGTAACTTTGACGGTAAGCTTGTGGAAATCTCACCGGATACGACCACATTCCAGCCAAACCTTGAAGAGTTCGAGCAGAAGATCACAGCAAAAACAAGAGCTGTGATCGTAAACACCCCGCACAATCCGACTGGTGTGGTATATTCCGAGGAGACCATCAGGAAACTGGCAGCAATCCTTGAGAAAAAACAGCAGGAATTTGGCAGTGTGATCTATCTGATCTCTGACGAACCATACAGAGAACTTGCCTATGACGGCGTAGAAGTTCCATATCTGACAAAATATTACAACAACACCATCGTGGGCTATTCCTACAGCAAATCCCTCTCTCTCCCGGGAGAGCGTATCGGCTATCTGGTAATCCCGGATGAAGCAGACGGCAGTGAAGAACTTATTACGGCAGCCGCAATTTCAAACCGCACCATCGGATGTGTCAATGCCCCGTCCCTCATCCAGAAAGTCATTGCAAAATGCGTAGACGCAGAAGTAGATGTAGCAGCATACGATAAGAACCGTCTGGCATTATACAATGGTCTGAAAGAATGCGGATTTGAATGCATCAAACCACAGGGCGCATTTTACCTCTTCGTAAAATCTCCGGTAGCAGACGAAAAAGCATTCTGCGAAGCCGGAAAGAAATACAACATCCTCATGGTCCCGGGAAGCTCTTTTGCCTGCCCTGGCTATGTGAGACTGGCTTACTGTGTATCCTATGATACGATCATCAACTCGCTGCCGGAGTTTAAGAAACTGGCAGAAGAGTTTGGACTGTAATGAGAAGTATACGGTGGAGTTAAAAGGGTGCAAAATAGAATCAGGTTTTCATATGATATGGCACTCTCTTTCTCATGCTCATTTACGCTTTATTTTGCTTCCAGATTTTCAATCATCCGGATTATAATCCCTTCTGCTTCTTCTGGAGTGTAATAAATGTCTGGATCCATATCTGTCAGAAAATCTCGAAAAATCTGAAGTATAAATGGCTCAGTAATTGAGAAATATAAATGATTTCCTGAATTTGTCTGATAAGTAAAAGTACAGTTGCTGCCAGAAAGGCACATGCGTAGATTTTCAGACAGGTGATTCAGTGGTTTCTTTAAAATCCGATAGGCACCATCATGACAGTACTGAGCTATTTCGTGAAGAATGCGAATTCGCTGTTCGAGGTTCAGAGGACGGTAAAAAACGGATGGGATTTCTTCAAACAGACCTTCCTGCAAAAAATGTGTCATTCCATACTCTGTAAAATATATAATAAATTTTCCATTTTTGATCCGTTGTATATTGTCAAGAAATACAGTGTCAGCCATGGAGATAATGGAGTCAGCCATAGGAAGGTCATAATTAAAAATATCTTCTAACAAATCCCTGCGCAGAAAGGGAAGAATACATGCTTCCGGCTGAATGCCCAATATTATATCGGCAGAACTCCGCGAATGGGCAACATACTGAAAAAGAGAGGGAAGATTATCAGTAGCAAGCGGGAAAATCTGAAATACAGGCTGACAGAAATCCTGATGAGAACGAAACATTTCCCACAATGCCTGCAAAATATTCGGATCCTGATATCGAATTCCCATCTGATAATCAGAAGAACAGGTAATTGCACATTCGGAGGTCAGTATCATATATGGCAGAGTAGAAAGATTCTGGAAATCCGGAATTTCATTTGTATAAAAACAATGGACATGATAATCCAGACTGTTCATATAAATGGGAAAAAGATTTCGTAAATAATAAAGCTCATAAAGCTCGTGAGTCTCTGTAAACTGAGCAGTACGGTTCAGACTGAAAATATGATCAACCTGTAGAGTACCGGAAGGCTGTATAGTGGATAAAAGATGCAGTAAAAAAGGATAATCCGGCTGTAAAAAAAGAGCAATTCTTCCATTTGCTTTGGCTGCCTCTGACAGAAAAATCTGATGAACAGAAGAATCTATTGCCTGTCGGGAGTTCAGAAGCAGACAGTTCTGAGAAGCAGAAAAATTCTTCTCTGCGCCGGAATAGGGAATGAAATTACATGATGGTTGTGATGACCGATTCGGAAAATCCGTTAAGAAATGTTCGATACTTTTGCGGATATAATAAGACGATTCACCAATGCGCGCCATTTTCCAGGCTTCCCGAAAACGATATGCCTCAAGTGGAGTCAGTTTTATAAAAGAAGCAATTTTTTCTACCAGTTCCACAGACATCGGTTCACGCTTACCGTTAATAAATTTGTAAACAGTAGAGCGTTCCATTTTACAATATTGCGCCAATGCACTCACCTGCACATCTTTTTCATGGACATAAGCCTTAAGCATATCAGAAAATACAGACATAATAGAAAATCCTTTCGTACCTTAATAATTTACAGTATATCATATTGTGATAATGAAATGATGAAAAAGTAATAAAAATTATAGAAAATAGCCAAAAAGTCTGTCCACAAAGCCTGCCCCATCTTGTAATGAAAGCAAAACTTTCTTAAAATACTATTTAGGGAGTGAAAGTATGAAAACACGATAAAACAGACCTTTGTAGCTTTATCAATATCATTGCTTATTACAGGTGTTATACCTTGTATTCCAGTAGCAACAAATGTAAAGATAAGCAAAACAAAAATTACTTTGAATAAGGAAAAAATCACAGCTAAAGTCACCGGTACAGCACTAATAACTGCTGCTGTGTCAGGAAAAAGATATATCTGAAAATTATTGTGGGAGATTTTTTATGAGAAAAAACAGCTTTTTATTTATGATAATTCTAGTTATAGTGATCTTTACCGGAGCACTTAAGATAAATGCAACAATGCAGGTTAGTCCTGTCGTGTCAGATAGTTTACGTGCAGAATATTCTGATGATTATTTTTTGACGAGCGCAGTAAATAAATCAAATAATTTAGCACAATTATCAATTGTTGCATCAGATGCCGCATATAAGAATACGACAGTTTTTTTAAAATCTTGCGGTTTTTCAGATATTGTCGATAAAAAAGTAATTAAAAATCAACAAACATTAATGCTTCATCCGATTAAAGTAACCATGGGACATAAAATTATTTCGATGAGTGAAAAAAAATATGATTTATATGCTATTCTTATACGTGGAACAACTGAGGCAATGGAATGGGTCAGCAATTTTGATTTGAGTTCATTAGATAAAGAATGTGCAAATCAGTTCATGATACCTAAGAATAATATTAGGATTTTGTTTGATTCATACAAGAAAAAATATTTCACGTCGGGAGCTACAACTAAAATATGGGTGGTTGGTCATAGTAGAGGTGGAGCAGTTGCTAATTTATTGGCGCATGAATTAAGTAGTAAATATTCTGGTTCAAATGTTTATGCATATACTTTTGCAAGTGCCAAAACTATAACGCAAAAAAATGAGGATGCAAATATATTCAATTATATTATACAAGAAGATGTAGTTCCTAAGGTACCATCTGGTTATGTTAGGTACGGAACAGACATTATATTAAGTACCAAAGGTCATATGGGTAAATTATATCAGCAAATGACTTCAAAAAAATACGAAGGAACTGTAACTCAGGCGCATAGTCTGGAGGCATATATGTGTGCTTTTTTAAACACTATAACTTTTCCGGACGATGAGTTAAGGATTTCAATGAATATTACATCTAAGGATTTGTATCCTGGAGAAAGAGTATTGTTAAAGGCAACGGTGTCAGGAATATCTTCGAAAGTAAAGTGGAAATCGAGTGACAAAAAGATAGCAACGGTTAGTTCATCTGGAAGTGTCACTGCAAAAAAAACTGGAACTTGCATAATTACAGCAATTGCTGATGGAAAGGAAGCGACATGTAAAGTCACTGTTAAAAATTCACTTACTGCTTCTGCTGCATATAAGAAACTGATTCAACGATATGAGAAAAAATATGGAGAAGCGGAATTTCGATATATGTCAGGTAAACCATATTGGACAGGATTGTGTTTTGCAAAGTTATTGGATTTTAACAATGACAATATAGATGAACTTATTCTGGCTTATCAAACAGAAATTTCGGATATTAAGAAAGTACAATACTATATAGAATTATGGACTTTTGATGGTAAATTAGCTAAAAAGATAACATCAGGAATATCTTGGTATGGAAATAATATTCCTTTTTTTGGCGAATTTTCAATAGCTAAATATAAAGGAAAATATTTATTAGAACTTACAGATAAAGGTGGTTTGTTAGATTGTTATTATGGAACTGAAAGTAGTGGAAAACTAGGACTGCTACATAAATTCTTGTGGAAAGGCGACATTATTTATGGAAGCTGGTATCGTAATGGGACTAAGATTTCACAAAAGAAATTTGAACATTATCAAAACATGTACAATGTTAATAAAACCAAGTATGTGTTTTGGAAACTGGAATATAGCCAAATTATAAGAAATGAAATTGAGAAGACGAAGAAGACATTAAAAATGTAAAATAAGGTTTTCGGATAAGGATTGATAAGAACTCGGATCTATGATACAACATGTACCTTAATTGGGTTATCCGTATTTGTGATGAGTTTGTTCAAGATACAGGCAAGAATGTTTTTTATACTTTCATGTCTGATAGAACTATAATGCATCCATCTGCTGGTTTAGAACCAGAAACGGTCTAATCAGCAGATGCTGGTTACAAGGAGAGCAAGATATGAAAATAAAAGAGAATTATGTGATGTGTGAAGTGGCCGATCAGGCAATTGTAGTGCCTATAGGAGAAGAAAGTGATCGATTTAAGGGGATAATAAATCTGAATCATACAGGGCGAGATGTATGGACATATCTGGAAAGTGGAATGGATTTGACTGAAATTGCAAAGAAAATTTCAGAGAAATATGAAGTTGACGAAAATATTGCAGTGAGGGATATTAAAAAAATGTCAGATAAACTTTATGAGACTGGGGTTTTAGAAAAATGAGACTGTCTGTTGAGATGATAAGTTGACAGATTGAGTATTGAAAGAATCTTGCAGAATATGGGTGACTGTATATCCGTTATGTTATTTATTGAAAAATTGAGAATCAGGGAGTACTATGACAGACTTAAAAATAGATGTAGCAAATATGATTGTTCATATTCAGGGAGTATATGATACTTTGCGGGAATATTGCAAGGAGTATATTGCTGTGGAAAAAGAAGCTGAAGATTTTTTGATTACTGTTACCAATGAAGAGATTCAGAAGGAACGGAAAAGCAATGAATATGAGCAAAAATCTGATAATTATATAGAAATAATTATAACTCTTTTGAAAATTGCGAATGAATTACCGGACAGAAATAAACTTTTAATGCACGGGACTGTTGTAGCATGGAAACAGTCGGGATATATTTTTACTGCTCCAAGTGGAACTGGAAAGACAACACATGCAAGGCTTTGGAAAAAATATCTGGGATCAGATGTTGAGGTAATTAATGGAGATAAACCTATTTTAGAAGTAAAGGAAGATGAGATTATTGCCTATGGTACTCCCTGGGCAGGAAAGGAAAGATTACAGAAAAATACCTGTGTTCCTGTCAGAGGAATCTGCTTTTTAAGGCAGGGTGAAATAAATACGATACATAAGTTGAATAAAAGAGAGGCTTTGTTCCGGCTATTACCACAAATATACATTATGTCAGACTCCGAAAAAGCTGGAAAAACATTGAAATTGTTCATTGAGGTACTGGAACGGATGCCGATATATGAATTTAGCTGTAACATGTCTGAACAGGCGGTAAAGTGCAGCTTTGAAATGTTAACAGCGGAAAATTAATATTAAAGGAAAGTTTGTTATGAGTTGAAAAATGACATAGCAAAAAAAGAAAAGCGAAATGAATCAGTTACTTTCCTGATGAATTGTATCATGGAAGGAGAAGTTAAAAGTATGAATCAGATGAAAAAAATAATAGCGATAGGACTATCGTTTGGAGTGGCATTCAATTCAATACCGGTATCTGCGTCAGGATATGCAACCGTAGCTGAGAAGAATGAAGAGGTGGAAAGCATATCTGTTGAGTCATCAGAAGAAACAGAAAATGAAAATGTGGAAGAGTTTTCTGCTCCGCAAGAAGAAAATGAAAATGTGGAAGAGTTTTCTGCTTCGTCAGAAGAAAATGAAAATGTGGAGGAGTTTTCTGCTCTGTCAGAAGAAACGGAAAATAAAAATATAGAAGAAATTTCCACACAATCAGAAACAGTATGTGTAAGTGGAAAGTGTGGAGAAAATATAACATTTAAATTAACGACAGATGGAGTACTGACGTTGTCTGGTAGTGGATCAATGCCTACGATTGAATATGACTGGAAATATTATGAGCCAAAGTGCGGTTGGGGAGGCTATATAAGCAGTATAAAAAAGATTGTGATTGAGGAAGGGATTACATCTATCAGTCAATATTCTTTTTATGATTGCGAGAATTTAACAGAGGTTTCGATACCTTCCACCATAAAGTCAATTGGGTACGCGGCATTTCACTGGTGTTATAATGTAAGTAAAGTGATGATTGAAGGACTTGAATCATGGTGCGATATTGATTTTGACGGAATTAATGCTAATCCGTTGCAGTTTGGTGCTGATCTGTATGTAAATGGTGAGAAAGAAGCTCAGATTCAAATTCCTGAAGGAATCACAGAGATAAGATCTTATGCATTTGCTAGAAGCTGGACGAATGATGAGTCAAAAGCAGCACTTACAAGCATATATTTGCCTGATACACTTACAAGTATCGGGGAAGCTGCATTCGAGTATAATCATTTACAAAGTATAAATATCCCGGATGCTGTTACGATAATTGGAAAGGAAGCTTTTGCGGGAAATGATTTTTCAACTATTGAAATACCTGGAAATGTTGAAACGATAGAGGATTATGCTTTTTTTAAGTGTAAGAATTTGCAGAAAATAAAAATTCCAGATTCAACTTCAAAATTAGGCAGTATTTTATTTGGAAGCTGTACTAATCTGGTGAGTGTTGAATTACCAAAAGGAATTGAAACCATAACAAATGCTATGTTTTCAGATTGTACATCACTGACGGAGTTTAGTGTACCAGAAACGGTTAAGATAGTTGAAGATTCTGCTTTTGCAAAGTGTAGTAATCTGGCAAGTATAGAATTGCCAGATCAGATACATACAATCGGAGATTATGCATTTTATGGATGTTCTGGTTTGAAGAAGATAGATTTACCAATGGAATTAGGCAATGTTGGTGAAAGTACATTTTGGGAATGCGCATCTTTAACAGACATTAAAATACCGGATAAAGTTACAAGTATAGGTAAAGAGGCTTTCAGCGGTTGTACATCTTTGGTAAAGATTACAATGCCCGGGACAATTACAGAAATTGGAGAATCAGCTTTTTCGGGATGCAGTATGTTAGAACAATTTACAGTACCGGACAATACAGAAGTAATTCAGGATTATACATTTCGGGGGTGTTCAAAACTGTCATCTGTTATACTCCCATCAAATCTGGTTACAATAGGGAAATCTGCATTTCAGAATTGTTCTGTTCTTGAGAGTGTTGTTATTCCAGAGAACGTTACAGACATAGGTGCAAGTGCGTTTATGGGATGTGAAAAGATTGAGAGTGTAACATTATCGTCACAGATTACTAAAATTGATTCAGCCTTATTTTCTGGTTGTAAGAGTTTAAAGGAAATACAAATTCCGGAACTTGTAACGGCTATTGAAGGAAGTGCATTTCAAAATTGTAATAGTCTTTCAGAGATAACAATACCTGAATCAGTAGTAGAAATAGGCAGTACTGTGTTTCAAAATTGCTCTGCTTTGAAGCGGATTAATTTCAAAGGAGATGTACCTCAGATAGGAGTAAATGCATTTATAGGAGTAACAGCGGATTGTTATTATCCTGCGGATAATGCCACATATACGTTGGAAATTACCACACAGGATTGGGGCGGAGATCTAACCTGGACTTATGAGGGAAAAGAAGATAAAGATAAGTATAAATGTGGAGAAAATCTTACCTGGAATTTGACGGAAACCGGGAAATTGGTCATTACTGGTTCTGGAAGAATGTTTGATTATTCAATTTCTGACTATCAGTATGCTCCATGGTATGAAGAGAGAAACAATATTATCTCTATAGAAATAGACGATAATGTAACCTACATTGGTAATTATGCGTTTTATTTATGTAATAAGATAACGGATGAAAAAACAGAACTTCCGGAAAAACTAGAGGAAATAGGAGAAGGGGCTTTTAAAAATTGTGGCATAAAAGCAGTAGAAATACCTTTGATGGTATCAAAGGTTGGAAAAGAGGCATTTGCATGCAGCAGTTTAAGAAGTGTATCACTTCCTGCTAGTCTGGAATACTTACCAGAAAAGATGTTTCAGGACTCGCATTATTTACATGAGATATCATTTTCAAGTGGTTTGAAGGAAATTGGAGATTATGCATTTGCGTTATGTTTTGAACTGTATAGTGTAGAGATACCAGAAGGAGTAGCTACCATAGGAGATGGAGCATTTCGGTTCTGTGGCCCATATAGAACATATGGTGCATATTATAGTTGCTATAATTTTAAAGAAGTTACCTTGCCATCTACATTGACAACATTAGGTGCTAATGCTTTTGAAAATTGCCAATATTTACATTCTATCAACATACCTGAAAATATTACAGAAATTCAGGACAGTACATTTGCATACTGTTATCAATTAGCCAGTATTATAATTCCTAAAGCTATAAAAAAGATTGGAAATAGAGCATTTTTTCAAAATCAGTTACTTAAAACAATTACATTTTCCTGGAACGCACCACAGATTGACAGTGAAGCATTTGGGGATGGTAGAAACTTTCCTGGCGATACAACCGCTACCTGTTATTATCCATCAAATAATCTGGTATGGACATCAAGTATGCTTCAAAATTATGGAGGAAAATTAACCTGGGTTGCAAAAGAGATGGTCAAACCGTCTGAGGGAACTGGCAGTGGAGGTTCTGGTAGTGGTGGAACAGGAGAAGGAACAGGAAGCGGAAGTTCCGGCAGTGACTCAGGAACAGGAACAGGATCTGGCTCTGGTGGTAGTGGTACTGGAAGTGATGGAGACAGTGGATCTGGCAGTGGAAGTGGAGGAAGCACTACCGGAGGAAGTAGCTCTGGAGGGGGAAACACTGGGGGAAACACTGGAGGAAACACTGGAGGAAACACCGGAGGAAGTAGTTCTGGCGAAAGTGGAAATACAGGAGAAACTGGAACGGAAAAAGAATTTGGATTTTCTGCTCACTCACTGACATTAAATGGTGATATCGGTGTGAATTTTTATCTGGAATTAGATGAAACAATTTTAAATGATTCTGATGCTGTGATGGAAATGGAGGTTGCCGGAATAAAGAAGACAACGATAAAAATATCTGATTCCGTGAAAAATGGATCTGTAGAAGTGAAAGATTCTGAGGGAAATAGTCATCAGTGTTACAAGTTTACATGTAATGTATATGCAAAACAAATGACAGATAATATTATTGCAACGTTGAAAACATCTTCCGGAACCTGGAAAGAGGTGTATTCTGTACAGGCTTATATGGAGAAGGCACAAGATAGCAGTAATGAGAAGTTAAAAAATCTCATGAATGCTATGGCAGTGTATGGTGGCTATGCGCAAATATTATTAGGATATAATACCGATAATTTGGTTGGTGGCAGCTTGGGTGATGTATCGAATGTAACAAAAGATATGTTGACTGAGTACGAATATATAGAAGAAGGAATAGAAGAAAATCTGAGAGTTTATGGATCAAGTCTATTGCTGAAAGAGCAGACAACGTTGCGTATGTATTATCAATTAGCTGAAGGAAATATATCAGATTATGAATTTACAATAGACGGAAAGGAGGTTCAGCCAACACGGTCAGGTAACAGTAATGTTTATTATATACAACTGAATAATATTATTGCACCGGATTTGGAAAAGGCTCATGTTTTTACAGCCGGAGATATTACCGTCAGCAGTTATAGCGCATTAAGTTATGTAAATAAAGCATTGGCCAGTGAAAAATCGAGTGAAAACAATAAAAAAACAGCTGCAGCGCTTTATTTATATTGGAAAGCAGCCGAAGCATATTTTTCTTAAATGGCTATTTTAAGGAATAGGTATGCATGATAAAGAAACTTTTTGTAAAGGAGAATGGAACAGATGAAGGAAGTATATGAAATCCCGGATTTTGAGGTAATAGAATTGGAAGGAGAAGTAGCAACGGCAAATATGATAATAGACAGCAATGAAACAGAAATTCTTAGTTTAAATTTAGATGAAAATAAGTAGCCGGATATCTGAAAAAAGTGTGAATAGAAGATAAGTGAATGGGGAGATATAACGGTGTATCTCTCCAAAACTTTATATGAAGAAAAGAAGGCGGTGAAAATTATTTCAGAGAAAAGAGAGTGAGATTTATAAAAAAGACTTGACTATATAGGGAGGATGTATGAAGAATTTAAAAAAGGTATTTAATACATTTTTGCTAATAACTTTACTGTTATCATCTATGATATCATTTAATAAGAAGGCAGTAAATGCATCTACGCTAAAGCTGAATAAGACCCAAATTACACTATCAGCAGGAAGAAGTATTAATTTAAATGTTTCCGGTACAGATAAAACAGTACAATGGTCAACATCTGAAAAAAAGATAGCTGTTGTTTCGCAAAAGGGAAAGGTTACAGGAAAAAATGCAGGAACAGCAATTATGACAGCAAAAGTAGGAAAACAGAAATTGCAATGTAAAGTTACTGTGAATGCTGCATTGAATAAGACAACAGATATTATTGCTAAGAATGATTATGTTGAATTGTATTTAAATGGTGCTGTTGCCAAAAGTTTTAAAAGCAGTAATAAAAAAATTGCTACTGTTTCTCAGAATGGAAAAGTAATTGGGAAACGTAGAGGAAGAGTTACAATTACAGGGATAATAATGGAAAGAAATACAAATGCCAAATTACAGTTGAAGCACCATCGTTGAATAAAAAAACTGTGATATTGCAGATAAAGCAAAATTATACATTAAAATTAAATGGAAACACACAGAAAGTATCCTGGAGTTCTGATAATAAAAGAGTTGCTTATGTTGATTCGGAAGGAAAGGTTACTGCGTGTTCAGAAGGAAATGCTGTAATTACAGTAAAAGTAGGAAATAAAAATTACAAGTGTAAAATTACAGTAAAAGCAGAAGAAATTCCAGAAGTAATAGAAACACCGATTCCAACTCCGACTACAGAACCGACAGCAACGCCGATACCAGAACTGACAGTAACGCCAATACCAGAACCAACAGCAACACCGACACCCAAACCTGTTCAAAATTCACCGGAAACAGAGATTCTATAATGGATAATTGAATACAGTGGATTCAAAATCCATAAACAATAAATCCATTTAGAAGCTTTAGTGTAACTTTTTTTGTGAAAGTTCACATATATAAATATGCCGGGTTGGGAAATCAAAACATCTGTTTCATATATAAAGTCCAATTTATTGTATAACGACTGCCCGCCACAGAGAATGTGTTTTTTTCCATACAGTAAAATTTTATGAAAACTGCTAAAAAATATAGAAAATAAAAGACAGTAT
>CAVCYJ010000025.1:14958-22846 GCA_963605995.1 Holdemanella biformis | reverse complement strand
GCTTGTATGTCTCGGGATTTTGGCATATTCATGCCAAAACACCTCGCGGGATAGTAGCGTGTGAACAGTAACCGGCTTTCTCTTTTGTACAAAAAGTAACCTCTTTTTTACAGGAAAAGTGACTGTTTGTTGTGCTACACTAAATACAGCAGATACAATGGCTACAGTGACCGATAACAGTGCAGGATTGTCCGAAAAATTTGCTTATCGGTGCAGCGGCCGTGAAAGTACATATAAGTATGAGGAGGGACTGAAATGAACGACAAATTTCCAAATGGTGTGTATCCGGTGATGCTGACTCCGTTTACAGAGGAGAACAAGGTTGACTATGAGGCGCTGAAAAAACTGGTGGACTGGTATATCGAAAAAGGGGTAGCCGGACTTTTTGCAGATTGTCAGTCAAGTGAGATGTTTTTTCTTTCTTTTGAAGAACGTGTGGAAATCGGCAGATTTGTAAAAGAATGTGCAGGGGAAAGAGTTCCGGTAGTTACATCCGGTCATATTTCTGACAGCCTGGAGGATCAGGCAAGAGAACTGACTGCGATTGCAGAAACCGGTGCTGATGCCGTAATTCTTCTCACCAACAGACTTGCCAGAGAAGATGAAAGTGATGAAATATGGCTTGATAATCTGAAAAAACTGCTCACAATGATACCGGAGGATGTACCACTTGGATTTTATGAGTGTCCATATCCGTACAAGAGAGTGATTTCTCCTGAATTACTGAAATGGTGTGCAGACACAGGAAGATTTTATTTTATCAAAGATACAAGCTGCGACATAGAAAATATGAAAGCAAAGCTGGAAGTGATCAGGGGGACAAACCTGAAACTGTATAATGCAAATACATCTACCCTGCTGGAAACTCTGGAACTTGGAGCGGCAGGATACAGCGGAGTAATGGCAAACTTCCATCCGGAGATTTACGTAAAACTCTGTGAAATCTACCAAAATGATCATGAAAAAGCGCGTGAAATAGCTGATTTTGCGACTGTGGCATCTTTTATCGAGAGACAGGAATATCCGGTTAACGCAAAATATTATCAGAGATCTATTGGTAATTTTAATTCTATTCAGACCAGAACGAAATCACCGGAACTTCTGAATCAAACCTGCATACTTGAAGTAGAACAATTGATAAGGTTCACGGAAAAAATGAAAAAAGAGCTTTTGTAGTTACCGGAAACAGAGTGGACAGTAAACTTTTGTAAAATCTTAAAAAAGGAGGCCGGTGATGCTTGAACGGACATTTAATCAGAGTGGTTGGCTGTATAGATTTTTAAACAGATTATGGGATATTCTTATCCTGAATTTCCTGTTTTTGCTCACCAGTATTCCGCTGGTTACAATCGGAGCATCGCTGGCAGCATTATACAGTGTCACACTTAGGGCTGTAAAGGGAGAAGATGGCTATATAGCGAGAAGCTATCTGAAAGAGTGGAAAGAAAACCTGAAAAAAGCAACGATCATCTGGATCTTTTATGCAGCGGCAGGTGTGATATTGGCAACAGATATTTTTGTTATAGGAAGAAACAGCGGAGATATGGGAAAATTGCTGGTCTTTGCCGGAGGAATAGCAGGAGTGATATGGGTGCTTATGGGGATTTACCTGTTGCCTTTACAGGCCAAATTTGAAAACTCTGTTTCAAATACAGTAATCAATTCGTTGATAATTGCGATAAAATTTTTGCCGAATACATTGGAACTGACAGGGATTTTTGCTATGGTTCCACTTCTTGGAATCATGGTGGCTATTTTTATTCCATCGTTGTTTTCATGGTATTGTTCACTGATGTTTTTTGTTGGTTTCGGAGGGAGTGCATATTTCAGCTCATTTATCTACAGAAAGGTATTTGACCGTTTATCTGCGGAAGATTCAGTCAAACCCCAATTTGAGCAAAATGCACAATGATTTTGAAAGACTGAAAGATTTTTATGAAAAAGTGACTATGCCATCAGTGGAAAAGTAACTCAGTGAGGTGTTAGAATAAACACATCAAAGGGAAAGACAAAACGATGTATTCAAAAAGTACATAATGGATTGAAGGAGGAATTTACATGAAGAAAAAATTATTAGGGATTCTTTTAAGCGTGGCTATGCTGGGAACAGCGATGTGCGGTACGGTTTTTGCGGCAGATACAGACGAGGAAACGACCGAAAGCACGACGGGAACCAGTGATGATCTTGAGGATGTTTCAGAACCGGTTACATTATCTATGATGGTTACAACAAGACCGAGTACAGATTCAAAAGACTTTTATCTGGATATTCTGCCTGAACTTGTACATGAGAGATTTCCAAACATTACGATTGAGGTAGAGCAGCTTCCTACTGATCAGTACAAACAGACTGTAAGACTGAAATTTGCCAGTGGAGAAGGTCCGGATTTATTTACCTGGTGGGCGCAGAAACAGTTAGAGGATCTGGTAGAGGCCGGATATGTAAAGGATGTTTCTGATTTTGATCAGCTTGGAAAATTTAAAGAATCCATCACAGATACATATAGCTTCGATGGAAAAACATATGGTATTCCTCTTGGAACAAGTTTCCTTACTACATGGTATAACAAAGATATGTTCAAAGAAGTTGGATATGATTCTTATCCGACTAACTGGGATGAATTTATCGATGTGTGCGCCAAATTGAAAGAAGCAGGTTACACACCTATTACCTGCGGAGATAACTCCAGCTTTGTAATTCAGTTTGCATTGTATCAGATAGGCGCATCTGACATTTATGGAAAGAATTTTGACTTTGATTCACAGCTTTATACCGGTGAAACGAAATTTACAGACGAATGCTGGGTAGACACTGTAGAAAAGCTGAAATATCTCTATGATGAAGGATATGTGGTAGAAGACTCACTTGGTCTGTCACAGGATCAGAGCCGACAGCTTTTTGTAGATGGTGAAGCTGCCATGATCTTTGACGGAAGCTTTGGATATACTGCATTGATGAATGAAGGTGCGGCTGATTTTGAAAGAGGAATGTTCTGCGTACCGTCCAATGCTGAAGGGGAAGAATTTGTTTACAATCTGACACCTGCAAATTGTTTGTGCACAAATAATAATTCTGACGATCTGAAACAGCAGGCGTGCAATCTTGTTATGGAATACTGGTTCGATGAGAATTCGGATCTGTTTAAAGCATGGACAGAAAATACTACAGATATTATCTGCTATGAGGGTGTCTCAGACTCGCGTGATCTGATCAATGATTATCTGGATCGCTATAGCGAATACAAGAATATTTATAACCTGAATAATGCATGGCCGGAAGGTGTTTCGGACGAAATGTGTTCTGTATTCCAGGAAGTAATTACAGGAGATGCGACAGCAGAGGATGTTTGCCAGGCAATGCAGGATAAATTTGAGGAACTGGTAGATTAAGAGACTTTGCGTGAATATCAGCAAGTGTATGCTGATATGAAAAAGTAGTAAAAGGGGGCTGCCGCACTGGAAAAGAATGTTTTGGTGCGGCAGCCTTCGTTTATATACAGAGGCAGTTGAAAGGAGTAAAAATGGTTGATAAAAGAAAACGGAATATTCTGTTATTATTTATTGTTCCAGCATTGGTGTTCTATCTGATTTTCTGGATATCTCCCGTTCTGATGGCATTTTATTACGGGCTTACAAACTGGAAGGGAACAGGAAACTATGATTTTGTAGGCTTGAAGAATTTTAAATTACTTATTGACAGAGGAACATTATTCAATTCTATGGGAAATACTGTCAAATATGCTTTGTTTGTAGTGATCTGGGGGAACTTTCAGGCACTTGTGCTTGCGATGATCCTGAATATGAAGCTGCGGGCAAAGGGAGTGTTCAGAACAGTTTTTTATATCCCGGCACTGTTCAGTACGATCGTAGTTGCTTTTTTGTGGGGATATGTATATGCACCTCATTACGGACTGTTGGCAGAATTGTTTGACACTTTAAATCTTGGCAAGGCACCAAACCTGCTGGGAACGAAAGGAGTTTCTCTTTTTGCGGCAGCATTTGTGGAAACCTGGAAAACATCGGGAACTATGACGATCATTTATCTGGCGGGTCTGCAAAATATTTCAGAAGAGGTAATTGAATCAGCCAAGATTGACGGATGTACAGGATGGCAGGCAATCCGATATGTAAAGATCCCGATGCTTGCCAATACAATCACAGTCAATGTAATGCTTGGACTGATCGGTGGATTTAAGTCCTTTGACTATGTATTTGCACTTACCAGCGGAGGACCGGGTAAATCTTCTTCAACATTGATGTACAGTATTTATAAGATGGCATTTATGGAAATGCAATATGGCAAGGCAGAGGCTCTGGCAGCGATGGCATTTGTGTTTATTCTTATCGTTTCTGTTATTGCACTAAAGATTATGAAGAGAAAGGAGCTTGAAGCATAATGAAAAAAAGTAATAAAAACGAAGTTATTATTACCGTTGCGCTTGCAGTGTTCTTTCTGATCTTTCTTTCCCCGATCATTATTGCGCTGTCAGGTTCATTCAGACCGTTGGAGGATACATCCAATTATCTGAGATTATTTACGACTTTTACATTGGAGAGTTACCGGAAAGCTTTTGAGAAAATGAATTATTTTCGTTCTCTTAAAAACAGTCTGATCATCACTGTGACCAGTGTAGTCCTTCTTTTGACTTTCTGCTCCATGGCAGGATATGCGATTGCCCGTCTGAAAGGAAAACTCGGAGATTTCTTTCAGATATTCTTCCTGGCTGGAATGATCGTATCTGCACAGATGTCTATCATTCCAATGTATAAGATTGTAAAACAACTGGGAATTGGTAATACTGTTGCCGCTCCTATTGCTTTGTATGTAACATCAGCACTTCCGTTTTCTATATTCCTGTATACGAATTTCATTAAATCCGGAGTTCCGTACAGCCTGGAAGAAGCAGCCAGGATTGATGGCGCAAGTATACCGTTTACCTTTGTGAGGATTGTAATTCCGCTGACAAAACCGGCGTTATCTTCGCTGGTGATCACTCAGGGAGTTCCGATCTGGAATGATTTCTTTTTCGGAATGCTCTTCCTGTCCAGCCCGACACAGAAAACGCTTCCATTGATGATGCTTAATTTTATTGGTGATATGGAAAATGCAACTCAGTGGAATATGTTGTTTGCAGCCTGCTTTTTAAGTGCACTGCCAATTCTTATCATTTATTCTTTCCTGCAGAGATACTTTGTTGGCGGCTTAACTGTAGGGGCGGTAAAAGGATAATATATTTGTTTGAGTAAACAGAATAAAATCGGTATAATACAGAATATAACCAGTTAAGAACTGAAAATTTGGAGGCGTATATGAAATTTACAAAAAAAATTCGCTTTAAATATCTGGTGGGGTTGTTGTCAGTATCTATTATACCGATTTTATTCTTTTCTTTTTATTCACTCAGGAGCAATCGCAGGTTTTATAACAGTCAGATAGAAGAAGCGAGCAAAAGTGAGGTGCGCAGAGTCACCAGCAGGATCAATGAAAATTATGAAGATGTCAAAAATACTCTGAACTCTCTTCTGTACAGCACATATGATGGCGATAACTGTATGACATCTTTGTGTGAACAGGAGGGAACCGAAAAAGAGATTACAAAAAGTCAGAGATTAAAGAACTATCGGATGTTCAAGTATATTTGTTCAAATCTGCTGGAAAATGCCAATAATGTGGATGGAGTATATCTGTTCTGCGAGAATGGCCATGTTTATTCGTATATGGTAAATCAAAACTATGGACTGGAGAGACAGTATAAAACTGATGAATGGTATCAGGAGCTTGTCAACAGTACAAGCAGTCTGGAAATTGCAGATATGGTGAAACTTAATGTCCATATTTATGGCAATGAGGGAAAGTGTTTCCTGACAGCCAGAAAATTTCAGAGCGTAAAAGAAAATCATACAGCGGTATTGGCACTGGTATGCAGAGAATCTGTTTTCGATGATGTGAGCGGAGACAATAATCTTCCATGGGGGAAGTCACTGATCGTAGACGGAGAAGGTAATGTAGTCTGGGGAAAAAAACAGGATCTTGCGCTTACCGGAGAACAGCTTCAGGAGCTTGGAAATGAAGAAAAAGGCGAAAGTGGAATGATCCATACAAGCGATATTCAGACTGCGTTTGTATACGGGAAGCTGAGTATTAATGACTGGGTGGTTGTTTCAGATATTTCTTTTGAATCTTTTTATGATGTGTTTGTGAAGAATACCCATATATTGATCTTGCTTATTGTAATTGATGTACTGGCGATCGCCGGTATTGTATATTATATGGATCGAAGCCATGTGCATCCTATAGTGCATCTTGCAAAAATTATGGGAAATACGACAGAGCAGGGGTTTCTTTTTCACAATGAATATAAAGGAAGAGAGGATGAGATTGGAACTTTATATGCATATTATGATAAGATGATGCACCAGATTGACACTCTGATCCAGGAAAAATATGAAAGTGAGATCAAGATACTGAAATCCAGACTGAGAAATCTTACTTCGCAGATCAATGCTCATTTTATTTTCAATACGCTGGAGAATATTTCGTGTCTTGCACAGATAGAAGGAAATAAACAGATTGATATCATGTCCAAATCATTGGGGGATATGCTTAGATACAGTATGGATGTCGAGGGTGATTTTGTAAGGCTGGACAGAGAGATCAGTCATATTTCAAAATACCTGAATATCCAGGAGGTTCGTTTTGACAATGAAATCATTCTGAATATGATGCTGGAAGAAGGAACGGAGAAACGTAAGGTAATGAAATTTATGTTGCAGCCTATCGTAGAAAATGCCATTGAACATGGAATGGGAAATCAGGAAGAACCTTTCGTGATCACTATTGCTACATTGCGGAAAGGCGAAGACCTGGAGATACGTGTGGCTGACAGTGGAACTGGTATGGATGAAGAAATGCTGAAAAAGGTACGAAGGCGTATTTATGAACCGGAAAAGGTAGAAGAGGAAATGGCGTGCTTTAATATTGGACTTGTCAATATACATGAAAGGATGCAGCTTCTGTTTTCAAAAGAATATGGTCTTCGTATTGAGAGTGAGAAGGATGAAGGTACAACGGTTATCCTAAGGATGCCGTGGATGTAGCAACAGATAAAAGGATGGAGATAATTTGTATACTTATGTGGTCATAGACGATGAAAAGCTGATACGTCTGGGATTGATCAGCAGAGTAAATGAGATCAGCTCAGAAGACTTTCAGTGTATTGGTCAGGCATCCAACGGGATAGAAGGACTTACTCTTATCGGGGAGGTCAGTCCTGATATTGTAATCACGGATATGAAAATGGCAAAAATGGATGGTGTTGAGTTTCTGCAGAGACTTTCAGAAAAGAAACCGGGAATTCCGGTAATCGTGATCAGTGGTTATAAGGCGTTTGACTATATGAACCAAGCGATAGAACAGGGTGTTGTGGGATATGTGCTGAAACCTTTTTCTACAGAAGAGATAGAGAAACAATTGCTAAAAGCGGTAGCTAAGCTGGAACAGCAAAAGAATATAGCAAGAATGCAGGAAAAAGTGGACAGTCTGCAGCGCCAGACAGAAGGAAAAGAAATTGTACGTCTCATTATGGAGCCATGGCAGATGGAAAGAGAAGAAGAAGGAAGATATGTGACAAATCAATGGCATATCCTTGTTAATATCTGTACAAATACACCGGATTTCATGAATCTTTTGCGGGAATGCGCAAATTACTGCCTCGGGGAATCTGTCCCGCTTTGTCTGGAAAATCCGGCAGACAATAAAGAATTTTTCGTCCTGTGTTCCGGAAGCGAAAAAGAGATCAGAGAAATAAAAGAAAAACTGCCGGGATTTCTTGAAAGACTGAAACTGAAAACATTGGAATATAAATTTTTTGCCGCAGCAGGTTTGAAT
>CAVCYJ010000025.1:0-14948 GCA_963605995.1 Holdemanella biformis | reverse complement strand
GGTCTGGAAAATCTGAACAGAAGTTACCAGAAAAATGAAAAGATGATGCGAGATGTTTATCTTAACCGGAATTGCCGGATATTTTATGAAGAATCTTACCGATATAATAAGAAAAATATTTTTTCGGAGGACGATTACAAAGATATTATGGTGGCTTTGAAATATGGCAAAGAAGGAAAAGCGCGGGCGCTGAATTCCTTTTTTGGAAGCCTGTCTGTTGAAAAATACAGTCTGAGAGATATGGGTCATGCAGTGAGGAAACTTTTGGCGAGAGTTGATGACTGGGCGTTACAAAATCAGGTGGAAACAGATGATATTATGGGAGTATTTTACAGACGCTATCGCTTCCAGTCCAATCTGGAAAAAATGCAGAAGGAGATATCCGGATATATTAATCTGATCGCAATGTCTATTGAAAGAAAAAGCTGTGGAGATGATTATGTTTATGAAAATATGATCAGATATATACAGGAGCATTATGATGAAAAGATCACTTTGCAGGTACTGGCGGATCATTTTTATGTTTCGTCTGTATGGTGCAGCAATATTCTCAGGGAACGGATGAATAAGAGCCTTCCTACTTACCTTACAGATATCCGTATTGCGCGGGCGAAAGAACTGCTGGATGATACGGAGATGAGTGTGGAAAAGATTTCCAGAGAAATCGGATATCCCAATCCGAAATATTTTTTCCGTATGTTTAAACAGATGACAACATTTACACCTATAGAGTACAGAAACCGGAGGAAATAATATGCTCTACGAAAAAAATGCAGGAAAGGAACTGGATGAAGAACTTTTCAGAAATCCCTCTGTTGAGTACAGAGGGGCACCATTCTGGGCGTGGAATGAGAAACTTGACAAAGATAAACTGACAGGCCAGATACATCAGTTCAGAGAAATGGGAATGGGAGGTTTTCACATTCATTGCAGAGTAGGGCTTGATACAGAATATCTGGGGGAAGAGTTTTTTGAATGTGTAAAAGAATGCGAGGAGGAAGCAAAGAGGGAAGGACTTTTGTGCTACCTGTATGATGAGGACAGATGGCCATCGGGGAGTGCAGGGGGACTTGTGACCAAAGAGAAAAAATACAGAACCCGTTTTCTTGTATTTTCTCCCGGAGGATACATAGAAGAGAGTCAGAATTCTTACATGGCTGCTGCGAAAGCGGTGCGAAGTCAGGAACGAAAGTATCTGGGAACATACGAAATCACTCTGGATTCAGAAGGCTACCTGACGGGATATCAAAAAACTGACTGTCCGGAAGGTGAAAACATCTGGGAGGCATGGCTGGAGATATCGGGAGATACACCATGGTTTAACAATCAGGCATATGTAAATACATTAGATCCGGAGGCTGTAAAAAAATTTATTCAGATTACTCATGAACAGTATTATGAGAAGCTGGGAAATGATTTTGGAAAGACGATCAGAACTATTTTTACTGACGAACCGCAGACAGCGCATATGGGAATGCTGGATACTCCATTTGACAGGCAGCAGATCCTGATCCCCTACACAGACGATTTTGATGAAAGCTTCCGGCAGGAGTACGGATATTCTCTGTTGGAGCATTTGCCCGAATTATTCTGGGAAATGAGAAATCACGGGAATTATCAGGTAAGATATCATTATCACCGTCATGTGACAGAGCGCTTTGCGAGAGCCTTTGGAGATCAGGTGGGAATCTGGTGCAGGGAGCATAAAGTGGGGCTTACAGGTCATATGCTCAATGAATGGACTTTGTATTCACAGACGCTTGGAGTAGGTGAAGCCATGCGTCCGATGAAGGAATTTGCTATTCCTGGAGTTGATATGTTGTGTGACAGAAGAGAGTTTTCTACTTTAAAGCAGGCGCAGAGTGTATCAAGACAGTTCGGACGGGAAGGAGTTATGTGTGAAATCTATGGTGTAACAGGATGGGATTTTGATTTTCGCAATCATAAGCTGGCAGGAGACTGGCAGGCAGCTTTGGGGGTTACTTTCAGGGTACCTCATCTGACATGGGCTTCCATGGGCGGCGAGGCCAAGAGAGATTATCCGGCCTGCATCGGCCGGCATTCTCCATGGTATAAGGAGTATATCTGTATTGAAGATCATTTTGCCAGAATAAGTACAGCGATGACAAGGGGAAAACCGCTGGTAAAAGTTGCTGTCATCCATCCTGTAGAGTCTTATTGGATGGAATGGGGAAACAAAGAACAGACATCTTTTTCCAGACAGATTATGGAGGAAAATTTTTCAGAGGTGATTCACTGGCTGCTTTTTGGATTGATAGATTTTGACTTTATATCCGAGTCATTGCTTGCAGATGACAATGCAGAAGCGAAAGATGGATTTGCAATGGGGGAAATGACGTATGAGACAGTAGTGATTCCGGAATGCCACACGATAAGAAGGGGAACCCTTCAGAAATTGCAGCACTTCCGGGAAAATGGCGGAGATGTGATCTTTATGGGGGATTTACCGGAATTTGTAGATGGCAGAAGAGACGGGGCCGCCAGGAAATTGGCAGGATGCTGCAGATGTATTTCTTATAACCGTGGAAGACTCCTGAATGCATTGGAGAAGTACCGTGACATAGATGTGGAAGTCACTCCTCTTGAGGGTGAGGATCCTACACGTATGAGACACATGGAAACGGGAAAAAGAGCGGATAATCTTTTTTATCAGATGCGGCAGGATGGCGAAAACAGATGGCTGTTTCTGGCTCATGTTAACAAAGTGCCTAATGAGGATATTGCATACATGGAACAGTGGAAGGTTATCGTGAATGGGGAATTCAGTCCGGTATGCTTTGATACACAGACAGGAGAATGCTTTGATCTGAAAGCAGAGTATTATGATAATAAAACGTGCTTTTATCATGATTCGTCTTTACAGGGAAGCCTTCTCGTAAAGATGAAACCTGGAAAACAAAAAGAAGCAACAGGTGAAAACGTGTATTATGAAAGTTTGGGAGAGGGAAGATGTCTTACGGAGCCTGTAAGCTATTCGCTGGAAGAAAAAAATGTTTATCTGCTTGATCAGGCGGAGTATGCATTTGATGATGGTTCATGGCAGGCTCTGGAGGAGATTCTGAGGATAGATAATCTGTTTCGGAAGAAACTGGGTTATCCGCTGAGGATGGAAGCCCTGGCACAGCCCTGGACAGAAAAAGAAGAAGAGAAACCGAAGCATTACCTGAAAATGAGGTGCCGTATTACCTCCGAAATAGAAATCAGAGAGGTGTTTCTGGCGTTTGAAAATCCAAAGAATACGGAGATTTACTGGAATTATGAAAGGATTCCTGTGGAAATTTGTGGATGGTATGTGGATGAAAGTATACAGAAGCTCTCTTTAGGCAGGCTGCGTCAGGGAGAAAACATCCTTGAACTCAGAATACCATTTACAAGAAAGACAAATGTGGAGTGGATGTATCTTATTGGCGATTTTGGAGTAGATGTTGTGGGAAGGAAAGCTGTGATAACACAGCTTCCTGCAAAGCTTGTATATGGGGATATAACACGGCAGAAGTTTCCGTTTTACGGAGGAAATCTGCTGTATGAAACAGAAGCTGAACTGGAAGAGGGAGAACTGGTGCTGCAGGTTTCTCATTATCGAGGTGCGCTGATGCAGATATTTGTGGATGGAGAAAAGAAAGGGAATCTTTATCTTGCACCCTATCATATATCATGTGGAAAGGTTACAGGAGGCAGGCACAGGATAGGAATCCGGGTTTTTGGGAACAGGATAAATACTTTTGGAGCAGTACATAATGCAGACAGTACAGAAAAATGGTATGGCCCCAATATATGGAGAACGACAGGAAACAAGTGGAGTTATGAATATCGGTTAAAAGAGACAGGGATACTCGTATCTCCGGTATACTGGATAAAAAAGGAGCAGTAATATGGAGAGGGATAAATGGGAGAAACTTCATTTTCCGGAGAATGAATACAGGAGCGCACCGTTCTGGGCGTTTAATGACAAACTGGAGGAAGATGAACTGCGATTTCAGATCAAATCTATGAAAGAACAGGGAATGGGAGGTTTTTTTATTCATTCCCGTGAGGGATTAGAAACAGAATATCTTTCTGAGGCCTGGATGAAAGCTGTGGAAGTTTCTATAGATGAAGCACACAGACAGGGGATGGAAGTCTGGATTTATGATGAGGATAAATGGCCTTCCGGAAGCGCCGGAGGACTGGTGAGTCACAAAAATCCAAAGGAATATTCTGCGAAAGGGCTGACACTTGAGGTTCTGACACCGGAAGAGGCAGTGATAAGGGCAGAAAAAGGATTGCTGAAAAAAGGCTGTGAATATGAAGACGGTAAAATCCTGGGAATCTATACAGTGGTCGAAAATCAGGGAATAATAAACAGAATCCAACAAGGGTGTGGGAATAGTGCAGAGGGAAATAAAGTTCTGATCGTGCGCAGAGAGATTTCGGCAGTCAGTGAATGGTATAATGGTTTTGCACCTTCAGATACCTTAAATCCCCGGGCGGTGAAAGAATTTCTGAGCCTGACGCATGAGTCGTATAAGAAAAAATTCCAGGCAGATTTTGGACATACCGTAAAGGGATTTTTTACAGATGAACCGAATTGCTGTGATTTTTATTCTATTTTTACAGAAGGACGGCCATGGCTTACCTGGACGGATGATTTTCCGGATTATTTCAGAAAGAAACGGGGATATGATTTAGAAGGATATCTGCCATACCTGTTTTATCAGGGGGAAGACGCTGCAAAGACCAGACATGATTTCTGGCATACAGTTGCTGAACTTTTTCAGGAATCATATATGAAACAGTTATATGAATGGTGTGAAAAAGAAGGGGTAGAGTCTACAGGACATATTCTTTATGAAAACGATCTGGGATATCAGGCAAGAGTCTGTGGTGCTGCCATGCCGCAGTATGCATATCTTCACAGACCGGGAATCGATCTGCTGGGCGAGCAGACGAAAGAATATCTGACAGTGAAGCAATGTACCAGTGTAGCCAGACAGTATGGGAGAAGGCACACAATAACGGAAACCTATGGCTGTACAGGATGGGAATTCGGATTTCAGGGACAGAAATGGTTAGGCGACTGGCAGTTTGTCATGGGAATCGACAGAAGATGCCAGCATCTTGCACAATACTCGATCACGGGATGCAGGAAAAGAGATTACCCACCGGTATTCAGCTATCAGAATACATGGTGGAAATATAACCACCTGATTGAAAATTATTTTGCAAGAATATCTTTGCTTATGGGAGAAGGAGAAACGGTTTGTGACGTTATGGTGCTTCACCCTATGAGTTCCATATGGACGAAATGCGGAAGCAGTGAAAAAGAAAATCTGAGCAATATTGAGATGAATATGGGATGGCTGGATGAGCATATTACCTCGCTGAACCAGTGGGGGGATTCCTGGAACGGGCTGGCAAAAATGCTCCTTGGAGCGCATATAGATTTTGATTTTGGCGATGAGATGCTTCTGGAACAGGATGGAAGTGTGGAAGCAGGAGCTCTAAAGATGGGATGCTGCCTGTACCATACAGTGATTGTTCCGGGAATTACATCAATGTTTGCTAATACCAGAAGGTTACTGGAAGAGTTTGCCAATGCCGGAGGCAGGATAATTTTTGTGAAACCTTTTCCGTCTATGATTGAGGGAAAGATTTCTGAGAATCTTGAAAAAGAACTGGAGAGCTTGCCGGGATGTGTGGTTCTGTCCGATTATGAGAGTATTGCACAGTGTATATATTCCGAAGGAGAGGATGTCCTTCGCATCAGGGAGAAGGATGGACAGGAAGCAAGTGATGTATTGGTAAAGACAAAAAAGAATGAAAACGGTTATACAATGTTTATGGTAAATAATGACCGTAAAGAGAAAAAAACAGTGACAATTCAGTTCCCTGAAACCGGAAAAGTAATAAAGTATGATCCATGGAATGACAGTCATGAAGAGCTTACAGTGCAAAAACACGGAAATGCAGCTATGAAGTTTCTGCTGGAACTTACTCCTGCACAAAGCCAGATAGTTATGATAAAGACTGATGAAACTCCTGTTTTCGGGAAATCAGAATTTCCTTATGAACATCCTCATTATACAGAGCCTGTATTTGCTGCTCTGGGACCGGTAGCAAAGGTTCGCAGAACAATGGAGAATGTTCTCACGCTGGATACGTGCAGATATCGTATCCGGGGAGAGGAAATGTCTGAAGAAATGCAGTTGTGGAAGGCACAGGAGGAAATAAGGGAACGACTGCAGATGCAGCAGATATACTATAATGGTGCACCTCAGAGATATTTCTGGCTGAAAACTCCCTGTGAAGGAGATGAGACACCATTTGAGCTGGAGTTTGATTTTGAAGTCAGTGAAGCGCCGGAGAATCCCTGTTATGCAGTAATTGAAAAGGCGGATGAGTTTACCGTGAAATTAAACGGAAATCCATGCGCTTATACAGAGGGATATTTTATTGATCATAAGATGAATCGCTTTCTCCTGCCGGATATGAAAGCCGGAGTGCAGAGGCTGACTGTTTCAGGAAAGTACAGACATGAAATAGAACTGGAGGATATCTACATTATTGGAGATTTCGCAGTGGATAATTCCAGGAATATCTGCAGGGAAAGTGGAAAACTTCATTTTGGTGACTGGTGTTTTCAGGGGTATGCTCATTATCCCGGAGGTATTGTATATGAGTTTGATTTTCCATGTGAAATGCTTAAGGATCAGAAGTATATCCTGAAAATGGGAGAGTACAGAGCAACATTGGGAATAGTAAGGCTAAATGGAGAAACAGCCGGATATCTGGTTGGAAACACTGTTGACAGTCTGGAACTTACGAAATACATGAAAATGGGAAATAACCATCTTGAAATCGAGATAGCGGGAAGTCCGAGAAATATGTTTGGTCCATTTCATCAGACTTATACCGGCTGTAGCAGGATCAGTTGGGCGGATTTTCGCACAGAAGGGAAATTCTATACTCCGGACTATGTACTGGAACCTTATGGAATTCAGGGACAGATTACAATAACATTACATTCTGCACAGCAGGAGGGATTATGATGAACAAAGTGTTGGTATCTGCCTCGCATTTTGATACCCTGTGTCAGGATGCGTGGAAATTATTGGAGAGCAATGGGATAGAAGTCATATTTGATTCAACAAGAGAATTCCCGGCATATACAACAGAGGAAATTGAGAATCTTCCTGACAGGAAAGAGATTGTGGCAGCATTGATAGGAATGGATGATTTTTGCGATGAAAGAAAATATCAGGCACTTCCTAATCTGAAAGCAGTAGCCAAGTTCGGGGTAGGTGTGGACAATATTGACGGTAAACTGGCGAAAAAATACGGTGTAAAAGCGTTAAATGCACCTGGACAGAACTCCAATGCAGTAGCAGAACTGACAGTAGCCATGATACTGAATCTGCTCAGGCATATAATGCCCCTTCATAAAGCTATGGAAAAGGGGGGCTGGCCGAGAGTTGTCGGAAGCGAAATGAAAGGAAAAACAGTAGGACTCTTAGGTTTTGGAGCTATCGCCCGTCTTGTGGCAAAGAAGCTGCAGTGTTTTGACGTGGAGGTGATTGCCTTTGATCTGTATCCGAATGAATCAGCTGCGAAAGAACTGGGAGTGCGGATGACTACTCAGGAGGAGGTCATCACGAAAAGTGATATCATAAGCCTGCATATTCCGGCAACGCCGGAAACCTATCATTTATTTAACAGGGAAATTATCACATCTATGAAAGATGGTGCGTATCTGATTAATCCGGCAAGAGGAGCACTGGTTGATCTCGATGCGCTAGCAGAGGCTTTACTGAGCGGTAAACTTGCCGGTGCGGCACTGGATGCGTTTGAAATAGAACCACTGCCATTGGACTCACCGATCCTGAAATGCGAAAATATCGTTCTGACTCCACATACAGGAGCGGAAACAAAGGAATCTTATTATAATGTAAGCATGACAACGGCCAGAGATATCATTAAAGTTATCAAAGGGGAAGAACCGGAGCATTGTGTAAACAGATAACCCATAAAACCATGGAAAAATTGCAGATATGACAAGCAGCAAAAGAGCTGGCACGTTGGTACTGTGCGGGCTTTTTTGCTGTTTGTTCTATTTTTGGTAATGCACATTTTGCAGTTCTAAAATATTGAGAGCATCCTGGAAATATGTTATACTAAACAACATACAAACGAAGTTTAAAGTGACCTGAAGTAACGGTCAGGAAATTTCGCAGTTACGATATCGGAAATATTTTACGGGGTGAAAAACTGGGATGATTCATATAGCAATCGTGGATGACAGCAGACCTGACAGAGAGGCTCTGAAGGAATGTCTCCGCAGATACGGAGAAGAGAACAGACAGAAATTTGACATTGCAGAATTTGAGGACGGAGAGGACATCGTTACGAATTATACTGCAGATTTTGACATGATCCTGATGGATATAGAGATGGCATTTCTCAATGGAATGCGGGCGGCGGAACGGATCCGGGAGCTGGATCAGACGGTGCTGCTTATTTTTACAACCAATATGCCGCAGTATGCGATCCAAGGATATAAGGTAAATGCCATGGATTATATGCTGAAGCCGATTTCTTATTTTTCTTTCTCGGAAACAATGTCGAGAGCACTTATGAATATAAAAACAGGGGCAAAGGAATACCTTACAATTGCCCTGAAAGGCGGCAGGAAGAAACTGGATATAGACAGTATCTGTTACGTGGAAGTACAGGACCATATACTTATTTACCATACTACGGCAGGAGATTTTGAGACAAAGGGAACCATGAATGATGCCGAGGGACAGTTGTCACCGGAGAAATTTTTCAGATGTAATCGATGTTATCTGGTGAACCTGGAGTATGTAGACCGTTATCTGGGAAGCGATATCATGGTAAATGGAGATACCATTCAGGTCAGCCGTGGCAGAAGAAAGCCATTTCTGGACGCGCTGAATGAATACTTGAATGAGGTAGGCAAATGAGCACGCATGATCTGATGAATACTCCGGGATATTATTATGCAATTGCCTATACTCTGTCTGTGCTTGTGATCATTTACACACAGGAGCACAGAGTAGGAAAATGGAAAATACTGATCTCCAATATCGTGCAGTTTGTACTGCTGATGCTTTTTATGCAGTGGACACACGGGGTAGGCAAGGTCTTGTTTATCCCGGCCATGACAGTGATCGTTGCAGTTTTGCTGATCCATATTTACTATTGCTGCAGATTGTCCTGGAGAGAGACTGGATTTTATTGTGTGAAAGCATTTATTAACGGAGAGTTTGCGGCCTCCTTCTGCTGGCAGATTTATTATTATCTTTATGAGAAAATGAATGCACATATGCTGGTCTGGCAGATCGTGGAGCTGGTTGTGGCGTATGCAGTGATCTTTGGTATCCTGTACTTTGTGGAGAATAGTTTACAGAAGGATATGGAGGAACTTCATATTACAAAAAGGGAGCTTGCTGTTGTGATCGTGATCGCGGCGGCTGTTTTTGCAGTCAGCAATTTAAGCTATCTGGATCAGAACGGACTTTTCAGCGGCAGGCTGGTCATGGATATTTTTATTATCCGTACACTTGTAGATCTCAGCGGGATGGCGGTACTGTATGCGTACCATATCCAGGTGAAAGAAGTGCAGATGAGATTTGAGAAAAATACTCTTCATAATATCATGGATATGCAATACCAGAATTATCAGCTTTCAAAAGAAAGTATGGATATGGTCAATCAGAAATACCATGACCTGAAGCATCAGATCACCCTTCTGAAAGCAGAGGCAGACTCCGGTAAATCTGTCCGGTATCTTGAAAAAATGGAGCATGAGATCAAGGTTTATGAGACTCAGAACAAGACCGGAAATCAGGTGCTGGATGCAGTCCTTACGAATAAGGCATTGCTTTGTCAGAATGAGGGTATTGAACTGAAGTTCATGATAGACGGAGCACAGCTTGCCTTCATGGAAGACATGGATATCAGTGCATTATTTGGAAATATGATGGATAATGCTATTGAGAGCGCCCGCAAACAGGAGAATCAGGAAAAAAGGCTGATCGGTCTGTATGTCACGCAGGAGAAACAGTTTCTCAGGATCCGTACAGAGAATTACTGTGATGAGAAACTGGAATTTCGTAACGGCCTGCCGGTAACGACCAAGAAGGATAAACATCTTCATGGCTACGGAATGAAGAGCATCCGTACTATTGTAGAGAAGTATGGAGGTTCTGCCATGGCTTCTCAGAGGAATAACTGGTTCGAGCTGAAAATCCTGATACCGGTTATGGGTGGATAATGCGGGCGGATCATGAATATCCACAGGAGATTGTATGAGAGTACATTATATTAAGACAGGAGGAAATGTCAATGTCCGATGCAGTAAACTGCGAATATTGTGTAAATTACAGTTATGACGATGATTATGAATGCTATACCTGTGAAGTGAATCTCGATGAGGATGAGATGGTAAAATTCATTGCAGGGAATTTTCACCAGTGTCCGTATTTCAAGATGGGAGATGAATACCGCATCGTGCGCAAACAGATGTAGACCTGTAAAACAAAAAATTCCCCTTTTGTAAAAGACACTAATGCATTATAATAGATTTAGCGTACACGAAATGAATAGCTGCAGTTACTGCTCATATACCAACATTGCTGCTGAGAATAGAGGGAACAGTAATCAGTTATCTGTTTCAGAGAGTACATGATACGTAAAGAGAGGAAAAAGACGATGGAAAACATTTATATCATGGATCATCCGCTGATCCAGCACAAGATTTCAATGCTCAGAAACAGGAACACAGGAACAAATGAATTCCGTAAATTAGTAGAAGAAATCGGAATCCTTATGGGTTATGAGGCACTGCGGGATCTTCCTTTGCAGGATGTAGAGGTAGAGACTCCGATTGAAACTTGCATGACTCCGATGATCTCCGGAAAGAAACTGGCAGTTGTTCCGGTTCTCCGTGCGGGTCTTGGAATGGTAAACAGTATTCTTACACTTGTACCGTCAGCCAAAGTCGGACACGTAGGACTCTACCGTGATCCTGTAACGCATGAACCTCACGAATATTACTGTAAACTTCCGGAATCTATTGATGAACGTATCGCAGTTATCGTAGATCCAATGCTTGCAACGGGCGGTTCAGCGGAAGCTGCTATTGATTTTGTCAAGAAACAGGGTGGAAAAAACATCAAATTCATGTGCATCATCGCAGCTCCGGAAGGACTCAAACGCCTCCATGAAGCACATCCGGATGTCCAGATCTACTGCGGACATCTTGACCGTGAATTGAACGACCATGCCTATATCTGCCCGGGACTTGGCGATGCCGGTGACCGTATTTTCGGCACAATGTAAAAATGTGAAAAAAATAAAAAAAGTGCTTGACAACACAATTCCTATGTGATATTCTATGTCGGAACGCTGCCGAAGACAGTAGGTGCCGTAAGGCATAAGTTGCAAACGCCTACCGAGGACTAAGTATTCTTTATGTTTATGGAAGATTACGCAAGCCTTACTGTCATGCAGTAAGGCTTTTTCTTTACTCATTTGCAGCGGTATACAAAATCTATAAGGAGGTGTACCATTTCATGGCAAAAGTAGAACTTAAACAACCGATCGTAGAAGAAATCATTAACAACGTGAAAGATGCAGAATCTGTAGTACTTGTTAACTACAGCGGTCTTACAGTTGAACAGGATACTGCTTTACGTAAGGAATTAAGAGAAGCTGGTGTTGTATACAAAGTATACAAGAACACAATGATGCATCGTGCATTCGAAGGTACTCAGTGCGAAGAACTTATCCAGCACTTACATGGAACAAACGCTCTGGCAATCTCTGCTGATGACGCAACTGCTCCTGCAAGAATCCTTGATAAATTCGCAAAGAAGAACCCGGCTTTAGAGTTGATCGCAGGTGTCGTTGAAGGAAACTACAACGATCAGGCAGGTATTCAGGCACTGGCTGGAATCCCGTCCAGAGAAGAACTTCTTGGCAAACTGCTTGGAAGCATTCAGTCTCCGATCACAAACTTCGCTCGTGTGCTTAATCAGATCGCTGAGAAAAACGGCTCTGAAGCAGCAGCTGAATAATTTTTATTAATGCCAAAGGGCACAAAAAGAACGAATCTGAAATAATATTATATGGAGGGAAATTAAAATGGCAAAATTAACAACAGAAGAATTTATTGCAGCAATCAAAGAATTATCTGTATTAGAATTAAACGACTTAGTAAAAGCTTGTGAAGAAGAATTTGGTGTATCCGCAGCAGCAGGTGTTGTAGTAGCAGCAGCTGGAGCAGCTGGAGAAGCAGCTGAAGAAAAAGATGAGTTCGACGTAGAACTTGCAGAAGTTGGACCAAACAAAGTTAAAGTTATCAAAGTAGTTCGTGAAGTAACTGGCTTAGGACTTAAAGAAGCTAAAGAAGTTGTTGACGGAGCTCCTAAGGTTGTTAAAGAAGGTGCTTCCAAAGCAGAAGCTGAAGACATCAAGACAAAACTTGAGGCTGAAGGTGCTAAGGTTAACCTTAAATAATTATCTTCCTATTATATATGGGAAATCTGGAAGCAGGAATGCCGTTGGTATTCCTGCTTTTTTTGCAGAACAGGAGGGCTTCGGATGATGAACAGAAAAACGGGAAGAATATTCGGTATCATTATGGCACTGCAATTTTGTCTGACTCCATATACGGGAACGTATACATGGGCTGCTCAGGCAGATGAACAGCTAACTGAAAGTCCATCGGACAATATAATGGAATTTGGAGATGGACTGGAGTCGGATGTGGCACCGGCGGAAAACTCTGCAGAGAATGGATTTACAGAGGGGAGTGATGACGGAGAAGATTTCGGGGACGGAGAAACAGAGATTTTTTCTGATAATGCTTCGGAACAGTCAGCAGCAGATATGCAGGAACTTGTGCTGGCTGTACAGGATGGAGAAGATCTTACTGAAAAGCTTAACATATTATTGACGCAGGCCAGAGATATGGCAACTGATGAACAGCAATGTAAGGTTATCGTGCCGCCGGGAAGCTATACACTTACCGGAACCTTACATATGTACAGCAATATTTATCTGTATGCAGAGGGCGCAACCATAACGAAAACTTCTCCGCGAAAAGAAATTCTGCTGCGACTGGGAGATTCTCAGACTTCTGCGGGTGGTTATGACGGATACCGTAATATAACCATTGAAGGTGGTACCTGGGATGCAAATTATGAATGTGTGGAAAATAAAGAAGGGGATGGGGGTTTCGTAGGCTTCCGGATTGGTCATGCTACAAACGTTACTGTAAAGAATGTTACTTTTCTTAATAATCTCAAATCACATTTTCTGGAACTTGCCGGGGTAAAGAATGCAGAAATAACCGGATGTACATTCAGAGGTTACTGGGAGGAATTTGAAGGCGGAGGACAGGAGTGCATTCAGCTCGATGCATGCATGCCGAGGATTTTTCCAGGGTATCTCCCGTATGATGGAAGCGTCTGTGAGAATATTGTGATAAAGAATAATACATTTGAGGATGTGTTTGCGGGAATTGGAAGTCACAGTATGATGTTTGACAGACCATATAAAAATATTACGATTTCAGATAATCGTTTTTCCAACATAAAAAAGAGAGCTGTATGGTGCCTGAATTATCAGGATACAACGGTGATCGGAAATGTTATGGATAATGTTGGAGGCGGAGTTTATGTGCGTTCTGTTTATACCAGAAATACACATACTTCTGCCGGTCAGGAAGTGTCTTCGGAAGGGAATCAGTATTCGGAAAATATTCTGATAGCTGATAACAGGATTACAGTCCGGGAACCGGCAGTCATAGACAACAAACAATGGAACGGATATGGCATCTGGATTTCCGGCGAGGTATCACAGGGTTCGGCCGGAGAAAATATACCGACAGAGGATGATGATCCGGAGAACACGGAAAATCCGACCACAAATGGTGTTCCTGCCGGAAGATATATTATTCGCGGTGTTACGGCCAGAAATAATACGATCAGCGGTAACTGCGATGGGATTAAGGTATCATTAGCCGAGGATTGCATGTGCCGGGGAAATACGATTAAGCTTTCTGAAAATCATACATACAATAACAGGGGAATCAGTGTTGTTAAGGGCAGTAATATCAGACTTTCCTATAATAATGTTTCGGGCGGAAACGGCTGTGGCATTTATCTGACCGGAACGGAAGCTTCGCGTAAATCTTGTCTGCTCTATGGGAATACGGTTTCCGGTTTTGAAGAGAATGGAATCTGTGCAGTGCAGATTGCCGCCGGAAGCCGCATTGAACGAAATAAAGTCAGCCTTAATGTGAAAAATGGCATACTTGTGAAAGGTATCAGGAATGGCATTATAAATGGCAATTATACTTTTAAAAACAGTGAAAGAGGATTACTTCTGCAAAAATGTGTATCAGCGAATGTGACAGATAATTTCGCATCCGAAAACGGAATAAATGGAATTGAACTTAATGTAAAAAGCAACAAGGCAAAGGTACAGGGGAATATCTGTGGCTCAAACCGGAAGGCGGGGCTGCGTATTGCCAATTCCGCAGGAGTTGCTGCAGATGGAAATTCTCTTTGCAACAATATAGTGTATGCAGTGGAATTTAATAATTCTGTTATAAAAAGCTATACTGGCAACGAATGCAGTGGAAATGGTCATGCTGACCGCCCTCATGTCAGGAACAGCAAGCTGCCAAAGAAATAGGTTACTGGGAACGGAGTGAACAGTAACAGAAATAGTGCGTTTTTTTGAAAAAATTAAAAAAATGATTGACAGGCACAACTTGCTGTGCTATAGTGAAGAATGCTATATTATGGCAAGATGTGCCTTTATGTCTTTTGACAAAAAGGGTCAAGTTATAATAAATATAAAGAAAAAACAGGGGTGAAACGTCAATGGAAAAAAACAGAATTCGTTCTGTAAAAACT
>CAVCYJ010000024.1:0-23066 GCA_963605995.1 Holdemanella biformis | reverse complement strand
TCAAGCGGATAAAATCATCCGCTTCGCTACTTGCTCATAACCGAATAACTGCTCCGCAGTTTATCAGGAGTGGCTTGTACCACTCCTGATACAAGCAAGTCCCCACCCACTGCTTATTGCTTTTCGCAATTGAAGCAGGTGACTTACTTGATTCGGTTAAAACATAAAAAGATACAGAAAGGAAACGGATTTTTATGGAAACAGGAACAATTTTTAAATTTCATAACGATCTGGATACAGACCAGATCATAGCATCACAGTATCTGTTACTTCCGAATCTGGATGAGATGAAAGGACACGCTTTTGAATCTCTGGATCCGGATTTTTCAAAGAAAGTAAAACCTGGTGACTTCGTAGTAGGGGGAGAGAACTTCGGCTGCGGATCTTCCAGAGAACAGGCACCTGGCGTACTCAAAGCATTAGGCGTGCAGGCTGTCGTAGCAAAATCTTTTGCGCGGATTTTCTACAGAAACTCCATCAACATCGGTTTACCGGTAATTGTCTGTAAAGACCTTCCGGATGAAGTAAACACCGGAGATCAGATGGTTCTTCATATGTCTGAGGGAACTGTAGAAGCTAACGGAAAAACATATTCCTGTACAAAACTTCCGGAATATATGCAAAATATTTTGAATCAGGGCGGTCTGATCGCATCTCTGAACAAGGAGGAGAAGTAAAATGGGAATGACAATTGCAGAAAAGATCATCGCTGCAGCAGCAGGAGTAGACAGCGTAAAACCAGGAGATATCCATACAGTCAAACTTGACCGTCTGATGAGTAACGATGGAACAACCCATCTTACCGTTGATATGTATAACAATAAATTAAAGAATCCACATATCGCAGATACAAGCAAACTTGTGTTTATCGTGGATCATAATGTACCGTCTGACAGCCCGAAAACAGCAGCATCACAGAAGAAAATGAGAGATTTTGCAAAAGCAAATAATATTGATTTCTGGGAAGGAAAAGGTGTCTGCCATCAGGTTATGATCGAGAATTATGTTCGTCCGGGTGAACTGATCTTCGGCGCAGACAGTCATACCTGCTCTTATGGTGCATTAGGTGCATTCGGAACAGGTGTAGGATGCACAGACTTTCTGTACGGTATGGTTACAGGAACTTCCTGGGTACTGGTTCCGGAGAGTGTGAAATTCAATCTTGTAGGTAAACTTCCCGAGGGTGTTTACGCAAGAGACCTGATTCTCACGATCATCGGAGAAATCGGTGCAAACGGCTGTAATTATCAGGCAATGGAATTTACGGGAGAGGGTGCAAAAACACTCAGCATCAGTGACCGTATGGCACTCTGCAACATGGCGGTGGAGGCTGGTGCCAAGACAGGTATCTTCGAGGCTGATGAAAAAGCTATCGAATACCTGAAAGAACACGGACGTGAACCGAAAGCTGTATATCACAGTGATCCGGATGCTGTTTATGCAAGAGAATATACCTTTGATTTATCAAAAGTCCGTCCTGTAGTTGCAAAACCTGACTTCGTAGATAATGTAGTTCCTGCTGAAGAAACCTGCGGAATTGAGATCAATGAAGCATTCCTTGGCTCCTGCAACAACGGACGTATCGAAGATCTTCGTGTCGGTGCAGAGATCATCAAGGGCAAGAAGGTCGCTGAGGGTGTCAGATTCCTCGTTGTACCTGCAAGCCAGACAATTTACCGACAGGCATTAAAAGAAGGCCTTCTGGACATCTTTATGGATGCTGGAGCGATTGTTATGAATCCGAACTGCAGTGTATGCTGGGGAAGCTGCCAGGGTGTTATCGGTGAAAACGAAGTCCTTATCAGCACAGGAACACGTAACTTCAAAGGCCGTGCGGGACATCCAAGTTCCAAAGTATATCTGGGCTCGGCAGCTACTGTCACAGCATCTGCTATTGCCGGAAAGATTGCACTGGCGAGAGAAGTATAGATGTTAAACGCAGATGTTTCACGTGAAACATGAAACATTCAAGCGGATATTCGCAATCCGCTTCGCTACTTGCGCATAACCGAATAACTGCTCCGCAGTTTATCAGGAGTGGCTTGTACCACTCCTGATACAAGCAAGTCCCCACCCACTGCTTATTGCTTTTCGCAATTGAAGCAGGGGACTTACTTGATTCGGTTAAATGATCATAGAAGAGGTAAAATTATGGAAAAATTTACAGGAAAAGTGTGGGTGCTTGGAGATGATATTGATACAGACATCATCATCCCAACAGAATATCTTGCACTGAAAACAATCGATGATATGAAACAGTACGGCTTCAGTCCGCTGCGTCCGGAACTGGCAGGACAGATCCAGCCAGGCGACATTATTGTTGCAGGAAAGAATTTCGGCTGCGGTTCTTCCAGAGAACAGGCACCGGAAATTATCAAAGCACTGGGTGTTCAGTGTGTAATTGCAAAATCCTTTGCAAGAATTTTCTTCAGAAACTCTATCAACAACGGACTTCTGCTGATCGAACAGCCAAATCTCTATGACGATATCAAAGAGGGCGATGAAATAACCGTAGTCATGAACGAGCACGTAGATTACAATGGAAAACAGTACCCGATCGCTTCTCTGCCGGAGAATCTGATGAGTATTATCCAGGCAGGTGGACTTGTAAAAGCCATGCGTAAATTAAACGGACTGGATTAATCGGGAAAGGAGAAGCAAATGGGCGAGACAGTTATTGAGAAAATCATTAGAAACAACGTTGGGAAAACAGTAAAGCCGGGAGATATCGTAACCGTCAATGTAGACAGAGTTATGATCCATGATATATTTATCCCGTTCGTAGCAGAAAAGTTCGAGGAAATGGGCTTTACGAAGCTCTGGGATCCGGATAAAGTAGTTCTGATCTACGATCACCTTGTACCTGCAAGCCAGTTGGATGACACCAGACATTTCCATACAGGAGATGCTTTTGCAAGGAAATACGGTATGAAAAACGTCCACAGAAGCGACGGAATCTGTCATCAGTTAATGACAGAAGCTGGCTACGTGAAACCGGGTAATATCGTATTCGGTACAGACAGCCATACAACTACTTATGGATGCGTAGGTGCATTTTCTTCAGGTATCGGATATACAGAGATGGCAAGTATCCTGGGAACCGGAACTATGTGGATCAAGGTTCCGGAGACAATTAAAGTCGTAATTGAGGGAGAACTTCCTGCGAATGTTATGTCCAAAGACATTATCCTGCGTCTGATCGGTGATCTGGGTGCTGACGGAGCTACATACAGAGCACTTGAATTTACAGGCAGTACAATAAAGAACATGACTGTAGCAAGTCGTATGACCATGGCAAACATGGCAATTGAGGCAGGTGCGAAATGTGCATTATTCACACCGGATGAAAAGACAGCAGAATACTGTGAAATCGAGTTAAATGACTTCCAGAAGAGCCTTACAGGTGACGCAGATGCAGCTTATATGAAGACGGTTACGTACCGTGCAGAAGATTTCGTACCGGTCATGGCATGCCCGTCTCAGGTAGATAAGATCAGAAATGTAAGCGAACTTGAGGGAACAGAGATTGATCAGGTATTTATCGGCTCCTGTACAAATGGCCGTCTGGAGGATCTTAAAGCCGCTGCAGAGGTCTTGAAAGGTAAAAAGGTGGCAGATTACGTGAAATTGATCGTAACTCCTGCAAGCCGTAAAATATACCGTCAGGCAATCAAACTGGGAATCCTGGATACTCTGGCAGAAGCAGGAGCGATGATCACACATCCCGGATGCGGTTTATGTTGTGGACGTGCAGGTGGAATCCTTACAGATGGTGAGCGTGTAGTAGCTACCAACAACAGAAACTTCCTTGGACGAATGGGAACTTCAAAAGTAGAAATTTACCTTGCGTCTCCAAGGACAGCTGCAGCCTGTGCAATAGCAGGAAAAATTGTAAGCCCGAAATAGAAAAAACGGCACAAAAACGAATAAATGATACAAAAAGCGGCAAAAGACCTATAAAACGGACTTTAGAATACAAAATAGTTACAAAGAAATACGAAAGACCTATAAAACGGATATATAATTAAATCGAACAGATATATTTACTCAAGGAGACCCCGTGGTTCAATTGCAGGAAGCAATACCCCGGGGTCTCCTTTTTAACCGAGTCAGGTAAGTCCCTTGCTCCAATTGCGAATATCCGCTTGATTAAGTGGAATATCAGGCAGAACAAAAAAAGAAACTCAAAAGAAATATAAAGTTAAAAACAGACGTTTAAGGTATATTGAACTAACACTGAACTACGATTGAACTACAATTAAATCAAATCACGCCGATATTCAACAAAGATAGACATGAAACTGCAGAAATAAATAACACAAAAAACATCAATTTTCTATTGAATTATAAGTTCAATTATAGTATAATACAAACAAAATTGGTTAAATGATTCGGGAAAATGATTTAGATTTTTCCAAGCTGTAGTGAACCGGATGATACATAGCAGCATGGGATTTTTATAATCTATTATTAATCATAATTGAATCCGATTTTCTGGTGCTTGGCGGATACGTTTAACGGTTTTTACATTATTCTGTTTATAAAGAAATTGAACATATGAGCCAGAAACAGGAAATAAGAAAAGACAGCAGAGCAATGCGATAAAGGAGCACTTCTTATGAACAATAAATTTGCAGAGCGTTTAAAAATGGCGCTGGAACAGAAAAATATGAAGCAGATCGACCTTGTGAAACGTGCATCGGAGCAGGGTGTGAAGCTTGGCAAAAGCCATGTGAGCCAGTACCTCAGCGGCAAGACAATGCCGAGATCAGAAATTCTGCATTTCCTTGCAGATACCCTGGAGGTAGATGCAGAATGGTTAAAAGGAAACGATACATTAAAAGGAAATTTGAACGAAAAAACAGGCAAAGAAATATTTACCCAAAATGTTCAAAAAGAGCATATGATACTGAAGAATAGTCTTAAAGGAAGAGAGAAAGATATGAAAGAGGAAAGTAAAGTCCGGGAATTTAAAAAATCATCTAAATTGAACAATGTGTTGTATGATGTAAGAGGCCCGGTTGTAGAAGAAGCTGCACGTATGGAAGAAGCCGGAACACAGGTCTTGAAATTGAACATTGGTAATCCTGCACCATTTGGTTTCCGTACTCCGGACGAAGTAATCTATGATATGAGGCAGCAGCTTACAGAATGTGAAGGATATTCTCCCTCAAAAGGTTTATTTTCTGCCAGAAAAGCAATCATGCAGTATGCACAGCTTAAACAGCTTCCTAATGTAACCATAGAAGACATTTATACTGGAAACGGTGTCAGTGAGCTGATTAATTTATGTATGTCAGCACTGCTGGATGATGGAGATGAAATCCTGATCCCATCTCCGGACTATCCATTATGGACAGCGTGTGCTACTCTTGCCGGTGGTAAAGCAGTACATTATATCTGCGATGAACAGTCAGAGTGGTATCCGGACATGAACGATATCAGAAGAAAAATCACCAGCAGAACGAAAGCGATTGTTATTATTAATCCGAATAATCCAACAGGAGCATTGTATCCGAAGGAAATCTTAGAGCAGATTGCAGATATTGCCAGAGAACATCATCTGATCATATTCTCAGATGAGATTTACGACCGTCTTGTAATGGATGGCGAGAAACATATTTCTATTGCTTCGTTAGCACCGGATTTATTCTGTGTGACATTTAGCGGCCTGTCTAAATCACATATGATTGCCGGCTACAGAATTGGCTGGATGGTTCTCAGTGGTAATAAGAAAATAGCAGCAGATTATATAGAAGGGCTTAAGATGCTTTCCAATATGAGGCTCTGTTCGAATGTTCCGGCTCAGTCAATCGTGCAGACTGCATTAGGCGGACATCAGAGTGTGGAGAGCTATATTGTTCCGGGGGGACGTATCTATGAACAGAGAGAGTATATTTACAATGCGTTAACGGATATTCCCGGAATCACCGCGGTAAAACCAAAAGCAGCATTCTATATGTTTCCGAAAATTGATGTGAAAAAATTTAATATTGTAAATGATGAAAAATTTGCGCTGGATCTGTTAAAAGAGAAGAAAATTTTGCTGGTACATGGCGGCGGATTCAACTGGCATCAGCCAGACCACTTCCGAGTAGTTTATTTACCAAGAATAGAAGTATTGAAAGAAGCAGCAGGAAAGATCAGAGACTTCCTGGAGCATTATCAGCAGGAAATTTGATCATCAGGTAAGGCTCTCCACTTTATTAAAGATGGCGGATTGATAATTATGAGAAATGAGTGTGGATGTTTCACGTGAAACACAGCACTCATTTCTTTGTTTCACGTGAAACAATTGTAACTATTCGGCAGCTTTGCAGTTGGTATTAAGACTACGTTTTATTTTTGACATATGCCATTTTATAAAAATTTAAGTGGTGAAGAAAGTGCAGATGTGATAAACTATATGTAGCGTATATGTTGCGAAAGGATTATTACATGATTGGATAAAGCAGATGATATACTTATCAGCGAAGAAGCATCAGCGCGAATTTTTTGGAGGTATAGACGGAAAATGGAAAACGAGGAAAAGAATCCGACAGAGAAGGAGAAAAAGAGTCAGTCTGTCTGGAAAGAGTTATGGGACTATGCGAAGATTATTATCGTTGTCTTTGTTATAGCATTTCTGTTAGGGCACTTCGTATATATTAATGCGAGAGTACCGTCAGGATCTATGGAAGAAACAATTATGACAGGTGACAGAGTATTTGGAAACCGCCTGGCATATATAAAAGATGATCCGGAGAGATTTGATATCGTAATATTCAAATATCCGGATGATCCCTCACAGCTTTTTGTAAAAAGAGTAATCGGTTTGCCGGGAGAAACTGTAAATATTGTAGACGGAAAAGTTTATATTAATGATTCTGAAGAACCATTGGATGACAGCTTCTGCCCGGAAACACCTGAGGGAGATTTCGGACCATATACAGTTCCGGAAGGGTGTTATTTCATGTTAGGTGATAACAGAAATCATAGTATGGACTCCCGTTACTGGCAGAACGCCTTTGTGGAAAAGGATGCGATTGAAGCTCAGGTAGCGGTGCGCTACTGGCCATTGAATAAAATTGGAACAGTTAAATAAAAACAGGAAAAGGTCGATAAATCAGCATAAAACGAGGTTGATTTATTGGCCTTTTCTGTTGCCTGAGAATTTTTCAAATGATATACTGATTAAGGAAACAGTGCAGTTCAGCTGTAAAGATATTGAGTGATGCATTGTTATATAAAAAGCCGCATCTGTCATCTGTTGGATAAACAGATGGAAAGGCAGGATATAAAAGGACGGAGGAGAAGAAAGAATGAGTAAATGGAAAAAGTTTATGGCAATGAGTCTGGCAGTATCTATGATCATGCCATCCTGTATGTCACAGACATTATGGGCGACCGAGTTTTCATCAGGAAAAAATACAACTGTTCAGGAAGAGTTTGATGATGGAGAGACAGAAATTTCATCAGAGAAGGATGACAATGGACAGGAATTTGAAACAGGGGAATCTGCTTACATTAATGAGATGGAAACACCTGATGCTGAAACGAATCCATCTGATCAGCCGGAAGCGGGAAATGCGGATACAGCGCAGACGACGGAAGGTTACACGATACAGCTTTACAGTGACGGAAAACTGGAAAAATCATATGTGATTCCATATACAGATCTGGAGACTGCGAAAGCACCGGAAGCATTGAGTGGAAAATCCGGATATATATTTAAAGAATGGAATACAAAAGAAGATGGGAGCGGTGATTCATATAAACCGGGAGACTCAGTGAAGGAATTGCTGATGTCTCTGGATTTGAATGTGCAGGAAAAATCGAGTCAGGCTGCAGATAAAGCAGATACAACAGAAAAGACGGATGATACAACGGCGAGTGCAGAGGAGAAGATGGATACACAAGAAACTGCAGATGCTGAACAGATGGCAGATATACAGCAGGCTGAAGAAGTGCAGCAGACTGGAGATGACACACAAAGACCGACAGAGTCAGGGAAAGCAGGGGCAGCATCATCTTCGGATGTATCAGCAAGAGAAAACAGAGATTCAGTGATTTTGTATGCCATCTGGGAAAAAGCTTCTGTATATAAAATCACATACAAACTCAATAAAGGGAAAAATAATTCTGCCAATCCGAAGATCTACACTGCAGAAGATGAGATTAAACTGAAAAATCCAACACGTTCCGGATATCATTTTGTGGGGTGGTATACAGACAGTAAGTATAAGGAAAAAATAACTGTGATCCAGAAAGGAACAGAAGGCTCCCTTACTTTATATGCAAAGTGGATAAAGGAAATCAGCCCGTCAGTGAAAGCTGCAACTCTGAATTCCGTAAACGGAGTAAAAACAAACACCATTTCAGCTTCTGCTACGGTATCTGGCTATGTGAAAAGCAATGATAATTATTATTACCTGCTGTATGTGAATTCGAATTCCGGAAAGGTAAAGAAAGCAGTTGCAAAGGCAAAAAAGCCGGAAACAGTAAAAGGGAAAATCACTTTCAAGCTGAATACTTCCGGACATCCGGAATATGCTCAGGGAAAATTTGCAGTAGGAGTGAAGAAATCTAAGACGGCATATACTGTGATCAGCCCGAAAAGCTATGTCAGCAATCCGGAAAAACTCAGTGCAAATACAGCGGCATATTTTGTTCCAAAAACAAAGAAAGGAATACAGTCCACAACGTTCAGCGAAGTTACAGATACGAAATCGAAGAATATATTTTTTAATCTGTATATTTCAGACCTGATGCGAAAGGACAGTGGAGTAGAAACATTTAAATATAATGGAAAAACCTACAGATTTAACAGCTTATACGGATATCAGTATCTGGTTCAGCAGTGTAATGCAAAAAGAATTCAGGTAACGGCACAGATCAGCATTGATAAGAACACGAGCACACAGAGTCTTACCACGGGAAACAGTCCATATGCGGAAACAGCTTATTATGGATGGAATACTGACAACAGTACAGCAAGACAGACTATGGAAGCAATATTTGCATATCTGGGAGAAAAGTTTGGAAGCAATAATTGCTATGTCAGTAACTGGATTCTTGGAAATGAAGTAAATACAGCGAGTGGTTATTATTATCTTGGAAATGTCAGCTTTTCCAAATTTGTTTCTATGTACAGTGAAGCATTCCGCTGCCTGTACAATGCTGTCCGCAGCAGTCGCGCAAGTTCAAAAGTATTCATTTGCCTGGATAACTGCTGGAATCAGAAAAACGCATTTACTGTCTGCTACAGTGCGAAATCGACTCTGGATAGCTTTGCATCGAAAATTTCGGACATGCAAAAGGGTGTCAACTGGAATCTGGCATATCATGCGTATAACCAGCCGCTTTCAGACTCGCAGTTCTGGTCCGGTGCAAATGCATCCATGTTTACCAATGATGTAAATTCAACGACATTTATCACCATGCGCAACATTCAGACTCTGACAAACTATGTAAAAAGCAGGTATGGGTCGAATACAAGGATTATCCTTTCCGAGCAGGGATTTTCGTCTGAATCCGGTGGTCAGGCAAATCAGGCAGCGGCACTGGCACTGGCTTATTATAAAGCAGCATGCAACCCGATGATTGATGCATTTATCATAAGGAGTTATAAGGATGAAGCTCATGAGATGGCACAGGGACTGGCTATGGGACTGAAGGATACAAATGGTAAAAAGAAAACAGCATTTAATGTTTTTACAAATATGGATAGCAGTAATTCACTGAAATATACAGAAAAAGTATTGAACAGTCAGGTTGGAAACTGGAAAGCACAGGTTCCGGGATATACGGCAAAGAGAGTGTCAGGAATGTACCGGAATTAGCAGCTGGGGACTGCAAATATCTGCATGATTGTATAAAAGTGTCACAGATTAAACACATTTTTCCCACACAAAGAACACAAATCATTTCTATACTTAGAAGCATCAAAAGGAAACAGAGACAGATAACACAGAGCACTTCAATAACTACATTCAGGATTGCTTTGTGGAAGATGATATAAGAATAAATCCAGGGAGGGACTTTAATTATGATGAATAAAGATAACAGAAATGATAAAATCAGAAAGATTGCAAAGAAAGGTCTTACACTCAGCCTGTGTGCAGTACTTGCAGGAGGTCTTGCAGCAGGAAGTTTTGAAGGAATAAACAAGCTTACAGGAGCAGCAACAGTAGAGGCGGCAAATAAAAATGAGACTACTTTAACATATGCAAAATCTGAGAAAAAAGCAGACAAGGATGAAAGTGCTTCTAAATCTGATGAAAGTGAAGATACATCTGACAGCAGCACAACTTCAGGAAGCCTGGATGTATCGGACATTGCATCAGAGGCACTTCCGTCCATCGTATCTATTACAACAAAATCGGTGCAGGAAGTACAGAGCTACTATGGAATGTATGGAATGTACGGATATGCGCCACAGCAGCAGGAACAGGAAGTAGAAGGAAGTGGTTCCGGTATTATTGTCGGTAAGAATGACAGTGAGCTTCTGATTGCTACCAATTATCATGTAGTAGAAGATGCGGATACATTATCAGTAGCCTTTGTAGACGGCAATGCAGTAGAGGCTACGGTAAAGGGATTTGATGAGGAGAAAGATCTCGCGGTTGTATCAGTATCACTGGATGATATTGATGATGATACTATGGATGCAATTTCAGTTGCAAAGGTCGGCAGCTCTGATGACCTTAAAGTTGGTGAGCAGGTAGTTGCTATCGGTAATGCGCTGGGATATGGACAGTCTGTTACAACTGGTATTGTAAGTGCAAAGAACCGCAGGATGGATTCTGACAGTAATACAGTAACAGATGGAAGTGAAGACAGCAGTGATGGTGTAAATCTGATCCAGACAGATGCTGCGATTAATCCTGGTAACAGCGGTGGTGCTCTTCTGAACATGGAAGGTGAGGTTGTAGGTATCAACTCTGCAAAACTTGCATCAACAGAAGTTGAAGGTATGGGATATGCAATCGCCATCTCAGATGTAACAGATATCCTTGAGAATCTGATGAATGAGACTTCAAGAGATAAGCTGGATGATTCCGAACATGGTGTACTGGGAATCAAGGGCGCTTCTGTAAGTACAGAAGCTGTTCAGATGTACGGAATCCCGTCAGGTGTGTTTGTATCAGAGGTAACAAAAGGCGGAGCAGCAGAGAATGCCGGTCTTACGTCAAACAGTGTTATTACTAAATTTAACGGCAAAACGGTTTCCAGCATTGATCAGCTGATTGAATATCTTTCCTATTACGAACCGGGTGAAGAGGTAGAACTGACTGTGCAGGTTCCGGAAGGAAGAAGCTACAAAGAGGAAACACTTACAGTAACTCTGGATAAAAATACAAGCACTGATGACAGCAGTGACGACAGTAAGAAAGAAAAGAAAAATTCCAAAGATGATTCAGATGAGGATGCTGACAGCAGTGACAGCAGTGACGATAGTGACGGAGATGAAAGTGATAATCCATTTATAGAATATTTCAAGAGTCAGGGATTTTTCAGATAAGAAGATAAAGAAAAGAAACATTTCCATATGTGGCAGACAACGCATATGGAAATGTTTTTTTATATCATAGGAAATTACTCGGTGATGTTTCATGATAAAATGTTCTGCTGTTATTGCTCTGGAATTTTGATGAATTTGTTTATGAATACTTGTGAATGGAGAAATGGTGTGATAGAATTGAATTGTTGCAAAAAGGACGAATCACAGGAGATACCAGAGGGTAGCATTGTGTGTGGTGAATCAGAACCTCTTATATGCTGCCTGTGAATAAAGAGGAGATATATATGACCGTAAAAGAGAGTTATGAATTGATGGGTGCTGATTATGAAGGTGTACTTGGAAGACTGAGAAGTGAGGGATTGATCAGAAAGTTTGCAAAGAAATTTCTGGATGATGGAAGTTTCAGGAGTTTGAAGGATAGTCTGGCACAGGGAAATGGCGAGGAAGCTTTTCGCGCAGCGCATACATTGAAGGGTGTGTGTCAGAATCTGGGATTTGATAATCTTTATAAAGTAAGTTTTGACATTACAGAGAAACTCAGAGACAGAAATACAGAAGGCTGCGAGGAACTTCTGGAAAAGGTAGAAGATCAGTATAAGAAGACGATTGATGCGATTCAGAGAATGGATGACTGATCTGCAATTATAGTTATGTGATAAAAAACCTCTTCGGGCAGAATACACTGCATCGGAGAGGTTTTTTTGCTTCAGTAGATTTAATACCAGCGTATCATTGGTAATTCATTATTAATTCCTTTTGTCATGAGAATCTGATGAAGATCAATAATTCCGTTGTGGAATGTTGCAGCACACGCTGACAGGTATAGATCCCACATGCGAAGGAATGATTCGTCAAACATAGTCTTTTCAGTTTCGAGGTTATCACGGAAATTCTTTTCCCAGTGAAGTAATGTTTTATTATAATGCAGGCGCAGATTCTCGATATCCAAAGTATGGAAATTATCTTCTGCCATGTGGTTCAGGATTTCTCTCAGGCTTGGAACTGTTCCGCCTGGGAAGATATACTTCTTGATCCATGGATCGCCCGGATGTTCTTTGAGGGCACTGATAAAGTGGAGCAGGAATAATCCGCCCGGCTTCAGAACTTTTTCTACGCAGTCAAGGAAGAGCTGATAATTGTCACGACCGACATGTTCTACCATACCGACACTCACAACGCGGTCAAACTGGTAATTGTGTTTCGGCAGATCACGGTAGTCCATCAGTTCAACTGTGAGGTAATCTTCAAGTCCCTGCTCTTTAATACGCTTCTGAAACTCTGCGTATTGTTCATGACTCAAAGTGATTCCGGTGCCGTGAATTTTATATTTTTTTGCGGCTTCAATCAGCAGAAAGCCCCATCCACAGCCGATATCCAGAAGACTCATTCCTTCTTTAAGATATAATTTTTTAAGAATATAATCTACTTTATTTACCTGTGCCTGATACAGAGAATCATCTTCATGGATGAAATAGCCACAGGAATAGCTCATTGTTTCGTCCAGCCATAATTTGTAGAAATCGTTTCCAATATCATAGTGGCTGGTTACTTCTTTTTCCTGGTTTTTTTTAGATGTGGAACTGAACATGATTTTTTTCAGAGCGGATTCATTGGTAGAGAACTTACCCATCTGACCCAGAAAATGATCCAGTGCTTCATAAAGATTTCCCTCGATATCAAGATCTCCCCGCATATATGCTTCCCCTAATGCAAGAGAGGTACTTTTCACCAGAGCTGAGAGAGGAATCGCTTTCTTAAAATTTACCGTAAATGTAGGTTCTCCTTCTCCGATATGATATTCAGAATTCTTGAACTTTACCAGAAATGGATAGTCTGTAAAGCGTTCAAGGAACTGCACCATTGCCTTTTCTTCGGTCTTTTCTTCTAATGTCTCAAACATATAATAGTTTGCCTCCTTTAACACCTGAACATCTGTTTTGCTTTTTGGCTTGCAAGTACATGAAAAATATTTTGCACCATTGAGCCAGCTGCCTGTTTTTAGATGTGTAGATTATGATACACCTTAACAGGGTATAAAAGTCAAGGGACGAATTATACAAAAGAAAAGCTGTAAACAAAAGAAATTTACAGCAGATTTTTTTAAGGATATTTTAGAAAAAAAGCAACCGTATAAATTGCAAAAGGGTCTTCAATATACTATAATAATACGCAAGATATCAGGGCAAAATACCTTTTGACCCTGACATCATATAAAATGTAAAGGAGAAATCGGGCACTACTAAAAAGGAGAAACAGATGATGAAGAGAAAAAGGAACCTGTCAGTAATGAAGGCTGTAGCTGTCATGCTGATCCTGACAGGAATGCTTACACTGGGAGCAGTCAGCATTTATGCGTCAGATGATACAGATGAGCCGATAGTCACTGCGACACCAACACCGGTACAGCCTCTGCCGACTGCTACGCCGACACCGAAAAATGGTCTGATGAAGGAGGGCAGAGTCTATCGTTATTATGTAAATAACAAACCTGTCAGAAATAAATGGAAGAAGGTTAAGGGCAAATATTACTGGTTTAAATCAAATGGTGTAGCTGCTCATGACGGACATTACAAGATTAACGGAGTTTTCTATGTATTTAATAAATATGCACAGAGAGTAATACCTGGAAAGAAGACGATCGTAAATATTAATGGGGTGAAATATTTTGTTGATGCCAGAGGAAGAGCCGTTACAGGCTGGAATGAATTAAATGGTAAAATGTATTATGTGCATAAGAACGGTAAATGCGCGACAAATGAGACCATAGGCGGAATTAAATTTAATAAAAACGGGTATGCATCAAATATGACTCAGGTGAGATGTAAATTTGCGGCACAGGATTTTATTGCACGGCACAGCAATGCCGGAGCCAGCAATTATGAAAAATTCCGTTCCTGTTTTTATTATATTATGGCTTATACAAACTTTGTAGGAAATATGGACCCGACACCGCAGGAATTCAAGACAAAAAACTGGGTTTACAAATATGCCCTTCAGATGTTCCAGAATGGTCTGACAGGAAACTGTTACGGAATTGCCAGCAGTGTTGCGGCAATTGCTAAGGAACTGGGATATGAGCCATATGTCATTACAATTCCGGACGGACATAGCTTCGTTATGATCAACGGACTTTATTACGATAATATGTATGGAACCTTATTTGGCGCAAGTACACGTCCTGCATACACAATAGAACACAAAATTAAATTCTGAGAAAAGGAGTACGAAGAATGAAGAGAACAAAGGGATTCCTTGCAGTTGTACTTTGTATGCTGCTCATGCTGACACCGTTGGTTTCTGTAGCAGAAACAGTAACAGTACATGCAGCAGTACAGACTGTTAAGGTGAAACAGAACAAAAATACAGGAAAAAGATATGGTTATGATGAGAATAATCAGAAAGTAACCAGTCAGTGGGGAGTCACTTCCAATGGCTTACGTTATTATTTCGGGAAAAACGGAGCTGCTTATCAGGCTGATAAAGACACAGTTGGCAAATACGGGATTCTGATGAAAAAAATTAATGGCAAATATTATGGATTTGATATATACGGACATACAGTAAGTGGAATCCGTGTAGGAACTCCTAATATGTATGATATCCCGAAGCTGTATTACTTTAATCCGAAAACAGGAGCTGTAGATACAAAGAAGACAACCTTATACAGAAAATATGCAGCAGCGTCTACTCTTACAAAACAGAACAATGCTTCAAAGATTAAGAAGGTTCTCGGAAAATATAAAAAATGTACAGTAAGTAAGAGTAATACCTGTATGCTGGATGGAAACGGAAAAGATGTAACATATATATATGATTATGTACAGTTAAATGTTGTACGTCCGACCGGGAAAGGAAGCAGTGCAGAAGTTGTTGCAAGTATTACAGTAAGACAGTAAAGAAAAAGAACAAAGAAAAAGAAGAGAGGAACAGGATATGAACAGAAAAAAAATCACAGCATTACTGCTCGGCTCAGTAATGGCATTTACACCTGCAATGCCGGCTATGGCAGACGAGTCAACATATGTTGCTTACGCAGAGGACGATTCAACAGATGATACAGTTGAGATACCGGATGTAACTCCGACACCGGAAGTGAAGAGTGGCTGGGAGACTGTAAACGGCAGTAAATATTACTATGAGAATGGAGAAAAAGTTACCGGCAAAGCGAAGAAGATAGGCAAATATGTTTATTGTTTTGATAAATCCGGAAAGCTTGTAACAAATAAAACGTATTATAAGGTTAACTCCAAAACCTATTATAAAATTAAAAAGAACGGACAGGCAACAAAGCTGTCAACTGTAGAGACAATGGCTGCGATCAGACTGCAGAAGTGTAATGGAAATCTGAAAAAGGCATTTAACTGGTCTGCATCTCTTCAGTATACGGGAAATGTAAAAGTGTCAAAGAAAACACCGGCAGAATATGGTCTGTATGGATTCAAAACCGGCAGCGGTGACTGTTATGTAATGGCTGCAACTTTCTACTGGATGGCTAAGGTTGCCGGATATGATGCTCATTATGTAAAAGGATACTTCCAGAAAACAAGTGGCAAAGGAGCACATGCATGGGTTGAGATTGATCAGAAGGTCAGTGGTAAGACCAAAACCTATGTATATGATCCGAATTTCCAGAAAGAGTATAAACTGAATGGTTATAAACTTACCTATGGTGCCAAAAAGACATTAAAATATGTCAACTATAAGAGAGTAAATTAAATTTCCGAATTGACTTCTCAGTTTCCTGTGAAAATAGAGTTGGAGGAGAAGCAAATGCTTTGATTTATTTGATAATAAAAAATTAAAGCATTATATAGAATGACCAGAAAGGATTTAATTATGAAGAAAAAAATTGTAACAGTACTTATGATGGCAGCACTTGGAAGCAGTCTGGTATTCAGCCAGGCAGCTATGGCAGCAGATACTACAGCAAAAACTGAAACAGCAGATGCTGACAAAGATGCAGCAGATGATGAAACAAAAGATGAGGATTTAAAGACAATCGGTGAGAAACCGGAAGAGGATACAGAAGGTGTTCTCTCTGTGAAACTGAAAAATCTCACCGGAAAAGTTATCACAGGGGTTGCTGTCAAGAATGAAAAAGACGAAAAATATCCGGACAATTTCCTGAAAGACGAAGATAAGTTTGAGGCAGATGAAGAAAGAGTTCTCTGGTTTGATCCAAACGCCAAGGATAAAACGGATGAAGAAAACAAAGATGCGGCAGATGATACTGCTGAAACAAAAACTGCGGCAGATGACACAAAGACAGATGAAAAGTCAGACAGTGAAGATAAGGATGCAGCAGAGAAGGAAACTCCTAAATATAACATTCAGTTAACCTTTGAAGATGAAACAACAGCAGAAATCCACACATTCCCGTTTGGCGATACAGAGGAAGCAGAACTTCATCTGGAAGGTGAAGTTGCATATCTGGTATTTGACAGCATCAGCCAGAAGAAAGAATACAATACTCTGCAGACAGAGAAAGACCTGCTTCCGAAGCCGACAGAGGCACCGGCACAGACTACTTCCGAGTCAACAGAGAGCTATGACAACAGCAGTGATTATGATTATAGCAACGACTATGACTACGATTCTTCTGATTACGACTATGACTATGACTATGACGGTCCTGACGATGGTGATTATAACAATGGAGATTCTGATGACGGAGGATCCGATGATGGCGGAAATGGCTGCCTGGATGATGGATTATTGAATTAAACGAATATCCATTTTGTATATTTGACTGATTTTGTTCAGGGGAAAATGATGCTGGATTCCTGCGGGATATCCGGCAATGGCAGAATGAAAATAAAATAATCAGAGAGGGCGCTGCACAATAACATCGTGCAGTGCCCTTGTTAGGTACAATGGAAAAATAAAGTTGTACATATTTAGGGAGAAAGATCATGTCATTAGTTTCAAATCTGTTTTTACTGTTTGTGGCGGCGAGTGTGTTTGTTTATTATATTGTGCCGCACAAACTCCAGTGGCTGGTTCTTTTGTGTTTCAGCTACATTTATTATCTGGCGGGTGGTGTCCGCTATGTGGGCTTCATCCTTTTTTCTACCCTGGTTACCTGGGGAATCTCTCTTGCAGTTGAGAAGACAGAAGCAGGCGGAAGCCACAAAGGAGCCAGAAATTTTCTGATTCTCGGACTGATATTAAATTTTGGTATGCTTGGAGTTGTGAAGTATACGAATTTTGCAATTGAGAATCTTAACGCTTTATTTCATATGAACTTAAGGGGAATGGAAATCCTGCTTCCGCTGGGAATTTCATTCTACACCTTCCAGTCATCCGGATATCTGCTGGATGTATACTGGAAGAGATGTGAAGCGGAGAAGAATCCTGTAAAATATGCTCTGTTTGTTTCCTTCTTTCCACAGATTTTGCAGGGACCGATCGGAAGATACAGCCGTTTGGCGCATCAGCTTTATGAGCCGCATAAATTTGAAGGTAAGAATATTACCAGAGGCTTTGAACGTATTCTCTGGGGATTCTTTAAGAAAATGATCCTGGCGGACTGGGCTGCGGTGTTTGTAGATGCGATTTTTGATAATCCGGATCAGTATAGTGGGCTGGCAATATTTGGTGTATTATTTTATACGATTCAGTTATATGCGGATTTTTCCGGTGGTATGGATGTGGTGATTGGTATCGCATCAATGTTTGGAATCGAACTGGATGAGAACTTCAAGCGTCCGTTTTTCTCTGTTTCCATCACAGATTTCTGGCATCGCTGGCATATTACCCTCGGCACATGGATGAAGGATTATGTTTTTTATCCGGTGACATTATCCAGATGGATGGGTAAATTCGGCAAATGGGGCAAGAAGGTTTTCGGCAAAAAAATTGGACGTACGCTTCCAATCTGTCTGGCAAACCTGATCGTGTTCTTTGTAGTTGGTGTATGGCATGGTGCTGCCTGGAAGTATATTGTATACGGTATGTATAATGGTATTATTATTGCTTTCAGCGGACTTATGGCAGAGAATTACAGAAACTGGAAAAAGAAATTTAACATTACCGGAAAAGAGAACTGGTATCATGTGTTTATGATCATCCGTACTTTTATCCTTGTAAATATCAGCTGGTTCTTTGACAGAGCGGACACAGTAGGACAGGCTTTTCATATGATGAAGCTTTCTGTTACGAAGTTTATGCCGTCACAGTTACTGTTAATCCCGGCTGGTAAGGAAGGAACTGCTTTTACCCCTTATGCACTGGCAATCCTGGCAGTTGGCTGTATTATTCTGTTTATCGTAGGTGTCCTTCAGGAACGTGGCATGAAGATAAGAGAGTCACTTGCAGGACTGAGTCTGCCGGTTACTGTAGCAATTTATTTTTGTCTGCTGGCATCCATCGGATTCTTTGGATCAACAGCAGTAGCGAGAGGATTTATTTATGCACAATTTTAAGAGAGTTTTAAAAACGTTCCTGGTACTGGTCGTATGCGTGGCTCTTCTGGCGGCACTCGACCTGGCACTTTATCCCTGTACATTTATGAGGAATGATGTACATACAGTTGTAACACAGCAGTTTGATGACATCATCGTGGGAACATCTCATGGAAAGATGGATATTGACCCGGATGTGATGCAGGAGGTTACCGGACGCAGCGGACATAATATCTGTGTTGGCGGCGAATATGGAATCGACGCATATTATCTGACGAAGCTGATCAAAGAGAAACAGAATCCGAAGAGGATTATTTATGAGGTTGACCCGGGATATTTTGTATCGGAGAAAGAGGAAGGGAATAACTACCTGCTTTTCTATCATGAGTTTCCATTCTCAAAAGCAAAGCTGGAGTATTTCTGGAATTCCATTGCAAAATGCAATTTCCGTACGATCTTTTTCCCGTGGTATGAATATTCTCTGAGCTATGAGCTGCCAAAGATTAAGGATACGTTTACACAGAAAGTATCCGGCGATTATGATATTTCCCATTTGAAGAGTGATTCGCAGGAATACCATGAAAGCGGATTTATCGAGAGATATGCGGTGGATGTGACAAAGCTTAAGAAATCAGAACCGAAGCTCTACGAAGAGGGTAAGGTAAATGAAGAGAATATGAAATATCTGAAAAAGCTGATTTCATTCTGTAAGGACAATGATATTGAATTCGTAGCAGTGACAACACCGATTCCGATCAATACATTGAAGGATTACAGCGATAATTATAATGCCGCATGGAAATATTTCGGTCAGTTTTTTGAGGAGCAGGGTGTAGAATATCTGAACTTTAATACGCAATACTTTAAAGCATTTACGCATGATCTGAAGGCTTATACAGACTATGACGGACATATGAACGGAGATGCCGCGGAAGCATATTCCAAAGTTCTGGCACAGGTTCTGGAAAATGCCGGACAGAAAAACTAAAACGTTGTGACGAATAGGACAGTTAGCAGCAAGACAGATAGTAGTGAGATGGGTTGAAAAGAAGTCTCTGTGATATACAGAAGGGAGGAATTATATATGAAGACAAGTATTCTGGAATATCTGGAAGAATCTGCACAGAAATATCCGGATAAGACGGCTTTTGCAGATGAACATACATCCTGCACATTTAAGGAACTGGAGCAGACTGCTCGCAGAACAGGAACTGCACTTGCGAAGCATTTCACACCGAGAAATCCGGTGCCTGTATTTATGGAGAAGAGTGTAGAGACGATCGGAGTTTTCATGGGTGCTGTTTATGCCGGATGCTTTTATGTACTGATGGATACCAAACAGCCGGCGAGCAGACTTCAGCAGATTCTCGGAATCCTGGACAGTGATGTGATCGTTACATCTGAGAAATATCTGAAGGATCTGGAGAAACTTGAATTTAAAGGAAAGGTTCTGATGGCTCCGGATCTTGCAGCGGAGCCGGAGAATAAAGCAGTACTGAAATCAATCAGAGAACAGGCACTGGATGTGGATCCGCTGTATGGAATCTTTACTTCAGGTTCTACCGGAGTTCCGAAGGGAGTTGTGGTAGGACACCGTTCGGTACTTGATTTTATTGACTGCTTTACAGAACTTTTTGACATTACTGAGAAGGATGTTATGGGAAATCAGGCCCCGTGGGATTTCGATGTATCTGTGAAGGATATTTACTCCGGACTGAAGACCGGAGCGACAGTTCAGATCATTCCGAAGCAGTTGTTTTCTTTCCCGATGAAGCTGATCGACTATCTGATCGAGAGAGAAGTGACAACTCTGGTGTGGGCGGTATCTGCACTGTGTATTATTTCAACTCTGAATGGGTTTGAATATAAAGTGCCGGATAAGATTAAGAAGATCCTTTTCTCCGGTGAGGCAATGCCTGTGAAACACCTGAATATCTGGAGAAAATATCTGCCGGATGTAATGTATGTAAATATTTACGGACCGACAGAAATTACGTGTAACTGCACTTACTATATCGTAGACAGAGAATTTCAGCCGGGAGATGTGCTTCCTATGGGTAAGGCATTTCCGAATGAAAAAGCATTTCTTCTGGATGAAGATGATAAGCTGGTTACAGAGAAGAATACAAACGGTGAGCTTTGTGTATCGGGAAGTGCACTTGCGCTGGGATATTATAAAAACAGGGAACAGACGGCGAAAGTTTTTGTTCAGAATCCGTTAAATGACAGATATCTGGAGCCGATGTACAGAACGGGTGATCTTGCTTATTATAATGAGCTTGGCGAGTTGTGCTTTGCAACGCGTAAGGATTTCCAGATTAAGCATATGGGCCACCGTATTGAACTTGGTGAGATTGAGGCTGCTATGGATAAGGTTCCGGAGATTGTGAGAAGTTGCTGTATTTTTGATACTGCTAAGAGTAAAATAGTAGCTTTTTATGAAGGTGATATTGAGAGAAGACCGCTGGCGAAGGCACTGGGACAGTATGTGCCTGCATTTATGGTTCCGAATGTATTCCGTCAGGTGGAGAGTATGCCTCTCACAAAGAATGGAAAGATTGACAGAAAAGCGCTTACATCTATGTATCAGGAGGAAAAGAAGAAATGAGTTCCTATAGATTTATGAAAGAACTGATTGAGAAAGAACATACTCCGACCCCATCTTATGTCTTTGATCTGGATAAGATGAAGGAATTTGTAAAAAAAGTGCAGAGCTGTATTGGAGAGAGCGCACAGTTATGTTATGCTATGAAGGCAAACCCTTTTCTTACAGGACCAATGATGGATGTGGTTCCGTCATTTGAGGTGTGCTCACCGGGTGAGTTTAGAATCTGTGAGCGCGTTGGCGTACCGATGGAGAGGATTGTTCTTTCCGGTGTATATAAGAATCCGGAAGATGTGGAATATGTACTTTCTACATATGGCGGAAAGGGTGTGTATACCGTAGAGTCCCTGCAGCATTTACAGATTCTGAATGAAACTGCAGTGAGACTTGGCATGAAGATTACGGTACTGATCCGTGTGACAAGTGGGAATCAGTTTGGTGTAGATGAAGCAGATATCAGGGAGATTATTTCCAACAGAACAGATTATCCGGGGGTTGAGATGGAAGGTCTTCAGTTCTATTCAGGAACCCAGAAGAAAGATATCAGTCAAATGAAAACGGAACTGGAGCATCTGGATATGTTTATCGGAGAACTGAAATCTGAGAGTGGATTTGAAGTACAGGTGCTTGAGTATGGTCCGGGATTCTTTGTTCCGTATTTTAAGAAGGACAAAAGTGAGGATGTGGAGAGTGTTCTGGGTGAATTCAGGGCACTCCTGGAAGGACTTAATTTCAAAGGTAAGATTGTTCTTGAGATGGGAAGATTTCTGGCAGCAGCCTGCGGATATTATGTGACATCGATTGTGGATATGAAGGTGAATAAAGAGCAGCCGTATGTGATCATGGATGGCGGTATCAATCACCTGAATTATTATGGACAGGCTATGGCGATGAAACAGCCGTACTGCACACAGCTTGACGCAGAGGGAAACGAGAAGGTTGATGGAGAGGAAGAATCCTGGAACCTCTGTGGTGCACTCTGCACAGTCAGTGATGTGGTTGTAAAGCGTTTTCCACTTCACAAATCGCAGCTTCATGATATACTGGTATTTGAACGGGTAGGTGCTTATTCCGTGACAGAAGGAATTTATTTATTCCTTAGCCGTCCGCTTCCGAGAATCTATTTCTGGACAGAGGAAGAGGGGCTGCGTATGGTGCGGGATGGTGTACATACAGATCTTTTAAACTCAGAAATGTAAGAATAATAAGAAAACAGGAGAGAATGCGATGGAAGAATTAATTGAATTACTGGAAGAGATCCAGCCGGATGCGGATTTTGAAAACTGCGATACTTTAATTGATGATGGAATCCTTGATTCTTTTGCGATTTTGTCTATTGTAAGCGAACTGCAGGATACTTATGATATTACAATTACTCCGGCAGATATTGTCCCGGAGAATTTTAATTCGGCAAAGGCTTTGTGGGATATGGTACAAAGACTTAGAGGATAATTGGGGGACGCAATAGGGACGAAATAGGGAAGCAAGAGGGACGCAAGTGCCAATAATTCTTTCCGGCTCGGTTTCGGGCCTTAAGAAAAGCTAAGCCCCGGAA
>CAVCYJ010000023.1:0-23224 GCA_963605995.1 Holdemanella biformis | reverse complement strand
CGCATCAGACCAAATCCAAGTTTCTTAATGTTTTCTCCTAAATAAGCCATGTGAAGACCCTCCTTGTTTATTTTTTGCTTAATATTCTGTTTAACTATTCTATTATAACGGAAAATTTTATCAATTTCTATTGCATGTCTGTAAAAAATCTCTTATTCTTTTTACGTATAATCTACTCTGTAATATAATATTTTTTCACATTATCTCTCAGTTTCTCAAACAAAGGATAATAGACATTTATAATATCCTGAAATTTTTCGGCTGCAAAAGTACCATCATAGTCATGCGCAAGCTGATTTCTTGCACGCAGCATCTGAAGCCAACGATCATCATCAATTATTTTGTTGGTAAAAGATTGATGCAGTGTTTCCCTCGGTGATCCGATTGCAAAGTCCAGAATCCCCAGTTGCTTAATAAGGATATCTTTCATTACCTTCCAAGAAATATCAAAAGTCAGATTGAAATTTAATACAGTACCTTCCAGTACAAAATCAGCTTTTGGATCAGCGTGTCGGCTTTTTTCAAGATTCTTCAGGCTGCTGCAAAAAGTATTATAGCGATTAATATATTTGCTTTCCATATTTCTCAATATCCTCCTTCAGAAATTTATTATTTATACTCTCATATTCGAAGATGTCAATTTTTCGAAGTGTATCAATATTTTCCAGTTCCTCTTCCAGATGCAGAATATCTCTACATCCGTATACAACAAAATCAATATCGCTGGTCGGTGTAGCTGTCCCTGTTGCAAAAGACCCAAAAAGATCTAATCTCTGCACACCGTTTCTTTTACATATTTGAGATACCTGCGCAATTAAATCCGAAATTGGCATTACGTTCAATAGTATCACCCCTGACATAAGAAATTGGAAATTTAACCGAATCAGGTAAGATCCCTGCTCCAATTGCAAATATCCGCCTGACTTATTGTACTTCACTAATGAATTATAACATCATTCTTCTGCTTCTGTCACGATAAAGAAGCAACAAGTTTTTTTAACAGATAGCCTCGCAATAACCTCAAAGGAATATCATATCCTGCCCCATTTATTTTATTGCCTTTTTAAGGCGGAGTTTATATATCAATCCAACATTTTTAATGACGTAAAATGTTGGATCAATATCATAATTTACCGAGCGATTTCCTGAACTTTCCCGGGGTGATATTATAATACTTATGAAAAAGTTCGCAGAAATAACTGCTGTTTGAAAAACCACAGGCATATGCTATCTCGGTGACAGACATTATAGTGTTCCGAAGAAGAAAAACAGATTTTTCCAGACGATAGCAGTTCAGGTAGATCATAGGGGAAGTGTTTAAATATTTTCGGAAAAGGGAAGTGCATTTTGTCTTACAGCAATTTCCGGAAGAAGAAATATCTTTAAGTAAAATTTTATTTGAGTAATTTTTCTGCACATATCCAATCATTGCAGCGAGAATCAGAATGTCCTCTGTATCTTTATCATCTTCCGTAAAACAATTCATATTTTCTGCAAGCAGCCGGAAAATATGAACTGTTTTTTCCAAAATAATAAATGGCTGTATTTTGTCCATATTTTTTTCGTAAAGCATTTCAAGGTCGCGAAGAACAGAATTCTGCCACTGAACAGACGGACTCAGTTTCTGATAAGGAAAATGAATATTCTGTATCAGAGGATTCAGACAATTTTCTACAAAATAAGCATTGGCAGAAAGTAACAGAGGGGATAACAGAATACAGATAAAAAGACATTCTGTATGTGAATCGGAATAGCCATAATGAAAGCAACGGCTGTTTACAAAAATCCCCTCTCCTGTTTGCAAAGAAATTTTCTGACCATTCACATCATAAGACATCTGTCCCTCTAAAATAAGAATAAATTCCAGATCGTCATGCCAATGGCTGACTGCACGAAAATCAGGATAGTTTGAAAGCTGTCCCATTTTTATATATGCAGGAAAGTCTGGATTGTTATAAGAAACATTTTCAGATGCATCTGAATTTAAAACAGTACCTGGACATACTTCCATCGAAGCTTTCTCCTTTACGAACATTTGTTATATTATTATGGCTGATTCTGGTATAAAAATCAATAAAATTTGTTTATCTTTATATTGTATACAGAGGAGGAAAGATAATATGACTATGAAAGAACGTATTACGGCCGGGAAATTATTTACAGATTATTGTGAAGGACTTCCTAAAGACCGGACTAACTGTAAAAAAAGAATGATTCAGTTTAACTCTACTGCACCCGATGATGACAATGCAAGAATGACAGCATTAAATCAGCTTTTAGGAAAAGAAACAAATGCGTGGGTGGAACCGCCTTTTTATTGTTGCTATGGAACGAATATTACCATGGGAGAGGGCTGTTACCTGAATTTTAACTGTAATTTCGTTGATGATGGAAAAATTATCATCGGCAAAAAAGTAATGTTTGGTCCGGCTGTTACAATAGCTACAGTGGGGCACCCTGTTAATCCAAAGATGAGGGAATATATGTATACAGATCCGGTAACAATCGAAGATAACTGCTGGATCGGAGCTGGTGCAACAATTTGTCCAGGCGTTCATATAGGTGAAAACAGTGTGATCGGAGCCGGAAGTGTGGTAGTCCATGACATTCCGGCTAACTCAGTTGCAGCAGGAAATCCATGCAAAGTGATTCGTGAAATTGGAGAGCAGGATCAGATTTATTATTATAAAAATCGTATGATCGATGAAGGGGATTTGGAAGAAGAACGTAAACTACGATAGGAAACGGAAGTGAAAAATAGAACGATGAAGGCAGATTATCATGTACATACGGAATTTAGTGATGACTCAGAATATCAGATGGAGCAGGTTGTAAGAGACTCGATAGCAATGGGACTTGATGAAATCTGTTTCACAGATCACGTTGATTATGGGGTAAAAAATGACTGGGATGATGGTGAAAAAATAAGATATCGGAAAGGAATACCAGGCGAACCGGAAAATATGCCGATGCTCAATGTTAATTATCCATTGTATTATCAGACTTACCAGAAGATGAAAACGCAATACGGAGATAAAATTACGCTAAAGCTGGGAATGGAATTTGGTATGCAATCACATACAATAGAACAATATGAAAAGTTGTATGCAAAATATCCATTTGATTTTATCATTCTTTCGGTTCATGAAGTAGCGGATAAGGAGTTCTGGACGCAGGATTTCCAGCGTGGCAGGACACAGCAGGAATATAATAAACGCTACTATGAGGAATTATTATATCTTGTTCAGAATTATCACAATTACAGTGTTTTAGGACACATGGACCTGATCACCAGATATGATAAAGCAGGTACTTATCCATTTGAAAAATTAAAGCCGATACTTACTGCAATTTTAAAGACAGTAATCGCTGAAGGAAAAGGAATTGAGGTAAATACTTCCAGTCACAGATATGGATTATCTGATTTCACTCCATCAAGGGATATTTTTAAATTATACCGGGAATTAGATGGAAACATAATCACCATTGGAAGCGACAGCCACAAACCGGAACATTTGGGCGCATTTATTGATGAGACGAAACAGGAATTAAAAACACTGGGATTCAAAGAATTTTGTACTTTCGATAAAATGAAACCGATTTATCATCAGTTATAATGAAATTAAGCGGAGTCAAGCGGATATTCGCAATCTACTTCGCTACGTGGCTCTACACCGAATAACTGCTCCGCAGTTTATCAGGAGTGGCTTGTATCAGGGAGGAGTGCAAACTCCTTCTGATAACTACCCCAAAAGGACTTCCCACGGATTTTTATCTCCATGGAAAGTCCTCTTTTTATGTGTTTCTGTTCTGTTACTGTTTCATCTGTGCTGTTATGCTTTGGCCTCTCCCTCCGGGAAGATAATCTTATTCACGAAGAAGAAGACCACCATCGACACACCGCCGTTAAACACTGTAGTTCCGATATTGTACAGCCATCCCGGTACAAACAGTCCTGCAACTGCGACCCAGATGCAGTTAATAGAATTTACGATACAGGTCACGATGCAGAATGCGATCAGATACCAGAAAGCCTGATATCCAACTTTCCCTTTGCTGCGAAAAACGAAGTTCCTCTGAATCGGAAAGTTAATGCATTCTCCCAGAACCATGGCTACCATATAAGCACAGAAATATGGAAGTCCGCCATGCTGTGCATCATAGCCGATAATGTTCCATTTAAATGTCTCACCAAACAAAGTGATATCAACACCCGGAAAACCGAAATCCATCTTCGGCAGTCCGGCAAATACCAGTGGCAAAAACAGCAGCAGCAGATATTTCAGCACCGTGATCAGATTACTGACGATCACAAACAGGCCTCCCTCCCGGATCCATTTGGAGGCTCCGGGATGTCTGTCTGCGAAGTGGTTCCATGAAGCTTTCAGTTTCTCTATCATGTCATTCACCTCATCTATCTTTCATTACTCTTCTGCGTGTTCCGTCTCAGCCTTTACTGCTGCCTTTTCCCTGATAAATCTGCGAATCGCCAGAACCTCCAGCAGAACAATTACGATACCGAGGATCACGTCGATCACGATTGCAAAAATCTGCCAGTTCATCAGTCCAGTCTGCAGATTCTCCGGTTCATATGCGCGGCTGTTTACAACCGTATACATAATATTCTTACAGGACTGTCTCATTGCCTTTAAGCTTGTCGCACTCTTGGTATCTGTTACATGGTTTGTGTCTGTATCATAAGCAACCAGCATACAGTCTGTGCCTCCGCGGATCGCCATATCTGAATCCATGTATCCGTATACACCAAAGTAATCTGTTTCCACAAATCCTCTGAATCCCCATTCATCACGCAGAACAGTTGTCAGTAACGGATAGCTTCCGCCGGCCCACTGTGTACCAATGTAATTGAAGGAAGACATTACAGCTTTTGCACCGCCCTCTTTTACCGCGATTTCAAATGGCTTCAGATAAATCTCACGAATAGACTGCTCATTCGCCCATGTACAAAGCATTCCTGTACGATTTGTTTCCTGGTCATTTAATGCGAAATGCTTAATGTAAGCATATACACCATATTTTTCCGCACCGATCACTGCCTGTGCTGCCATCTTACCAGAAAGAACACCGTCTTCAGAATAATATTCAAAGTTACGTCCGGCAAAAGCACTTCTGTGTGTATTCATAGCCGGTGCATACCATCCGGATACTTCCATCTCATCTGCCATCTTTCCGATGCTCTCGCCAAACTGAGATGCCATATCTGTATTCCAGGTATTTGCGATCATAACCGCAGACGGGAATCCGATAGAACCTGTTCCTGTAAAGTTATTATTGATAGACGCAGGTCCGTCACAGTCAACTGTCATCACCTTTCCGACACTCTTAGCCGCAGATGTCTGATAACCGCCTAACGCGATCATCTTATCCATATCATCAACTGTAAGCTGATCCAGCAATTCATCCCATTTTTCGTCATCATAATCAAGACCTCTGAGATCCTCCAGCTTCAGATTATTCTTCGCACCTGTTACCGGCATTTCATCTTCATCATTATTATAATTTTCCGGATCATAATTGCTGTTATTTAAGAATTTCTCTTTATTCTCATCTGATAAAGTAAAGTTAGTCGGAGCAGCCGTTGCTTCCTCGTAATTTGCAAATCCATCTGCTCTGGAAAGATAAGTCACATCTCCCTCTGCATAAGTAAACTGATTTGTTGCTGCTGTCTTATCTGTAGAACGTACATTGCTCTCATCATATACAACTGTATCTTTTACAGACAGAGTTTCGCTGTCGATCACATTATGAGAATCGGAATTGATTGAAATCTCATAATCACCTGCCTCCAGTACATAACAACCGTTTTCATACGTGTCATAGGAAGCCAGTTCTTCTTCTGAAAAGCTTATCGTGATCGTCTGAGATTCACCAGGCTCCAGCATATCTGTCTTGGCAAAACTGATCAGGTTCGCGGAAGCCTTCTCGATTCCTCCGTCTGTATATGGAGGATTATCATATACCTCTACAACGTCCTTTCCGGCCACATCCCCGGTATTGGTTACTGTAACATCAAAGGAAACCTGTCCGTCCTCAACTGTGAGTTCTCCCATTTCCTGCTTAAACTCTGTATAAGAAAGACCATATCCAAACGGGAACTGCACGACATCCTCATAATTAATGAAGCCTTCCTCTGCCGCTGTTTCATAGAAACGGTAGCCCACATAAATACCTTCAACATAATTAACGAAAGCCGGAACTGCAGTTTCATCCTTTCCTGTCATAAAGTTCTTCTGAGTATAGGAATACTCATCCATATTATCGTAGATGAAACTTCCGAAATTGTTATAACCCGGAGCAGATGTCAGATCATAAATAAAAGTATCGCTCGTTTTTCCGGAAGGATTTACCTCACCTGAAATAACACCGCCAAGAGACTTAAATCCGGACTGACCTGTTCCCGGGCACCAGATCGCACCTTTGATCTTCTCATAATCATTGATAAAACCAAGCTCCATGGTATTGGCACCATTGTAAACAACGATTACCTTATCAAAATTATCGCAAACCAGATCCAGCATATCCTTCTCAGTCTGATCCAACTGCAGATAATGCTCACCCTCTTCAAAATCCTTATAGTCTTCTGAATTATCTGTATAAGTTACCTTGCTCACATCCGTAGGAAGGTCTGCACCCTCTCCGCCAACACGAGTGATCACAACCATAGCTGTATCAGAAAACTCCTTCGCATTCTCCATCATCTCATCGCTGTAGGAATCAACAGTCGGCTCCGGTAATGTCCAGTCCTGAGCAAACATTCCTACCTCCGGACGATCCTCGCGATATGCCGTATAAAAATCACTCAGCTCTGTATTCAGATTGTATCCGGCCTCTTCCAGACCTCCAAGCAGAGTTGTTGTCTCATATGCATCAGACAACGCTCCTGAACCGGTTCCGCCGTAACACGGATTTGTAGAAGCCCAGCCAAATACATTCAGATTCGTAGTATCTGTAAGCGGAAGGATATTCTCCTCATTTTTTAATAATACGATTCCTTCGTCGGCAATTTCTTCACATAACTGTGTTGCTTCCTCTGAAGTTTCCTCATTGATCGTTCCATTTCCCATCGCAAGCGAAATCATACTTGACATCGGGATAAAACAGATCAGATTGACGATCACAACCACTGCCAGCAGAAAAGCCAGCCACGCTTCTTTTCTCACCAGCTTCTTCACCGGCTTTTTGCATTTTACCGCAGCCACTGTCACAATAATCGCAAGAATCAATACAATTCCCAAAGCAATCAGATATGGCTTACATGAATTCAAAACATTGATCACGTCATCCATGTTAATTTGCAGCATAATCTTTTCCTCCTACCCTTTATTATGTCCTTTCGGACCTCTTGCAATTATCCTAACACACAAAAACAGATTCTGCGGAAATCCGCACAATCTGTAAAAAATACGCATAAACTGTTTTTCAATCAGACATCTTGTCCAAATTTACCCACTCATATTTGTGCACTATACATATACTTCTGTCAAACAAATCTTCCATGTATCTGTTTCAACAAACAGCAGGGTTTCCTTTTAGTGTTCAGATACATTTGCAGGGGTCGTAGTAACTCTTAGGTTCTGGAAATTCGCGTTATAAAAAATCCGCCCACTGTCTGAGCCGCACAGCGGCGAGTTTGGGCGGATTTTTTATGCTTTTAGCGGATTTTCAGAACCTTAGAGTTCCTAGGTCCCGAAACCGTATCTGAACACTAAAAGGAAACCCTGCGTCCCATCCCCATACCAACCATATTTATTTTTTCACAATCGGAATCAAAATCTTCAACTCAAACCAGCAATCCTCCAGCTTCACACTGACAGCCCCCTCATACTTATTCACCGTATACTGAATACTCTTCAGCCCATACCCATGAAACTCCTTCTCCTTCTTCGTCGTAACCGGTGTCCCCTCCTGATATTGCAGCGTTTCCTCACAGTAATTCTCAAACCGCAGGATCAGAAACTGCTTCTGCTTCGACACCGTCACATGGATCAGCCTCTTCTCCTTCTCCGGTATCTTCAACTCACACTCAATCGCATTATCCAGCGCATTCCCAAAAATACTGCAGATATCCATAACATCCATAAAATCCAACAGCGTACCGTCCGCCACACAGGTAAACGTAACCCCATGCTTCGCACAATAAAGACTCTTAGTCGTAAGCACAGTATCCAGCACCTTATTTCCCGTTTTGTTCTGAGCCTCATACTGGCGGATCTCCTCCTCCATACGGTTCAGAAACTCCTCCCGCTTCTTCGGATCTTCCTCACTTCTAAGCACCGCGATCTGATGCTTCAGGTCATGATATTTGTAATTGATCAGCTCAATACTCTCGCGTGACTGCTTATACTGCACATACTGATTCTGAAGCACATTCTGCACCGCTTCCAGCTCCCTGCGCACCCGCAGTTCACAGCACTGAGTCAGATGCGCATACAGAATCGCAATTCCTCCCAGATCCACCAGCGTACGGATATTTCCGATTTCAAAAGAATACCTTCCCGAAAAAGGGGTATTCTCCGTCAGAAAACTGATGTTGCTGACCGCAAATACTGCCACCGCGATCACAAGTCCGGATACATATTCCTTCAGGTTGATTCCCATTCTTCCATCTTCCGGCAAATGAATATGCAGCATTTTATATAAAATAACTGATACAGCACCATAAATCACCGCCAGCAGCACTACCTGTATCCCAGCTGTCGGCACTCCGCCATCCCAGAAATAACACACAACCTGCCACTCTATAGATGCCATAAACTCCGCTGCCACAAATGCGATCATCCCGAAATATCCCGCATCTCTCAAACCAATCTCACAGCATCCATAAATAAACCCGATCATTAACAAAACTGCAATGATCATACACGGGATCCAGAAATAAATCTTTACATCCCCTGTCACTGTCAGAAACAGACTCTGTATGACCAGTGCCACCGCCATCAGTATACCTGTTTTCGCACGCTCAAACCGCTTCTTTACAGGCATAATAAACAGCATACATGCCAGCCATTCTGCGATTGCAGTATAAATTCTCGGTATATCCGGCATAATATGTTCCATTATTTCACAACCTCTCCCCAGTAATTTGTCAATGCTTCCATAAATTCTTTTTTACGTGCGCGACTCAGTACAAGCTGCTCCCCTTTTACCAGTGCGCATCCGTCCTGTATCCCATCTACGTGCTGCAGATTGATCAGATATCCTTTATTTCCCCGGCAGAAATTCATTCCCTGCAGCTTCTGTTCCATCTCCTTCATCACTCCGGTCGTCTCATAATTTCCCAGAATCGTATGCAGGATCAAAGTGTGTCCCTGACTTTCAATATAATAGATATTTGCAATATTGATCCGGACAGTTCCACCCTTGATATTTACCATGATCATCTTGGTCTCACGCTTTTTCATTCTGGAGATCGCGCGGTTGAGCCTCTGGGAAAATGCAAAGTAAGATACCGGTTTAAGCACATAATCCAACGCGTCTACCGCATAGCCGCGGATCGCATACTGTGCCATATTTGTGATAAAAATGATAACTACCTCTGTATCAACCTTACGGATTTCTTCCGCCGCCGACATACCATCCATGAACTTCATTTCCACATCCATCAGGATAATATCGAACTGCGATTTATATTTATGAACGATCTGGTCTCCGTCAGAATAAATTGTAATGTCAAATGCTTCTCCATTCTCTGTCTCATACTGCCGCAGGAAATCCTGCAGCTGTTTCGCATACATTGCTTCGTCTTCTACTATTGCGATTTTTATCATGCGCCCGTTTCCCCCGTTTCATTTTGGTGGGTTATCCACCGTGATCTGCTTTTTATTGTATCAATTTCCACCGTCTGCCGCAATCCAATCCACATTTTTATTCAAGCGGATATTCGCAATCCGCTTCGCTACTTGCTCATAACCGAATAACTGTTTCAACACGCAAACAAGGACTCAACATGGATTTTCGTCCTGCCAAGTCCTGTCTGCCATCATTTTATTTTTTCTTAATCTCTTTTTATTGCCGCCCTGATCAGATGTGCCGTACCTTTTATCCTGTGTCCGTTTGCCATTTCTGTCAGTGCTCTCGCCATATCCATGGTAACAAATCCACCGGTCATTTTTGCATAGCCACGGATCGGCATATTGTAATTGAACAGCACATTCAGGTTTGGTTTTCCCTGCCATTCACTGATCTTTAACATGATCCGCAGTACCCCGTAGAAAATTTTTCCCAGGATTCCTTTTCCATAGTAGAGCTGGCATACAGCATCATTCATTCTGATCTCACCGCTCCAGCTTCCATCCGGGATTTCTCTGCCATACAGGAGGCGGAAGGTGTCATTGTCTACTGCACGGATCTTTCCGTTGAAATACTCCGGCATTTTTTCTTTCTCATATCCACCTTCAGAAACAGTTCCCGCTACATAAAGTTTATCCTGCAGCAGCATAGTCTGCGCATCACTTCCAACCATGATCTCATACTCGCCGGTTTCAATTTCCCAGGTGTCTGTTCTTGTGTCATAGAAACGGAATGTTTTGTCATCAAATTTAATATGTACGGTCTTTGATTCTCCCGGCTCCAGCGTCACTCTCGAGAAACCTTTCAGTTCCCGTACCGGACGGAATACTGTGTCTGATTTTCTTCCGATGTAAAGCTGTGCGATCTCCGTACCTGCTCTTTTCCCGGTATTTCTGATCTGGAAAGTAACTCCGCCATCATCTACTTTCAGGTCACTGTATTTAAATGTGGTATAACTGAGTCCGAACCCAAACGGGAAACGTACTTTCTTATCCACAGTCATATAGTATCGATATCCTACATAAAGAGATTCACGATATTCACTGCTGCGTTCTTTACTCGGATAATAATGCAGGACAGGGTTATCTTCGCAGTGGATCGGATATGTCTCATTCAGTTTACCGGACGGGCAAACCCTTCCTGTCAGAACATTCAGCATTGCAGAAGCCCCTGCCTGACCGCCCAGATAGCCGTGTACGATTCCTCTGACATAGGAATACCATGGCATTTCTATCGAGGAACCTGCTGAAAGAACTACGATCACATTTGAATTTACGGTACTGACCTCATCGATCAGCATATTCTGTGCCTGCGGCATATTCATATGGGTACGGTCCAGTCCCTCTGACTCACTGATCTCATCCAGTCCGGCAAAGATCAGCACAACCTCTGCTTTCTTTGCAGCCTCTTTTGCACGCTCGATCAGCTTCGGATCGCTCTTTTTGTTTCTGTGGTATCCCTGTTCAAATGCAACCATTTCCAGACCGCTGTTTCCAATTTCACCAAGGATGGATTCCGGCTGTTTCGCAGGGTTTACCAGAGAAGAACCTGCTCCCTGATATCTCGGAGTCCGGGCGAAATCTCCGATCACTGCTACCTTTGTTCCCGGCTGCAGCGGCAGGATGTTGTCTTCGTTTTTCAGGAGTACGATGCTCTCCTGAGCTGCTTTTCGTGCAAGTTCATGATGTGCTTCGATGTCAAAGGAAGAACCTTTTTTCTCCTCTGTTGCCTGATGAGTATCAAAGATCACACTTAATAATTCATCCAGACGCTGGTCCAGTACTTCCTCTGTGAGATCCCCGTTCTTTACTGCCTGCACGATATCATGAACTCCGGAATTTCCTGTTCCCGGCATTTCCAGATGACTGCCGTTCTTTACCCCGAGGGCATGGTCATTGCTGCCGCCCCAGTCAGATACTACAAAGCCGTCAAATCCCCATTCATCTACAAGGATTTCCTGAAGCATATGGCTGTTTTCGTTCGCATAGATGCCATTTACTTCGTTATAAGAGGACATGATCGACTTCGCTTTTCCCTCTTTTACCGCAATCTCAAAACCGGTGGTATAGAGTTCGCGGAATGTTCTCTCATCCACTACCGAATCATTTGCCATACGCCTGAGTTCCTGGCTGTTTGCCGCGAAGTGCTTCGGGCAGGCCGCGATCCCCTGACTCTGGATTCCACGGATATAAGCTGCTGCCATTTTTCCCGCATGGTACGGATCTTCGGAAAAATACTCGAAATTTCGTCCGCAGAGAGGACTTCTCTTGATATTCAGTCCCGGTCCGAGGATTACATTCACCCCCATAGTAACTGCTTCTTCTGCCAGTGCTGTTCCGATTTCTTCCCCAAGCTGTTCATCCCAGCTGTTTGCCACAGAAGCGGCAGTCGGGAAACAGGTTGCAGGAAGGCTTGCATTCAGCCCAAGATGGTCACCCGCACCTGCCTGTCTGCGCAGTCCGTGAGGGCCGTCGGAGAGACACATGGACGGAATCCCATACTGTGGGAAATCTACAGTTTCCCAGGTATTCTTGCCCGACATCATGCGGGCCTTTTCTTCCAGTGTCATCTGTTTTATGATCTTTTCATACTTTAAACTCATGTTAAAACCTCACCCTATCCTAATCTTATATAGTTTCTTTGTAACTGTTATATTACTGTGAAAGTGTTGCCAGACAACTATACCGTCTGTATACCTGCATGTAAGGCTGTGTAAATATCCGGCAGCCAGACTTTTTTCCTGATCATAGGATAACATAAGGTTTATTAACAAATCCGTATCCTTCATAAACAGTATTTTTTTCGCATAAACTGTAAAATATATAAGAAAAAACTCCCGGTTTTATTTTATATACTTCTGCAGGATCGGGATCAATTTATTCATATCTATTGGCTTTGTAACATAATCATTCATTCCTGCGGCAAATGCTTTCTGTCTGTCCTCTGCAAAAGCATTTGCAGTCATGGTAATGATCGGTATCTCTGATTTTTTCTCATCATCCAGTCTTCTTATCTTGACTGTAGCATCATAACCATTCATTACAGGCATCTGAATATCCATCAGAATAAGCTGATAATATCCGGCTTCCGCCTTCTCCAGCATTTCCAGGCAAACCACTCCATTCTCGGCCCTGTCAACAATCAGCTCTTCTCTTCCCAACAATTCAATAGCAATTTCTGCATTCAGGTCATTGTCTTCAACCAGCAGTATCCTTTTGCCTGATAATCTCCTGTCTGCCAGATGCTTCTCTGCTTCTTTTGGAAGACTTTCCTCTTCACTGGCTATACGGCATGGAATCGTAATTGTAAATTTGGAGCCTTCACCCTGCCTGCTTTTTATTTCTACAGTCCCATCCATTAAATCTACAAGCTTCTTTACAATCCCCATTCCCAGTCCGCTGCCCTCTATTCCACTGACAGTAGATGTACGCTCTCTTGAAAAATAATCAAAAATATGCTGCTGAAATTCTTCTGACATACCTATACCATCATCTTCAACTGAAAACTCTGTATAACACCATCCAGCCCGCTCGTGTGGATACTGATTCAGTTCGCAATGAATATGACCATTATTCCCTGTATATTTAATAGCATTGCTTACCAGATTAAGTATTATCTCTGATATTCTGGAAGCATCAATATAAATATATGGATATACGATATTCCTCTTCACGGTCAGTTCCTGATGCTTTTTACCGGCAACACTGAAGAACATATCCACAGAAAAATCAATACCTGTCTCTGTTTTCGTAGGAACCGCCTCCAGAACAGTCGTGTTATTTTCAATTCTTGCCAGTTCCAGTATATTATCAAGGATAGACAACATTTTCTCACTGCATGCATGAATTTTTTTCATATATTCCTTCAACACATCCGGTTCTGCCAGATGATCATCTGCCAGTTCTGCATAACCAATGATCGCATTCATAGGTGTGCGTATATCATGTGACATGTTAAAAAGAAATGTTGATTTTGCCCGGTTTGCTGCCTGGGCTGCATCAGCCGCCTCAGCCAGAGCATGTTTCCGTTCTCTCTCCTTTAGCTGCTGTTTACGAATAGTCACAAAAATACCAAAGCTCAGCAGGACAATCATAACAACTGTTACTGTCCCAACTACAAAGGATGTATGATTGCTCTTTTCAACCAATGCATAAGCAGATTCCATATCCATTTCGATACAGAGTGCTCCTATTATTTCATCCGGGTCATCATTTGCCGTAACCGGATAGCAGGCTGTAAATATATGTCCCCAGGTAGTATCTACAATATCTGTAGAATAAACAGTCTCACCCGCCAGTGTCCTTTCAATATATGGTATCATTTCATCTTCAATATAATCTCCCGGATTTCTGAAATCATCTGCTCCCGGATCTAATCCGTCTACCAGATATACCAGTCTGTCATCTTCATTTCTTACTGCAGTATAAAAATAACGGATAGCATTCAGGTGACGGATTTCGTTCAGCCTCGTCTGAATCCGCTGATATCTTCCTGTGTTCATATCAGCCTTATCACTGATCTCTGAAAAATCTTCCCTGTCCAGTTCATTACCAATAAGCTTATGAACCGCATCAGAACAGGTTCTGTCACGTTCTATTTCTGATGCCAGCGCATTCGCTGTGTACTCTCTCTGTAAAATAAATGTATAAGTTGCTACAAGCAGGATTGCAAGAAAAAGCAGCAGGACAATAACATTCAGATATCTGCCTATCATATGTATCGTTTTCATTTTATCCTCAGTTTTTTTCATTTATTCTCCCCCATCAGCATTCAATCATCTCGCCTGCGTTATCAAAAAACAACACTATTGAAATAAATTATAATACACCTCATTCTTTCTTTCAATCCCATGGCCGTCAAAAGGAACACCTTTTCCGTATACTTTGTTATCCAATTGGCTTATGAAAAGATTGTTTTTGGGGAGCGAAGAGTTTATAATGAATTCTGTTATTAACTGTTTTTAATATTATTGAAAGTGAGAGCTGATTATGTTTCGTAAAATGAGAAGATTTAAACAGGAACTGAGCAAAGAAGAATGTATCGAAGTTTTGAAAAACGAACCCCGCGGGGTACTTTCGGTGCAGGGGGATGATGGATATCCTTATGGAATTCCCATGGATCACTGGTATGATGAGGTAAGTGGAAAACTTTATTTTCATGGTGCTGTGGAAGGACATAAAATTGATGCGATCAAAAGCTGTGATAAAGTCTCTTATTGTGTGTATGATCAGGGGTATCGAAAAGATGGTGAATGGTCACTGAATATTAAGAGTATTGTTGTATTTGGACGTCTTCATCCTGTGACGGATATGGACAGGGCTCTGAAAGCCTGTACGAATCTGTGCCTGAAATTTACAGATGACAAGGAGTATCTTGAAAAAGAGATTTCGCACTTTGGTCCGAGAGTACTTGTCCTGGAGCTGGCTCCGGAGCATATGACAGGAAAATTAGTAAATGAATCATAACAGAATTGCAGGAATTATAAAACTATCCTGAATAAGTGCCAGGCCCAGAGTCCCGTTCTTACCAGGATAGTTCTATTTTACTGTTCTTTAAAATTCCAGTTCTCTTTTTTTAAATACCAGAATGGATCCTCCCAGACCCACTGCCAGATAAGCCACTATAACAAGGAAGCTTCCTGTGTCAAAGATTCCAAGCCACAGCCGATGAACGAAATTCGATACCGCCGGGGTGGAATAATGGGTGGGAATTTCGAACGCTTTCACCGGCGGAAATGCCATTAAATAAGGCATGGCAAAACCAACAACATTTAGATATATGAAAATGTATCCCAGAGATGCCAGAGTAGCAGACTGGGTGATGAAGGCTATCATCATGGCAATGGTCATGGCCAGGATTTCCTGCAAAAGATCATCTGCTAAGCCAACACATATTTCAATCAGCACCTCTCCTGTAACCAAATGCCTCATGAGGGCAACCAGCAGAGTATGAAAAAGTGTAAAGAAAATAACATCTATGGTCATAATGATACTGTAGGTTACAAATTTTCCCAAAACCACCTGATACCGTGAAACGCCCATTCCTATGGCTGCCTGCAGGTTCCTGGCCCTGAAATCATCTCCAAAGATGGTAAAGATATATACCAGCATAATCAGGATCCCATAGACAGGATTGCCTCCTACCATCAGACTTGTCATGGAAATATCCGTATAGCCGGACACTTGTTGATAGATCAGAGTTCCAGTTAAACTAATGCCAAAAATACAAAGCACAACATATCGTAAGGGCTTGGTAAATACTCTGAGCAAGTCTGCTTTTATGAAATTTTTCATGATTCTTCCTCCTTTACCAGACAGCCACTCGCTTATCCGGTGCCAAATACATTCCATCTTCCTCTTTAATGTCAAAGGTGTCATAGAATTCCTCGAATTGTTGCACTACAGCATTACAGCGAAGAAAAGACACCGGATGCACATCTTTAAACATGGCGATCTCTGTTGCAAAATTCTGACAGCTTACAAAGGTCTTCGCATAGGACAGGAAGAATTTTTCATAATCGAAGCCTTCACATTTAGAGGCCAGATTTAAAGCACACCGCATACCACCCATATCGGCCGTAGCTTCCCCTACTACATTAGACCCATTTATATAATCACCGTCTCTGTATATACTGTAGCTTGAGTAATATTTGGCCACTTTATCAACTTTTTCCTGGAATACTTCAATATCTTTGTTATCCCACCATTTATTCAATTCTCCGTTTGTATCATACATATATCCTGTAGAATCAAACGCATGGGAAATTTCATGTCCCATAATGACTCCGATATGAGCAAGATTTTCCTCATAGGACGCATCCAGACTGAAGCACTTATCTGATGCCACAATACCCGCCATTATAACGGCTGAATTACCTGAAGGTCTGTAATAGGCATTGACAATGGTGGTAGCAATAGTCTCATCAGAAAGATCCCATTCCTGTTTATCTACCTGCTGACTGATCTTTTTTGCGTCATTTCTCAGATTATATTCCCGTACCGCTGCCACAGACTGCACCAGGTTCAGACCGGTGATATCCAGTTCCCTGTAATCATTTAAAGTATCCGGATACAGTACCAGAAACGTCATTTTTTCCAGTTTTTCTATGGCTTTTTCCTTGGTTTCGGCACTTAGCCAGTCTTCATTATTCAAAATTTCCTTATAGCTGTCTACCAGGTCAGAAAGAAGATCTTTCAGATATTCCTTCTGTTCGGAAGAACAGTAATTTGCCGCATACATTTCCTGGCTCAGCTCTCTCAGGCTTCCCGACACAGTAGCGATAAGAATTTTCTCATCCTCTGTGAGATCTGCTTCATTTAACAGCTGCTGCTCCTGATGATCAGAAGTGTCTGTATCGCCCCCGTCAGAATCCGTGGAGTCTTTGGAGTCTGTGGAACCTCCTGTCAACAGCTCTGTGATCTTATCATTATCATCCACAAAGCATTCTTTATAAGATTCATAACAGTCCCTTGACAGGTACTGCATACTGTTTATTATGGTATGTACCAGAAAATAATCCTTCATGATGGAAAGATTCTTCTCCGTATATAACTTGCCTATGCCCCTTACGAAATCCGGTTCCCATACGGTATAATCCCCGGATTCATCGTAATTGTAAGTGGATAAAATTTCAAGGAGAGGATAATTTCCTGCTATCTCTTTTAATTCTTCTTTACTGTATATATTATTAAAATACGTAGAGTTGTCTATCTTGGAAGTATCCACTTCCTTATAGGAAGAACGTTCCTTTAACATTGCTTCATACTTCCAGCAATTTTTTAACATCCGGTTCACACGGGCTTTGGAATAACCATATTCTGACAGCATTTTATACAAATCTCTCCGAAGCATCTCATGGTACTCATAGTCGGATAATCCGGTATCGGTACTGCTGTAATTTTCAAAATCGGACTTGATCATTACGGTATAGGTGTCATCATCCTCTTCCCAGGAAGCATCTACCGAAAATTTGATCGGATAGGCACCTGATACAAAGCTTCCGTCCGCATTAATTAAATAGGTTGTCAGTTCCTCTATATTCTGGATATTTTCAATTTGCTGAATATAAGGTTCTAACGGTTTTATGCCTTCGGCATTTCTTTCGTCCCAGTCTGCGGCGAGTTTTGTAAAGGTGGAAAAAATCTCTTTCAGATGATTATAGGCATCTGTTTCCATGCCAATCTTATTTTCTCCAAGACTTCCTTCTCTGGCTTTATTTAAAAGCTCAAGCTCCTGTTTTAATACAATCCCCTCATTATCAGACAGCTCGCCAACGCTTTTTTCTTTCTCCAAACGGTCCTCTACCTCTAAAAACCACTCTTTATTGACCGCCGTGTAGAAATCATCCTTGAGAGATACATTGGTATCCTCCGTTACGGCCCCCACAAAATCGGAATTGATCCACCTGGAGTCTTCCGTTACGGTTTTACTTGTATCTACTTTACTTCTATACAGTTCCTCCGTGAGATCAGAATCTCCACAGCCACTCAATACAGCAGAAATGACTGCAAAGCTTAAGATCATGGCAAGAAATTGTTTCCTCTTTTTCATGTTTATCCTCTCTGTTCTTGCTCTGTTTTTTTATCTTCTTTTGCTCTGGTTATTATGTAAGATATTTCTCAGAAATCCAGTTCTTTATTTTTAAAGATTCGGCAGGACATATAAAATCCAAAGGCTATAAAGAAAACAATTATCAGAAAATTTAAGAATTTAAAATGCCCTATCTTCACTCCTGTGCAAAAATTCTCAATATTGGCTCCCGGAAGGACCGTACCCAAATGGAGCTTTACCAGCTTGGAACCCATAGTTTCCAGCAAATGATTCAGCCTTGTAAGAGGTCTGAAAAATAATATTTCATATAAAACCAATCCCACACCCAAATGCATATTACGAAAAATCAGGATCATGGTAAGGGAAATTGCAATGGCAGTGGTCAAAAGGACAAAAACAACAATGTCCAGCATATTGATAATATTGCCACCTTTGATAGTCGCCCCCGCTATATTGCTTCCAATCCACAGGCTTGCCAGCAGGGTAGCGGCATCCACCAGGGTCAGGAACATCATTTCCAGCCATTTGCAGGTGATAATTTTCTCACGGCTGATGCCTTTTCCAATGACAATCTGCATGGTTTTCACAGAAAGATCATCTTCATATACGTGCAAAAGATTGAAAACTCCCAGAAACATGGTCATGTATTCTATACATTTTCTGTAATATGTTATCAGCAAACTCAGATTGCCACTGTAAACCTCAGTCATAGAACGGGTATAGTCAAAACAAAACGACACACACAGGAACCAAAAGATCCATTTCTTCTTTCTGTGGGCAATGCGCCACAAATCCGCTTTCAGATATTGACGCATTATTTTTCACCCCCTATGATACTGAAGTAGAAGTCCTCCAGACTTAAGGTCTCTTTTTTCTCTCCCTTAATCTCGACTCCCGCTGCCATTAAAGCCTCCTTTGCTTTCTCCAGATCGTCCACAGAAATCTGTACCAGATTCTGTCTGGTGATAAGCTCCTCCTGAGTAATTACTTTCTCCACTATACCATTATTTACGATTCCGAAACGATGGGCGGTATTCTGTAACTCTCCTAAAATATGAGAAGATACGATCACTGTCATACCAAACTCTTCATTTAATCGCTGTACTAATTTACGGATATCCGCAATTCCCTGAGGATCCAGACCATTGGTAGGTTCATCCAATATCAGGATCTCCGGATTTCCCAGGATGGCATTGGCAATTCCCAGTCTCTGCTTCATTCCCAGGGAATACTGTTTAAACTTGCTTTTTACCCCGCTTAATCCCACGATTTCCAGTACTCTGGCAATTTCTTCTTTTCTGTTTTTTATCCCCTTTAAGCGACAGTAGTACTGAAGATTTTGTCTGGCATTCATATAAGGAAAAAAATTACTGCCAATAAGAAATCCCACTTTTGCCCGGCCCTGCTTTAAAGAATCCCCGGGATCCCCAATCTTAAGCTCTCCGCTCTGAAAATCGGAGAGTCCTAAAATCACTTTAAACATGGTAGTCTTTCCTGCACCATTCTTTCCAATGAGTCCAAAAATATCTCCTTTGTTGATCTCAATATTTACATCCTTTAAAACGCTGTTTTTTCCGTAACTCTTATTCACTCCTTTTAGCGAAATGATCGGGGTTTGCTTTGTCTCATTCATAACTTTCTCCTTTTTCTCTTAATGTACTCTCGGAAGCTTTCCGTGCCTGGTTTGCAAAATGATCACAAAACGTCACTTACGGTTTAGTATATAGCTTTCTCCGGTTTGCGTCAAGAATACTGTCCTGGCGGCGCGAGAACAGTAACTCCTTATCCAACCTTCTGCAATTTCAGCAGGATATTATTATAAACGTCACTGTTATCCAGTACATCCTGAACCATTTGGGGATCTCCGGTGATCAGATCATCTACCCGTTTACTGCGGAGCGTACTTACATCTGCTTCACGGTCTACAGTCCAGGCGGATACCTTTTTTCCGAGCAGATGGATTTTGCTTACCATTCCGGCAGTGATAAAGGTAGTTTCAACACTGAAAAAATCTGCATCCGGCAGATCATAATAATTGCCGATGCCGACAGCAAGGATATAACCGGTACGGATTTCGGAATCTGCCGCCTTAATTTTCTCTAAGGAGTGGTAATTGAGTGCTGTAACGCAGACCTCATCTGTAATTCCGTTTTCCCGGATCAGTCTGGCTGTCTCGGCCTCCAGTTCCGGTGTCTTGGCATTGTCCTTGATCTCGATATTCAGCTGGATCCTGCCCTTACACAGGTCAATGACTTCCTGCAGCGTCGGAATCTGTGTTCCGGCATATTCCGGACTGAAAAAGCTTCCGGCATCCAGACGGCGCACCTCTTCGTAACTCATATCGCAGATACGGCAATCCACACCGGTGCAGCGTTTCAGGCTGGGATCATGACTGACCATAACGACTCCATCAGCCGTCATCTGAACATCCAGTTCCACACAGTCTGCTCCAAAATCTATGGCCGCCTGAAAGGCCGGCAGTGTGTTTTCCGGAGCCACAGCACTATAGCCCCGGTGACAGGTAATCGTCGGCTTCCTGAAGGGGTTCAGCTCTTCTGCCACCTTCTCCGCATCCGGCAGCGACCACAAACCAATGGCGGCAAGCGATGTAGCTCCGATGATTCCAAGAACTACAAAGCATACAAACAGCTTGCCATTGGTCGGATAGCGTTTTCCATCCGGGTGCTTTTCCAGAATCGGCAGACAGCCTGTCAAAGACTCCTGATAAAACACATAAACCAGAGCACAGGCGGCCAAGGCGGTAAGTGCTTCCAGAATAAAGGTGAATACCGGAAAAAGGATTGCCTGCTGCGTCGTTCCTATTGCAAGAAGCAGATTTCTGCTGTCCCGTCCAATCAAAACAGCAGCAGCAGCACTGAGAAAAAACAGCGGAAGCATAGCAAGACTGATACGGAAAAGAGTTCGGCTATTGAAACAGAGCATCATCCAGGTATACCGAAAAAAATGTTTTTGAATAAAACGGATACTCCTTCCTGCTGCTTCCAGAAATCCCTGTTTCTCCAGAATAAAGATGGGGAGCAGCAGTGTCAGGAAAATGGAAATACCCACACCTGCCAGAAACACGATCTCATATATACCAAAATACAACGGGTTCTTACGAATCACTTCCATTATATATTCCGGAACAGCCAGCTGCTTTAAGTAAGTTGAAGTAAGAAAAAAGTTGGTAAACGGAAGAAGAATTGCTGAATACAGAAGAATCGGCCAGCCGCTAGGGCGCAGCACATGCAGGATATCCAGAAACGATTCCCTCAGCAGTTTCCGCAGTCTGCACTTCTCACCATTCATACCACTTTGCAGTGCATGAAACAGGATCGAAAATTCATAGATATTCCAGAATGCATTCAACAGAGCGATCAGGAATATCCCGATCAGTAAAAACGGTGACAGGAACAATTTTCCAATCCGGTCAGTCGTGATAAACTTATTCGATGACAGAGCAATGGATACTGCCCAGATTCCATGCAGGAACGGTGCCATCAGCAATACGGTTGCAGCTTTGTACAAAAAGATTGCAGCAAGCGCGGCACTTCCGGTGCGTCTCCACAGCAGAGACGCTGTCCTGTATGTTTTTTTCCGTTCCTGTTTCACATTTTGATACTTGGTCCATATCTGCATTGTTTCTTCTTCCTCCCACACAGCAGGTAATTAATCTTTTTTATATCTGTTTATTATAGTACAAATGTTCTGTACCTGTCAGGCGGATATTCGCAATCCGCTTCGCTACGTGGCTCTACACCGAATAACTGCTTCGCAGTTTCGGTTAAATCAATTGCAATATCCAGTATACCACCGGCAGTGTCACGATTGAGCAGACAGTTGTCACCAGGATTCCGCCCATGGCATAATCACCGTCTGTGCCATATGCATTTGCCATCATAACTATCGATGACATAACAGGCATCGCAGATGTGAGTGTCATGGTCATGCGGATCTCAGCAGAGATTGGAAGCAGAGCCAGAATCAGATAAAAAATCACCGGAAAAATCAGCATCTTTGTCACTACGATTCCGTAATAATCCTGTTTGCAGATATATTTCCTGATATCCATGCATGCAAATACTCCGCCAAGATAGATCATCGCCAGAGGAGTTGCTGTTGCCCCGATTTTTGAGAATGCAGTGTTCAGAATTTCCGGTAGGCTGATTCCCGTCAGAATAAAAATTAATGCTAATACAATGGCAACTGTTACAGGATTGATCAATTTTTTAACGTTGAAGCTGCCAGATTTATCCCCTGCTTTTGATGTGAGTCTTACCCCAACAGTCCACAGCATCAGCTGATCGATTATTGTAAATACTGATATATACAGCATTCCCCTTTCCGGAAAAATACTGGTTACGATAGGAATCCCCATAAATCCGACATTTCCAAATGCGCCCATGGCAGAATACAGCTGTTGATGGTCTCCCTGCAGATGAAAAAATTTTCCTGACAGGAAGCTTAATCCAAACAGACCGATATACATAAAGAACGCAATTCCCAGAATGGATAAGGAGTGGAACAGCATCTTCCTGTCCACTCCATTAACCGTATTTGTAAAAACCATAACCGGCAGAGCCAGTTTGATCACCAGTCTGGAAACAACTTCCATATTCTCTCTGTTCAGCACATGAGTCCGGATCAGAATGATACCTGCCAGTATATAGATCACGAACATTCCAAGCTGATTGATCAGAATAGATAATGTATCCATCAGTCTATCCTCAGGATCACGTTCAGGATTCTTCTTGCACTGAGACGGATCTCCTCTTCACTGATAAATTCTTTTTCATAAGCCTCTTTTACGCGTTCCGGATATCCTGCTGCCATCTTGATATCGTTTCCGGCTTTTGTTTCACGG
>CAVCYJ010000022.1:0-23798 GCA_963605995.1 Holdemanella biformis | reverse complement strand
AAATATTATAACAGAATACGATTACAAAATCAATAGAAAATTGCAAAATTCCTTAAAAAGTAATCGTATACAATTACATACAAAAATGTAGAAAAAACTATTGTTTTAGGATTTTAAGTATCTCTAACATCTTTTGCTGTTGTTCGTGAGGTGTATTTTGCAATTCATGTTTTAGTTCTGGCAGAATTTTAAAGTCATCCAATCCGGTCAAGACGTCCAAAGATACATCCAATTTTTTTCCGTAACCAATGAGTGTATAAACGTTGCATTTATATAAGCCACGTTCAAGGGAAGATATGTGATTGCGGGATAGCCCGCAAAATTCGCCCATTTCGTCTTGGCTTATATGAGCATCTTTGCGAAATTTCTGCAAACGTTGTCCTAGTATTATTTCTTTATTATTAATATCATTATCCATGTATGAAATATCCTTTCTTACATTTTAGTATTCTATATATAATTGTAATTGTATACGTTGCTAAAATCAAGAAATAATGAAAATTACGACAGGATTTTGCGAAGAATATTGTTACTTGTGTTCTGAAAAGAGTATGGTAACATGGAATTAGGGAAGGGACATACTCTGGTGAAAATAAATTTTCGCCAGAGTATGTCGCAATACCGGAAGGGGAACACGGGGGAACGGGTCTAGTTCCTCCGTGGGATGCGACGTTGCACTTTGACAATTTAATAAAAAGCACTGTATTTATTATATATAGAAGAAACACATTTAAAATCTTGTAAATGATAAGGGAAAAAGAATTGGACGAGAATATTGTCTGGGGACATAATCGGGAGTAAAATGTTGCTATGATTTTAGGGAAGGAGCTGGTCATGTGGGGATACAATCAAAGGGAAAATGCCATGGTTACAATTGAGATATAAAGGAAATTAAAATGAGAGATGCAGGAGATACAATTGGTCAGCAGGAAGAAAAAATAGCAGAAAACAGAAGCAGAGATACTTTATTTGAAAGACGGGAAAAACTTCAGAAGCATGCTTCCTATGCCAGTGAACGTCTGCAATATGATGCGATTAAAAATGGCAGGACGGACAGGGTTTTGTCATTTTTAAAAAAAACACCGGATGGAACCCCTGGAATCCTGTCCAGAAATGAACTGCGAAACAGCAAAAATATGTTTATTGCAGGGATTACGCTGTTTACGCGGGCTGCAATTGAGGGCGGAGTACCGGAAGAAACAGCCTATGCATTAAGTGATGGCTATATCCAGACCGTGGAAGAATGTACGAATAAGGATTCTATAGAAAAACTGTCGCAAAAAGCAGCAATGCGATTTGCAGAGGAAGTACAGAAACATGAGATGAAAAATTACAGCAGAGCAATCGAAACGGCTGTAAAATATATCCATCTTCATCTGCATGCTCCCATCACATTAGAAGAAACAGCAAAGGCGGCAGGAATCAGCCAAAGTTATCTTTCCAGACTCTTTAAAAAAGAAACAGGAATGTTCTTTGTTGATTATATTCAGAAAGAACGAATAGAAGCTGCCTGCAATATGCTGACATATTCAGATTACACCGCATCACAGATCAGTGAGTACCTGTGTTTTTCCACGCAGAGTTATTTTATCAGGATATTTAAGAAATATACAGGTATGACCCCGGAAAAATACAGAAAACACAGGACGGGGGTCTGGCAGGTACATGACTCATAGAATGAGGCAGTATCTGTGAAGAGAATCATGTATGGAAAATAAAAAATAAAGGAGTAGAAAGATTATGAAAAAGCGTTTGATTATGGCGGCCCTTTTTGCGGCTGCAACCCTGTCAGCAGGAAATATTGTACCACAGAGAGTTATGGCAGCGGAGACAACTGTAAAAGCTGATGATCTGACGATGGAGCAGAAGGTGGGACAGCTCTTTATTATACGTCCGGATGCTTTAGACCCCGAGGATTACACATCTGAGCAGTGCAATGATCCTGAAGCAGAGGGTGTTACAGAAATTAATGATACAATCTGTGAAAATATAGAGAAGTATCAGGTGGGTGGTGTCTGCCAGTTTGGTAAGAATATAATGGATCCTGAGCAGATAACAAAATTCAATGCTGACCTTCAGGATGCCTCGGATATTCCGATGTTTATTGCTGTAGACGAGGAAGGCGGAAGGGTAGCACGTCTGGCAAATACTGAAACATTCGATCTGCCTAAGTACGAAAGTGCGGCAGCAGTTGGCGAAGAAGGTACTGATGCTGCTTATGAAATGGGAAATACTATTGGAAAATATGTTAAAGATTATGGATTTAACATTGATTTTGCTCCGGATGCAGATGTTAATACAAATCCGGATAATCCGATCATAGGTACCAGGGCTTTTTCCTCTGATGCTACAAAAGCGGCAGAACTGGCACAGGCAGCAGGACAGGGAATAGCTGATGCTGGTGTTATTCCGACATTTAAACATTTTCCGGGCCACGGTGATACAGCAGAGGATAGTCATACAGGCTTTGCTTACAGTTACCGTACACTGGAGGAAATTAAGGAATGCGAACTTTTACCGTTTGAGGCTGCATCAGAAATTGGACAGCACGCAATCATGGTATCTCATATTTCTATGCCAAATGTAACAGGTGACGATACGCCGGCTACGCTTTCTGAGCAGATTATAAGCCTGATTCCGGATGCAGACAATACGCTGATCATCACAGATGCACTTGCGATGCAGGCTATAACAGATGCGTATTCTTCAGGAGAAGCAGCTGTGAAGGCTTTTCAGGCGGGCTGTGATATTCTGCTTATGCCTTATGATTTTACGGAAGCATATGATGCTGTTCTGGCTGCCTGCGAGGATGGTACGATCAGCACAGAAAGGTTGGATAAAAGTGTTGATAAGATTCTCGAATATAAAGCCGGAATCGGTAACGATGACAGTGCGGAATAAATGCCGGATCTAACCAGATCCAGTAAGTTACCTGTGCCTCAATTGCAAATGCAATAAGCAGTGGATGGAGATTTGCTTCAATTGTAATATCTGTCTGAGTGAAGAAATACTGAATACTTCATATTTTATTTGTTGTTTTTAGGATAATGAGTAAGATGTGCAGTTTTTGTATCATTAATGTACTCTCGGAATCTTTTTGTACTCACAAAAGCAAGTGCAGGAAAGGCTCCGGGAGTACATATTATATTAAAGGAGTAATCATATGCAGACATCCAGAGATTATTTGCATATTTTTCTTGATATGGGCGATGCACTGTTAAGCAGCGGTGCGGAGATTTTTCGGGTGGAGGATACGTTGAACCGAATGGGCTATGCGTGTGGGGCCGCTCAGATGAATGTTTTTGTGATAACATCCAGTATCGTTATTACTATGGAATTTCCAGGGGAGGAAGCACGGACACAGACCCGCCGGATCAGAGAAAGCAGTGGAAATGATTTTACGAAACTGGAGCAGCTAAATGACCTGAGCCGCCGTTTCTGCAATCATCCTGTTCCTGCTGCAGAACTTCGGAAGGAATTTAAAAAAATCAACATAACTCAGGTGAAACCCTTATGGAAACTTCCTGGAAGTCTTCTGGCAGCCTGCAGCTTTGCTCTTTTTTATGGAGGAAGTATTCCGGATGCTGTAGCAGCAGGGCTTGGTGCTGCTCTGATCTGGGGGCTACAGCAATATCTTCGTCCGGTGTGTATGAATGAAGTGACTTTTCAGTTTGTGGCATCTTTTTTTACAGGCTGCGTAATCTGTGGATTAGCTTTGCTTTTCCCGTTTCTTCATATGGATAAGATTATGATCGGTGATATTATGCTTCTGATACCGGGGCTGATGTCGACAAACGCAATTCGGGATGTGCTTATTGGTGATACGCTTTCCGGAATTATACGTCTGATCGCCGCGCTGCTCCTGGCTGCGGCACTGGCTCTTGGATTTATGGGAGCAATTATTCTGTTTGGGAGGACGGGAATTTGAGCACAACAACAGTTACGCAACTGATAACCGGAGCCGTTGGCTCTGTGGGCTTTGGAATTCTTTTTCACATGGAAAAGAAATATCTGTCTCTGGCAGCTGTTGGCGGATTTCTCAGCTGGCTGATATTCCTTCTGGGAAGGGGATTCTGGGGAGGTGTTTTTCTGCCAACGCTGCTGGCTGGTTTTCTTACAGATGTGTATGCGGAAATTCTTGCAAGAATTTTCAGAGAGACTTCAACTTCCTTTTTTGTTACTTCTGTGATTCCTCTGATTCCCGGAAGTACCCTTTATTATTGTATGAGTAGTATTGTGGAAGGAAATACTGTTCAGGCATTGAAATATGGACGGGATACCTTTCTCTTTGCTTTTGGAATTGCGGCAGGAATGAGTATCGCATGGTCCATCTGCTATTTCCTCAGAAGCATAAGAAAAAAACAGAACTGATCCGGGAAAATCTGTGAAAAAATCAATAGTTATATAAATTTTACAACAGGGGAGAATCTTTATGAATATTTTTGATGTTATCGGTCCGGTTATGGTCGGGCCTTCGAGTTCGCATACAGCGGGCGCAGTAAGAATCGGTTTTGTGGCGAGGCAGCTTCTGGGAGAAGAGGTTGCTGAAGCGAGGATTTTGCTTTATGGGTCTTTTCTTGCAACAGGAAAAGGACACGGTACGGATAAGGCTCTGGCAGCAGGGCTGCTTGGAATGAAAACAGATGATTATCGGATTCCGTCAAGCCTTAAAATCGCAGAAGAAAAAGGAATGAAGATAACCTTCGGGGAAGCCATCTTAAAAGAGGCACACCCGAATACAGCGCAGCTTTACTTAACCGGAGTATCCGGAAAAACAATGGAGCTGATCGGACAGTCTCTTGGCGGAGGAAGAATTAATATTGCGGAAATCGACGGAATAGATACGAACTTTTCAGGTGAAAATCCAACTCTGATCGTGCATAATCTCGATCAGCCGGGTCATGTATCGGAAGTCACTTCCATGCTTTCACATAAGTCAGTGAATATTGCGACAATGCAGCTATATCGTTCGACAAAAGGCGGCAAAGCCGTTATGGTAATCGAATGCGACCAGGAAATCCCGAAGGAAGGAATCCAGTGGTTAGAACGTGTAGAAGGTGTACTGAAAGTAACATATCTTGGGAAAGAAGAGGAAGAATAGATGACAGAGTATCACAGTATCCGGGATTTGCTGGATTATTGCAAAAAACAGGACAAAAAGATTTGGGAAGCTGTACTTCAGGCTGAAACAGACGAAAGCGGAATGTCGAAAGAAAAGATATTTGAAAAGATGCGTTTTATGTATCGGACAATGCGCGAAGCGGATGAAAGCTATGAGGCAGATCTGAAATCCCAGAGTGGCATGGTAGGCGGAGACGGTGAAAAAATGCGCAGATTTAATGCTGCCGGAAAAAACCTGTGTGGCGGGTATACGGGTCTTGCTATGGAGAAAGCTCTGAAAATGGGGGAGTCCAATGCCTGCATGAAAAGAATCGTAGCGGCTCCTACCGCAGGTTCCTGCGGTGTGATCCCGGCAGTTCTATTAAGCTATGAAGACAACAAAAACGCAGAGGAAGACGAACTGGTGAAAGCACTTTTGGTGGCATCCGGCATCGGCAAGGTCGTTGCTGAGAACGCATCAATTGCAGGTGCCTTTGGAGGATGTCAGGCAGAAATAGGTACTGCAAGCGCAATGGCAGCAGGCGCACTGGCATATCTGCAGGGGGCTGATAACGACCAGATCATGCAGGCTGCTACATTGGCCCTGAAAAATATGCTGGGACTAGCCTGCGATCCGGTAGGCGGTCTGGTGGAAGTACCCTGTGTAAAAAGAAACGTAGCGGGAGTTGTGAATGCGATTTCCAGCGCACAGCTTGCCCTTGCCGGTATTACCAGTGCGATCACACCGGATGATACGATAGACAGTATGCGTCGGATAGGAAATGATCTGCCTTCCTGCTTAAAAGAAACAGGCACAGGTGGTCTGGCTGCAACGGAATCAGCCAAAAGAATTATGGAACAGTTTAACCGAATCAAGTAAGTCCCCTGCGTCAATTGCAAAAACAATAAGCGGTACCTGAGGATGAAAAAAGAAATATGCAGCTATCACATTCATATGTCAGATGTGATAGCTGTTTTTTTGTGAATACTCAGCTCAGAAATATTTTTATTTTACGTGCATTTGCAGGAATCTTAGATATTCTTAGTCCTCAAAAAACTGCGTTATGAGAATCCGGAGACACTGTCTGAGCGTAGCGAGTTTGGCTCCGGATTCTCATGATTTTAGCAGCTTTTTGAGGAGTTAGAATATCTTAGACTCCGAAACCGCACGTAAAATAAAAATATTTCTGAGCGTCCCTTTCCCAAATAACCGTTTTAAAAAAATATAAAAAAGGGATTGACAAACGAAAATAATGATTGTATAGTATTCCTATCAAATCAATATGAAAGCAGGGAAAACAAAAAATCCTTTAAAATATCAGACAAGAAGGTGACAGGATATGAAACAAATATTATGCTTCGGAGATTCCAATACATACGGCTTAATTCCGGGAACATCCAACCAGAGATACGGATGGGGAACCCGCTGGACCAGCATACTCGACGACAGAGTAAGAGAAAAAGGCTACCGCGTGATAGAAGAAGGTCTCTGTGGAAGAACCACAGTATTCGACGATCCGTTCCGGACAGAACGAAGAGGAACCGAAATGCTTCCGGCGATCCTTGAAAGCCACAGACCCGTAGATACCGTTGTGCTCATGCTTGGCACCAATGACTGTAAAAGCGTATACAGTGCGACACCGGAAGTGATCGGACAGGGAATTGAACAGCTTCTCAATCAGATCAACACCGTAAATCCGGATGCGAAAATTCTTCTGGTATCTCCAATCTATCTTGGAGAGCGGATATGGGAAGAAGGCTTTGATCCGGAGTTCGATAAGAGATCCAGAGAAGTATCCCTGAATCTCCACCGTGTATATGAAAAAATCGCAAAGGCAAGAAACATTTCCTATTTACAGGCTTCTGCTCATGCACAGCCCGGTGAAGCAGATCAGGAACATCTGGACGAATACGGGCATAAGAAACTTGCAGATGCTATTTATGAAAAACTTGCAGGATGACCGGTGAAATGTTATGATAATCGTTGGGTCTGCAAATCCGGAGAAGGAGATGTGGACGATGACGACAAATGTAACTGTTTAGTATCCTGCAAATAGCAGACGGTCAAATAGTTACAGCCAAATCATAATAGAAGGAGAAAAGAGTAACCATGGATTTTGAATTTATCCGCGAACAGACACCTCTCTATATAGAAGCCGCGAAGCTCACCCTTCAGATGGCAGTGGTCGGTGTGATTCTTGCGATTATCGTAGGACTTGTCTGCAGCATGATTAAGTATTTCAAGATTCCAGTGCTTCGTCAGATTGTGGAATGTTACATAGAACTGTCGAGAAATACTCCACTGCTGATACAGTTGTTTTTCCTGTACTTCGGTCTTCCGAAAATAGGAATCGTACTCAGCTCTGAACAGTGCGCGATCACAGGTCTGGCTTTTCTGGGGGGCAGCTATATGGCAGAATCGTTCCGAAGCGGTCTGGATAATGTTCCGCCGATTCAGGTAGAATCTGCGTTAAGTCTGGGGATGAGCAGAAGCCAGGTATTTACAAACATTATCCTGCCACAGGCAGTGTCCAATTCTATCCCTGCCTTCTGTGCAAATGCGATCTTTCTTATAAAAGAAACCTCCGTATTCAGTGCAGTAGCACTTGCGGATCTGATGTTTGTGACAAAAGACCTGATCGGAATTTACTACAAAACAGATGAAGCATTGATGATGCTGGTAATTGCGTATCTGATCATACTATTACCAATTTCACTGATCTGTTCATTTGTAGAAAGGAGAGTCCGCTATGCAGAATATGGGGATTGAAGTTCTTTTTAAAGGAATCAACTCATTAAGACTCTGGCAGGGCTTATGGGTAACAATAAGAATTGCACTGATTTCCATGGTGCTTTCCATTATCCTTGGATTTCTTCTCGGAATGATAATGAACATTCCGAATAAAATAATCAAATTTATCTGTCGTATTTACCTTGAGATTGTAAGGATCATGCCGCAGCTGGTACTTCTGTTTCTGGTGTATTTCGGAGCAGCCAAGCACCTGGGAATGAACCTTACCGGTGAGGCGGCAGCAGTCATTGTATTTACTTTCTGGGGAACAGCGGAAATGGGAGATCTGGTGCGAAGTGCACTGATATCCATTCCGAAACACCAGTATGACAGCGGATATGGCCTCGGCTTAAACAAATGGCAGGTGTATTTTTACATCATTCTGCCGCAGACCATCCGAAGACTTCTGCCATCTGCAGTGAACCTGCTTACCCGAATGATCAAAACTACTTCGCTGGTAGCACTGATCGGTGTGGTAGAAGTTTTAAAAGTAGGAAAGCAGATCATAGATGCATCCCGATATACAAACCCGACAGCAGCCCTCTGGGTATACGGTGCAGTATTCTGTATGTATTTCATCATATGTTTTCCTTTTTCCAGACTCTCCAGAGTCCTGGAAAAGAAATTTGCAGATTAACAGAAATGAGGATAAATGAATGGGACAGCCGATTTTAGAAGTAGAGCATTTAAGAAAATCATATGTAAACAATGTTCCTATTCTGGATGATGTTTCCTTCTCCATGAAAAAAGGAGAAGTGGTAGTAATCGTAGGGCCTTCCGGATGTGGAAAAAGTACCTTCCTGCGATGTATCAACCGTCTGGAAGAAATTGACAGCGGTGTACTGAAACTTGACGGTACAAGCTATGAGAATGAAAAGAAGAATATAAGTAAAGTCAGAGAGAAGATCGGAATGGTTTTCCAGAGCTACGATCTTTTCCCGAACATGACGATTTTAAATAACCTTCTTCTGGCACCACTGAAAGTCCAGAAGAGAAACAAAGAAGAGGTAAAAAAAGAAGCCGAGCAGCTTCTGGACCGAGTTGGGCTTCTGGAAAAGAAAGACAGCTATCCAAGACAGCTCTCCGGCGGTCAGAAACAGCGAGTTGCCATTGTACGTGCCATGCTGATGCATCCGGAGATCATGCTTCTGGATGAGATCACAGCAGCGCTTGACCCGGAGATGGTAAGAGAAGTGCTCCAGGTAGTTCTGGAGCTTGCAAAAACAGGAATGACCATGCTGATCGTCACCCATGAAATGGAATTTGCCAGATCTGTATCCGACAGAGTGCTCTTCATGGATAAAGGTAATATTGTTGAAGAGAATACACCGGAACAGTTCTTTGACAATCCACAGACGGACAGGGCAAAACAGTTCCTGAACAGTTTCCATTATGAAACGGTTAAGAAGTAACAGACAGTTATAAAAAAATATTATAAAATCAAATGTTTAAAACATGGAGGAAAAGGACATGAAGAAAAAATTATTAGCAGTTTTATTAGCAACAGGTGTAGCAGCAACAACACTTCTTGGTGGAAGTATTCTTGTAAGTGCAGCAGATGATGGCGGAAATACTGCACAGGCCCGTACTCTTGACGAGATCAAAGAAGATGGAAAGATCAAAATCGGTGTATTCAGCGACAAGAACCCATTCGGATATGTAGATGAGAACGGAGATGTTCAGGGATATGATGTTTACTTTGCAAAGAGACTTGCAAAAGACCTCCTTGGAAGCGAAGATGATGTAGAATTTACATATGTAGAAGCAGCAAGCCGTGTAGAATATCTGCAGTCTGCAAAAGTAGACGTAATCCTTGCAAACTTCACAGTAACAGATGACAGAGCAGAGAAAGTAGATTTCGCACTTCCATACATGAAAGTAGCTCTTGGCGTTGTTTCTCCTGACGATGCACTGATCACAGATGTAAAAGATCTGGAAGGCAAGAAACTGATCGTTGTAAAAGGAACAACAGCAGAAACATACTTCACAGACAACTATCCGGACATTGAACTTGTAAAATATGATGAATATCAGGAAGCATACGATGCACTTCTTGACGGAAGAGGAGATGCATTCTCTACAGATAATACAGAGGTACTTGCATGGGCGCAGCAGAATGAAGGATTCTCTGTAGGAATCGAATCCCTTGGTGACATCGATACGATCGCACCTGCAGTACAGAAAGGAAATACAGACCTTCTGAATGCGATCAACGATGAGATCAAATCTCTGGCAGACGAGCAGTTCTTCCACAAAGACTTCGAAGAAACTCTGAAACCAGTTTACGGTGATGACATCAACCCGGAAGACCTCGTTGTTGAAGGTGGTGTTGTAGACAGCGAAGACGCAGCAACAGAAGATGCAGCGGATGACACAGAAGAAGCAGAAACAACAGAAGAACCTGAAGAAACAGAAGCAGCAGATGCTGAATAATACGAACGATCATAAATTGATATTCTCATAAGTATTGATTTATAGTAACTATTCAGCAGTCTACTATTCCGCGAGGTGTTTTGGCATGAAAATGCCAAAATCCCGAGACATACAAGTCAAAATCCCATCGCCGCAGGCGATTTTCAATGGATTTTGACTCGTAACTGTGAAGGTACTGAACAGTTACGAGTTATAAACAAATGAGATGCACTCCACGAGATATTTCCCTGCGGAGTGCATCTCATTTTGCGGTTAAAGAGTATAAAGGACTGTATTGTTATCTGAAGTTGCTATGATCAGGCTACAGAAACTAATTCATTCAAAGAATGAAATGAATATCCCATCTCCTCCCATTTACTTAAAAGTTCATCCAGGATCTGTGCATTCGTAGATGAGGTACTGTGCAGCAGTACAATAGCCCCCGGATGGATCCGTTTCGTCAGCTTCGCAATAGCTTCCTGCGGATCCGGCTGATTATCCTGATACCAGTCAACATAAGCAAGACTCCAGAAGAACGTATGATACCCCATTTCTTTTGCCATAGACAGGTTCAGAGTACTGTAGATCCCCTGCGGCGGCCGGTAAAATTTCGTCATTTCTTTGCCGGTGATTTCTTTATAAAGATCTTCTACACCTGCCAGTTCTTTCTGAAAAGATTCCTGCGTGGAAATCTTCGACATATCCGGATGTGTCATCGTGTGATTTCCAACAGTATGTCCTTCGGCAGCCATACGCTTGATCAGATCCTGATTCTCTGAAATAAAATTTCCCACAACAAAAAAAGCAGCCGGAGCCTGATGCTTTTTCAGTGCATCCAGAATAGCTGGCATATTTCCGTTTTCGTATCCGGCATCAAAGGTAAGATAGATTTTCTTTTCCTCCGTATTTTCTGCAAAGAAAGCATTATACTGAGATAATTCTTCAATTGTGGCATTTCCCACAGGACATTTTCCCTCTTCCTGAAAACTAAGTCCCCAGCTGGAACTCTGAGAAGAAGATGGAACAGAAGCCTGCTTCTGTGAAAAATGTGAAACGACCTTTCCGGCAGCAGACCCGACGAGTGCGGATACACAGAACAGAAGCAGAATATGCCCGGTTCTGGCAGAAAAGAATTTAATTGGGGTTATGTATTTGAAATGCATAGAGTATCGACCTCAAAAGAAAGGATGTTGTTTAAATATATGAGGGAAGAGAAAATAATAGACCTCATACGTTGGTATTGAATAACTATATTGCCTTGACTGTTGAAAAAATCCATTTGCATAAGTGAAAAATACAAAATAAAAGAGCCAACGATTTTTATTATATCGTGGCTCCTGTTAAGATTCTGTATCCAAGGGATGATACCTCACTTTCTATGAAATCGTATTTAGAATTTGTTATTAAAACTTACTGTCCCATTGGTTCGTACCTTCCTTGTTTAGTTTAATAGGGTAATTCGTTAAGTTTTCATTGGACTATACCTTTTTATACGAATGAACTGTTACAATTAATGATAGGGTAAATCGTTAATGCTTCATTGGACTATACCTTCCTTATATTAATGGATGTTACTTTCTGATAAGGTAATTCATTAAGTTTCCATTGGACTGTACCTTCCTTTGTATTAGTAGGAACTTATAAAACACAATTGGATTTAAAACTTTAAGTTCTTGGTGGTCCGTACCTGCCTTTCATAAATTATAAATTGAAATTCTAACTATTCTGGTGGTCTGTACCTCGCTTTCATAAATTATAAATAAAAAATTATGTTTTCGGTGGTCTCACTCCTTTGCTTTTTAGTTTTCCGTAATCCCTTTTGTTTTATGAGCTTACTATAACAGATAATAGCCGAAATGTCAAGCGAAAAAACTAAAAAAACAAAAAAATATTTAAAAGAAACAATTAAAATAATTTATATCAATAAAATATTCTGAAAATTAAACGGAATCACGAAACCATTATGTGACACCGGATTTTCTTTTTAGATAATGACAAGCTATCGGATTTTTGTTATACTTTGTATATTTAACCGAATCAGGTAAGTAGCGAAGCGGATTGCGAATATCCGCTTGATTCGAATCAGGTAAGTCCCCTGCTTCAATTGCCGAATATCCGAAAGAGAACTGACAGTTCTGTCATGGAAAGAAAGCATTTGAGACAGCAATGAATGGGCACATTGTGAAAACGATTGATATCTATATGATATCCGGAACGCTGGATGAGGTATTGGGAGAATAATGAATTTTCAACAGATGTGATTATGGTGGAAAGCAGGCGATAAAATGACAGCAAAAAATACAATTAAAGGCTATTACATAAATGAGCTTAATAACAGTTCGGAAAACAGCCAGAATAATATAATAAAACAGATCTTAAGCGAAAAGCGTGATGCGGAACAGTTTTTAAGACTGATCGCACCGGAATATATGGGAATATATGTAGTGGACAGAGAAACTGATTACTTTCGGGATATTACAGGACCGGATTATTTCCGGGAGATTGTGAAGGAAACGAATGGACATTATGCAGAAGCACTGAAAGTATACAGGGATCAGTATGTGCTGGAAGAGGATCAGAGTATTATTTCATATCTGCTGGACTATGACAGTATATACGATACACTGTTGTCGGGAAAAGAGATAAATCTCTCTTACAGAAAAAAAGACAGAGTACACATCGGACTTAGAATACGTCGTTATTCACAGCTGGAAGAGGAACGGAATCTTTCAATATGGATATACACGAATGAGAAAATGAAAGACCAGCTGCAGGAGGCACGGGACGAGGTCCGGCTTAAGAATGAGATTCTTTCTGCGATTGGTAAAAGCTATTATTATATTTCGAGAATTGATCTCGAAACAGACCGTTATGAAGTTGTATCCGGCGCAGAGAACTTTCATGGAGAAATAAAAAAAGAAGATTGTTTTAGCAAAACGGTCCGTAAGAACTGCGAACAGATAATTGCAGATGCATATCTTGATGATTTTCTGAGATTTATAGATCCTTTTACACTGGCAGGGCGATTGAAGGATGAAGAATCTATTTCTATGGAATATCGTTTATTGAACGGTAACTGGCACAAGACCAGACTGATCGTGAAGAAAAGAGATGAACAGGGATGTGTTACACATGTTGTGTGTGCAGTCAGAAATATCAGTGACGAAAAAAGGACAGAACGACAGCTTGCTTTGCAGGCTGCAGAAGCAAAGCATGAGGTGATGGAAAAAACACGTTTTCTGTCAAATATGAGTCATGATATCCGTACTCCGATGAATGGTATTATTGGTATGCTCAACATAGCAGATCAGTATCCCACAGACCTGGAAGTGCAGGAGAAATGCAGGAATAAGATAAAAGAACTGTCCGGATATCTGGGATCTATCGTCAATAATATTCTGGATATGAACAAGCTGCAATCCGATGATTTTGTAATTCAGGATAAGCCATTTGATATAACAGATATGCTGAAGTCGGCAAATGAGGCTGCCCGGATAAGAGCAGAGGAGAAAAATATTGAATATACAATTGACTGGGAAAAGAGCAGTATCAGTCACAGGTATCTGGTAGGGAATCCTATTTATGTAGAGAGAATTTTATCTATTCTGGCTGATAATGCAATCAAATTTTCTGATAGTGGAAGCAGTATATCTGTATGGTGTACAGAAAAACAGATTGATGATGAAAAACTCAGCTTTACATTTTACTGTGAAGACTATGGCAGAGGAATGAGTAAAGAATTTGTGGAACATGCCTTTGATCTCTTTTCACAGGAGGATGAAAGCAGCCGTACCAGATATCAGGGAACAGGACTTGGACTTGCTATTGCAAAAGGACTGACAGACAGACTTCATGGAACAATCCGTCTGGAAAGTGAAAAAGGAGTCGGAACTACTGCAATCGTGGAGATATCATTCAAAATATGCAGTCCTGACGATATGAAAACAGCAGTGGATTATGATGATATTTCATTGGACGGACTGCGTATACTTATTGTAGAGGATAATGAATTAAATACGGAGATTGCCAGATTACTTCTCGAAGATCAGGGGCTGATGTCAGAGTGTGCATCCGATGGTCTGGAAGCCGTTGAAATGTTTGAGAAATCCGAACCTGGTTATTATAATGTGATCCTGATGGATATTATGATGCCAAAATTAAACGGGCTTGATGCAACACGCAGAATACGGGCATTAAAACGGAAAGATGCCGGAGAAATTCCGATTATAGCGATGTCTGCCAATGCATTTGCAGAAGACATGATCAAAAGTCAGCTTGCAGGAATGAATGCACATCTTTCAAAACCGCTGGATGGAAAAAAGATAGTGGAAACTATTCGGAAAACTCTGTCAATTAAAAATATCGATTAAAAATGACTGGATTTTTTCTTTATCATATCGTCTCAAAATGTTATAATAGAACAGGTATTGATTTAACCGAATCAAGTAAGTCCCCTGCTTCAATTGCAAAAAGCAATAAGCAGTGGGCAGGGGACGTGACTTTATCAAAATAGCGGATATGTTGGATATAATATTATTACAAAAATAAATGAAACAGAAGGAAATGGACCGGATGTACGAAAAAACAGAAGTGATGACAGACAAAATAAAAAAAACATACAGGGTATTATACAGGGTACTTGTGATCTGCTGCATGTGTATACTGTTTCCGGTTTGCGTGTCTGCCGGAGAAACGAAAGAACAACAGGTAATCCGTGTGGCTTTTTCTGTACAGGAGGATGGCGGTCCAAGCGGCTATAATTGCGAGTATCTGGAAAAACTGTCTGAATTTACCGGATGGAAACTGGAATATGTGGGGTATGAGGCGGAAGATGAAAATCAGGCACTTGAGGATGCCATCAGTGACCTGAAGACAGGAAAAATTGATCTTTTGGGACCATTACTGAAAGCTGATTTTACGAAAGAACAGTTTGCATATCCGGAATTAAGCTATGGATCAGTATATACCACCCTCTGCGCATTAAGTACCAGCACTCTTGGAAATGAAAATATATTTTTGGAGACACCACTGCATGTGGGATTGTTGAAAAAAGCAGAAAACAGAAATAAAGAAGTGCAGGAATATCTTAATGCACAGAAGGCAGAGTATGAATTTAGCTATTATGAAAGTGACGAGGCACTCCTGACAGCTCTGAAAAACGGAGAAGTGGATGTGATTTCCGGTATTTCTCTTTCACCTGTCAAAGGTACGCGGATCGTGAAGAGATTTGCTCCCCGTCCCTATTATTTCGCGGCTGCCAAAGGAAATACAGCTCTGGTGGAACAGATGGATGATGCTATCGCCAAACTGAATCAGATACAGCCAAACTTTCAGAGTGAGCTGTTTGAAAAATATTTCAGCAGTGTTAACACGGAATTTACGCTTACAGACAGCCAGAAGGAATTCCTGGAATCTGTGGATACGCTGCGTATACTGTGTGTGGATCATGATGGTCCATATGTGTTTCAGAAGGACGGACAGGCAGTTGGCATGCTGGTTTCCATTATAGACAATTTCGCAGCTCAAAGTAATATTACAACGGAATATACCTTCTGCCAGAACCGTGAGGAAGCGGAAAACCTGCTGGCGCAGTCGGATTATGATATGCTGATCGGAATGCCGTTTACATCAGAATATTGTACTTCAGTTGGCTTTATCACCAGCGAGAAGATTATGGAATCCAATTTCCTGCTTGCTTACCGGGAGTCGGAAACAAAAAGAGAAACAGTGGCTATGGTGACGGGGGCAGAATCACTGATCGATACATCCGGATACCAGAAGGTTGAACTGTACGACAATACGGAAGAATGTCTCAATGCTGTAAAAACAGGGGAGGTGGATGTGGCGATCGGTGACCGTTCTATTCTGGAATATTATACTCATGACGGACGGAGTTCACTGAATGTGACATTGCTGACAGGAGAAACGCAGAATATCTGTGTGGCATTATCACAAGCATGTGATTTCAGGCTGCTGAAGTTGTTTAACGCATATATTTGCAGTCTGACAGATGTGGAGAAAACAAATTATCTGGATGACGGCAGTGTTCATGTGGATCAGATGTCAGTTTCTGCGTTTATCCAGACACATCCGATCCAGACGATAATAATCGTTTCCCTGTTGTCGATTGCGCTGGCACTGTTGTGTTTTGGAATCTATTATGTCCAAAGGATGCGGTTAAAGAATGAAGAACTGCGGCTGGCCAATGAGGCGAGGAGTGATTTTCTCACACGGATGAGCCATGATATCCGTACACCGATGAATGGGATTATCGGTCTTCTGGATATTTCAGACCGGTTTGTGGATGACCCGGAGATGATCCGCAAATATCACCGGAAAATACATATGGCATCAGAATATCTGCTGTCACTGATCAATGATATACTGAATATGAGCAAGCTGGAATCCGGAAAGGTGTATCTTGTGAAGGAGTCTGTCTATCTGAGAGAGATCATTGATAACTGTAAGGATATAATGGAAGCCAGGGCTAACGAACAGGGGATTACGCTGGATGCTTCCGGTCTGGATCGGTTTGCCCCGCCCCGTGTATTTACGAGTCCGCTTCATCTGCGGCAGATTTTTATGAATATCATCGGAAATGCCATCAAATATAACAGACCGGATGGCAGGGTGGAGGTAACGGCAGAAATTCTGAAACAGACAGAGAAGACGGTCACCTGTAAATTTGAGGTGAAAGATACAGGAATCGGTATGAGTGAAGATTTCCAGAAGCATGCGTTTGAGGCATTTTCGCAGGAGAATCAGGATAAGCACGGAGAACTGAAGGGCACCGGCCTGGGGCTTTCCATTGTAAAGAAACTGGTGGACACCATGGATGGAAGTATTCATATTGAAAGCCGGCTGGGGGAAGGAAGCAGCTTCATCTTCGTTCTTACCTTTGAAATAGATACAGACTATCAGGAGCAGTCCGAAGAAAAATTATCTGACCATAACAGCAGTCTGAGCGGAAAAAAGGTTCTTGCAGCAGAAGATAATGCATTAAATGCAGAAATCCTTCAATTTGTGCTTGAAGATGCGGGAATGGAAACAGTTATGGTGGAAAATGGACGTCAGGCATTTGAAGTTTTTAAGGAATCAGAACTGCAGTATTTTGATTTTATCCTGATGGATATCATGATGCCGGAAATGAACGGTTATGAAGCTACAAAAGCTATACGGAGGCTTGAACGAAAGGATGCAAAAAAGATACCGATCATTGCGTTGACAGCAAATGCTTATGCGGAGGATAAACAGAAAGCATTGAATGCCGGTATGAATGAGCATGTTGCAAAGCCTGTAGATATGGAGCAGCTGTTTTTGCTTCTGCAAAAATATTTCTAAAGATGCAGAGAAGGGAAATTAAGGGAGGGTACAGGTTGGAAAAAGACAACAGAGTAGAAAGCTATTGTGTACATGAGATACAGAAAGAAAAAAACAGTAAAATTCCGGCAGCGAAACAGCTTATAGCAGAAAAACTGGATGCGGAACAGTTATTAAAGAGCCTTGCCCCTGAATTTATCGGAGTCTATATACTTGACAGAGAAACGGATAACTTCCGTGATATTATCGGACCGGACTATTTCCGGGAAATCGTGAAGAAAAAAGACGGAAAATATTCAGAATCAATGCGTATTTACCGAGATGAATTTGTGGCAGAGGAATGCCGTGGGATTATTGACCATGTGCTGGATTATACAGAAATTTACAAAAGTCTGCAGACAGGAAAAACGCTGCGTTTTTCCTATTACAAAAAGGACGGGAGTTTTGTAGGATTACAGATAAAACAGTATTCTGCACACCGGGAAGATGAACCTCTTTCCCTTTGGATATTTACGGAGGAATCAATCCCTGAAGGGGAACAGGCGAGAGAATATGAACGGCAGAGACAATTGGCAGAAGCCTTTACAGCAGTCAGGCATTCCAATGACGAACTGCGGGAGACTGCGCATATTTCAGAACTTCAGCATGAGATTATCACAGCAATAGGAAAGATCTATCAATATATTTCCAGAATAGATATCAGAGCGGATTATTACGAAGAGATCACAGGTCTGGAAGAGTTCCATACACAGGAAGGAAACAGGACAGGCAGGCCATCGGATAATGCCAGACTGATGTGTGAGAAAAGAGTAGCTACGGAATATCAGGAAGATTTTCTGAGATTTACAGATATGTCCACACTTGCCAGCCGTATCGGTGAGGGAGAGACGACAGAGTTTGAGTATCGGTTAAAAGACGGAAACTGGAGCAGAATGTGTTTTGTTGTCAAAAAAAGAGATGAAAAAGGCAATGTGACACATGTTCTCTGCATTATCAGGGAAATCAGTGAGATCAAGAAGAAAGAACAATATCTGAAATTAAATGCTGAACGGGCAAGAATGGAGGCTGCTGAAAAGAGCAGATTCTTATCGAATATGAGCCATGATATCCGTACTCCTATGAATGGAATCCTCGGGATGATCGACCTGGCAGAGAGTGAACCGGACAATCCAAAAACACAGAAATACTGCTGGAATAAAGTAAAAGAGACATCAAAATACCTGTTATCACTGGTAAATGATGTGCTGGATATGAATAAACTGGAAGCTGATGAAGAAGATGTCCCGTTTATAAATTTCAATATTACTTATATGCTGAAAACAGGGATGGAGGCATCAGAAAAGAAAGCTTTCGAAAAACGGATAGAATATGTACCTGTCTGGGAAAAAACTTCCTATGAGCATCAGTATCTGATCGGTAATCCGATCTATACAAGCAGAATACTGGAGATCATCGTAGATAATGCCATAAAATTTTCAAAACACGGCAGCCGGATAGAATTCTGGACACGGGAAGAAAAAGTTGATGAAAAACACTCTGTGTTTGAGTTTGGCTGCAGAGATTATGGAATCGGAATGAGCAAAGATTTTGTCAGCCATGCATTTGATATGTTTTCACAGGAAAATGAAACGAGCAGGACACAGTATGCAGGAACCGGTCTGGGACTTGCTCTGGCAAAGAAAATGGTAGACCGTCTGCAGGGGACGATTGATATCCACAGTGAGAAAGGTGCTGGAACTACTGTGCTCGTCAGGATTCCGTTTGAGATAGGGCATTCGGATGTGATCGGTGAGGCTGTAGATTACGAAAGCATATCCATTGCAGGTCTGCGTGTGCTTATCGCTGAGGATAATGAACTAAATATGGAAATCGCGAAATTTATTCTGGAAGATAATGGTCTGCAAGTAGAATGTGCCCGGGATGGAGCAGAAGCTGTTTCCATGTTCCAGTGTTCGGCAGAGGGATATTATGATGTGATTTTTATGGATATCATGATGCCGAAAATGAATGGATGGGATGCAGCCAGAAAAATCCGGATGCTGGAAAGGGAGGATGCCGGAAAGATTCCGATCATAGCAATGTCGGCGAATGCATTTGCAGAAGATATCGTAAGCAGCAGAAGGGCAGGAATTGATCTGCATATCGCAAAACCGGTTGATAACGGGAAACTGGTCAGGGCAATCAGGCACTGTCTGACGGAGCATGCACGTTTGATGAGAGAATGTGAATGGTGACCAGCTTTTTTCGGATTTACAAAAATCTGTAAAAGTGTGGAAAAGAGGAATTGATATGCAAGAGGAATGGGAGAAAAATGGAATAAGAATAAAGAGAGAAGAGCCGGAAACAGAATATGTAATTTCTGAAAGTGTGCAGGAACTGACAAACTGTTTTTTTCTGAAGATGATGGACAACAGCGAGAAAGGATTCTGTATCATAAAAGTAGAACTGAATGAAGCCGGTGAACCATACGACTGGATATACGCTTATTGTAATGATGTGGTGGCAAATCTGGGACATCTTTCAAAGGAGCGCATCATGGGGCATCGGTTTTCGGAAATATATCCGGGAGGAAATCCAAAGTGGCTTTCTGTTTATTACCGTGCTGCCTGGCAGAACGAGGAGACAGAGCTTGAGGAGTTTTCGGAGGAGTCGGGAACCTGTCTGCATCTGAATGTCATACCATCCGGACAGCCGGGTTATTGCTTTTGCATCATGGGAGATGCCAGAAAAGGGTTGTATGAACAGCTTATGGGGTCATTGACAGATTCCCGGTCAGAGTGTGAAGAAGAAATCAGAAAAAGTACGCTGCTGGATGCGTTGTGCCTTGATTATTCAGTTGTATTCCTGTGTGATCTCAGGAAGGATACGATAGAAACTGTCAAGTGCAGTCCGTTCAGCCATTCGGCCATGTCGGAAAAAGCTTTGCCGCAGAAAATGAAAAAGTCGTATTCTGCAAGAATGCGGTATTTTTATGAGCATGTTGTTATAAAAGAATCAGCACCGGACTATCTGGAAAAGCTGCTTCCTGATGGACTGATGCGGATACTTTCTGTGCAGGACAGTTTTGAACTCCGTCATCGCACGATCCATACCCAGGCCATGAATGAATATTTTTCCATTAAGGCGGTACGGCTGTATTCCGATGAGGAAAGCTTTAAAGTTGTGCTTGGCATCCTGCCGATCAGTGAACAGGTACGAAGGGAGCAGGAAAATCAGAAACGTCTGGAGGAGACACTGGTCAAGCTTCAGGACAGCTATGATAAACTCTCAGCGATCAGTTCGCTGTACAAGGAGATCGCGGATATTGATCTGGAACATATGACCTATGAGCTGGTGTCAGGACCGGACAATCAGTTTGTGAGGAAAGGTAAGATTGGAACGACAGAGCAGCTGAAAGAACTGCTGTTGAGTAAGAATGTTTTTCAGAATGACAGCCAGGAGGTGGAAGCATTTGTTGATTTTACAACTCTGAGTGACCGTCTGAGGGGAAAGCAGTTTATACAGATGGAACTGAAAGCCATCAGCGGAAAATGGTATAACTGCAAATTTATCGTAAAGACACGGAGAGATGACGGAACGACAACACACGTACTGATGTCTGTACGTGATATCAACGAGCAGAAAACCTATGCCATGGAGCAACTGGCGATTGCTCAGACTCTTTCCAGAAATTTCAGGAATGTATATCTGGTGAATCTGAACAGGAGAACTGCAAAGGTAATAAAATTTGAGGATGAATACAGTGATGACCGTATTGATGCTGTGATGAACCAGAGCTTTCCCTATGAGAGTTTTCTGAATGAATGGATCGCGGAAGCTGTGCATCCGGACGACCAGACTATGTTAACGAAGGCTTTAAGCTGTGACAATCTCAGAAAAATATTTGCCGGTCGGGATGAGTACAGCGGCAATTACCGTATGCTGGTAGATGGAAAGGTGATCAATTATCAGTTTAATATCAGCAAAATGAGCAAACCCGGTTATGTGATAGCCGGATTTCAGAATATAGAAGCAATCATACAGGAGCATCTTGCGGAAGAAAAGAAACAAAGAGAGAAAGAAGAAGCATTTCGGAATGAAATGAAAAAACAGATGCAGGTCATCAATGCGCTGGGAAGTGAATACACGGCACTTTATCTGGTGGACTGTGAGACGGGATTGTGGACGGTATTCAAAGATGATAAAAGTGGTGCCAATGAAACGATTTATAAGAAAACACTGGTCTATGAAAAATATGAAGATGCCATTTATGCGTATATTGATCATTTTGTGGCCGAAGAAGACAGAGAAGGGTTCAGAAAGCATGCAAAGCTTGAGAACATGCTTGCGGAGACTCCTGATACAGGAATCCATTCACTGAATTATGAACGGATTTTTCGGGGAGAGAGAGAACACTGGCAGTTAAATTCTGCCAAATTTACTTCAGCTGATGGAAAAGACTACCTTGTGCTTGGTTTCAGGAATGTACATGACATTGTGGAAAAGCAGATCAGCCAGGAGAATGCTTTAAGAGATGCACTTCTGATGGCGAAGCATGCAAGTCGCGCCAAAACCACATTTCTCAACAATATGTCCCATGATATCCGCACACCGATGAATGCAATCATAGGATTCACGGCACTGGCACAGACACGTATTGAAAACAGGGAACAGGTGCAGGAGTATCTGAGAAAGATCCATACGTCCAGTACACATCTTTTAGGTCTGATAAACGAAATTCTTGATATGAGCCGGATTGAAAGCGGAACAGTGAAGCTGGAAGAAAATGTCGTACATATTCCGGATATCCTGCATGATCTCCGCACGATCATCCAGGGTCAGGTGGCAGCAAAACAGCAGAGCCTGTATATTGATTCCATGGATGTTATCAATGAAGACGTAGTGACGGATAAGCTGAGATTGGATCAGGTTTTATTAAATATTGTCAGCAATGCTATCAAATACACCGGATTTGGCGGAAGTATTATGATCTGCGTGACAGAGAAGCCCTGCAGCATAAAGGGTTATACAACCTATGAATTTCGTATCCGGGATAATGGTATGGGGATGTCACCGGAGTTTGCAGAGCACGTATTTGATGCATTTACAAGAGAGCGTTCTTCTACTGTCAGTGGAATCCAGGGGACTGGTCTTGGAATGTCGATCGCGAAGAATATAGTAGATCTGATGAATGGCAGCATTACAGTGAAAAGCGAACTGGGCAGGGGTACGGAATTTGTGGTTACAGTTGACTTCAAACTGGCAGAAAATGCAGTACATTATATGCCGATCGAGGAATTTAGAGGTGCCAGGGCACTTGTTGTTGATGATGATATCAACACCTGTCAGAGCGTCAGCAAGATGCTGCGCAGCATTGAAATGCGTCCGGACTGGTCAACTTCCGGAAGAGAAGCGATCATCCGTGCAAAAGAAGCGGAAGAGATCAAAGACGAATACAAAGCCTATATTATTGACTATCTGATGCCGGATATGAATGGAATCGAAACTGTCCGTCAGATACGCAAAGTCATCGGGAATGAAGTACCGATCATTGTACTGACTGCTTATGAGTGGTCGGACTTTGAAGAAGAGGCAAGAGCAGCCGGTGTTACTGCCTTTGTGGCAAAACCGATCTTTATGTCTGAATTAAGAGAAGTACTGACCAGACAGATTATGGATGTCACAGAGACAGAAAAGGCACCGGAACCAGAATACGATTACAGCGGAAAACGGGTACTTCTGGTGGAGGATAATGATCTGAACAGAGAAATAGCCATGATTATTCTGGAAGATGTCGGGATTGAAGTTGACACAGCCAGGGATGGTATTGAGGCAGTCAATATCATGGATCGTGTTGAGGAGGATCAATACGATCTGATCTTTATGGATATTCAGATGCCAAGGATGGACGGTTATACAGCTACCAGAGAAATCCGTACCCTGAAAAATAATAAAAAGGCGAATATTCCTATCGTTGCCATGACAGCTAATGCTTTTGATGAAGACAGAAAACAGTCATTTGAAGCCGGAATGAACGGACATATTGCGAAACCGATTGATATGGCAATACTTACAAAGACACTGAACCGGATATTTGGAAAGAAATAGAAAGGTCTGTACACAGTGCATATTCATTGAAGTATCTGGAAAAGCTATGCGTATGAAACATTTCATCAAAAAAGCAGGAGGTTCAAAA
>CAVCYJ010000021.1:0-23849 GCA_963605995.1 Holdemanella biformis | reverse complement strand
CCAAAATCCCATCGCCGCAGGCGATTTTCAATGGATTTTCAATGGATTTTGACTCGTAACTGTGAAGGTACTGAACAGTTACGATAATTTTATTTTACACGAAAATCTCCCCTGCTTCAATTGCGAATATCCGCTTGACTCTGAAATTTTTTTCATGCAAAATATGTCAAAATTTACTGCAAAATTCTTCCGCGAAGCTTCGGTCCTGCTACCTGGATCATGATTACGACCAGCAGGATCATTCCTTTGATCGCATTATTGATCAGAGAATCCATCTTCAGGCTGATGATAATCTTATCAATAACCGTATAGGACATGGCTCCAAACAGGATTCCCAGACATCTTCCTTTGCCACCGGACATACTGATACCACCGAGAACGACTGCTGCGATAGCGTACATTTCATAGCTGGTTCCTGTTGTTGCCGGGTCTGCTGATGCATTCATTGCAATCCAGAGAAACGCAGCCACACCTGCCAGCGCACCACAGATCGCAAATACGGATATCTTCATGGCAGCGACATTGATGCCTGCCATTCTCGCACCTTTCAGGTTGCTTCCTACTGCGTAGACTTTCTTTCCATACTTGGTACTTGTGGTAATAAATACAAACAAAGCAGTCAGCACGATCAGAACGATTCCCACATACGGGATGCTGGCTGCTTTTCCATTTCCCATGTTGTAGAGCATCTGATAAGAACTCTTATCATTTGCCATCTTATACACAGAGCTTCCGTTTCCAATAAGTGCTTTATCCACATGCTGGCAGAAATACTGTGCAAAAGAACGATACATCAACATCGTTGCCAGAGTTACGATAAATGCCGGCATTTCCACCAGACCTACCATCACTCCGTTTACCAGACCACAAAAAGCGCCAAATACGATTGCAAACAAAAATGTCAGCAGAATATTATCTGTCATGTTGAAAATAATAACAGAAAATCCGCCGTCCAATGCCAGCATGGCACCTACTGACAGATCAATCTCTCCTGTCAGGCAGACAAGTCCCATACCGATTCCGATAATTCCGATGACTGCGGAATGACGGAATACGTTCATAACACCACTCCAGGTAAGTCCGCTGGATGTAAACGCATACACGATAAAGATTGCAATAAACACTAAAATATAGCTGTATTCTCCGCAGAAGCTCATGATTCCTGCAGAAGCTGATTTTTTCTTATTCATTATGATTCTCCCTTCTGCGCTGCATTTGTGGAATACAGCATCACTGTTTTTTCATCGATTTCTTCGTGCTGTAACATCTTTATGATCGTTCCTTCATAAAATACAGCACAGCAGTCTGCTACTTTGGCAAGTTCCGGGATCTCCAGTGTGTTGATCAGGATTGTTTTTCCGGCATCTGCCAGTTTCAGGATCAGTTTATAGATCTCTGCTTTGGCTCCTACGTCGATTCCCTGTGTCGGGTTATCTAACAGGAGAATGTCTGCCTCTGTATTTAACCAGCGGGCGAGAAAAACGTTCTGCTGGTTTCCGCCGCTTAAGGATGTAATCGGGTCTTTTGGGTCTGTGGCTTTTATGGACAGCATCTTTTTGTATTTCTCATAACGTTCTCTTTCTTTCCCGGCAGAGATCAGCGGATGTCCGGCTGAGAGGACCTGTTCTGAGAGATACATATTTTCCAGAATGCTCATATCCGGGATCACGGAATTCTCTTTTCGGTTGGAAGCCAGCATGGCGATGCCTGCTTTCATGGCTCCCTGAATACTATGTATCCTGCATTCTTTCCCAGAGACTTTCAGAGTTCCGCCTGTCACCGGTACTGCCCCGAAAAGTCCCTGAAGCAGTTCGCTGCTTCCTGATCCCTGCAGACCGGTCAGGCCTACGATGCTGCCCTTCTTTACTGTAAGATTTACATTGGAAAATCCATGGCCGGACAGTCCGTTTAATTCCAGGATATTTTCCCCTGATTCTCTTCTCTGATAAACTTCCTGGTGTGAAAACTTCTCTCCAACCATCAGACCTGTTACCTCTTCCTGGGTAACTTCAGAGATCTTTCCGCTTTTTACAAACTCACCGTTTCGCAATACGGTATATCGGTCAGCAATCTGGAAGATTTCCGGCATCTTATGGGAAATAAATATGAATGCAGTGCCTTTCTCTTTCAGACGGCGGATGATCTGGAACAGGTGCTCTACCTCATCATTATTCAGTGAGGTCGTCGGCTCATCCAGGATCAGCAGTTTCGCCTGGAAGAACAGTGCTTTGGAAATTTCCAGCAGCTGTTTCTGGCTGGTCTTCAGGTTTTCAACCTTTTCTTCCGGATCGATTTCTACTCCAAGTTCTGTAAAGAGCTGCTGTGTTTCCCGGATCATCCGCTTCTTGTCCAGTGCACCGGTTTTCTTTTTATATTCTTTCATAAGAAAAATGTTCTCATAGACTTTCAGGTCATTAAACAGGTTCAGTTCCTGATGGACGAATGCAATTCCCATCTGTTCAGACTGGTGGATCGTTATTTTTCTTATCTTTTTTTCGTCAAACTCCAGTTCGCCACTGTCTGCCGGAAAAACACCGGCAAGAATGTTCATCAGCGTTGATTTTCCGGCACCATTTTCTCCCAGCAGCGCATGGACTTCCCCTTTTTCTATCGTCAGCTCTACCTGCTTCAGGACGGGGATCCCGTTAAATGATTTGCAGATATCCTTCATGCACAACAGGCTCATTTTTTCTCCTCCAACTTAAACAAAATGTCAGTACCATTTTCCCTGATATCCAATTACCTGTAAACGCCCATATGGGGCCGCCCCATTAAGGGCGATTAAGGGACGGCCCCACTGTGTTAAAAAATATGACTTAAAGTTTAACCGAATCAAGCAAGTCCCCACCCACTACTTATTGCCTTTCGCAATTGAAACAGGAGGACTTACTTGATTCGGTTAGAATGATGGATAATCCTTTACATTGTCAGAATTTACGATCTCGCATGCGATCACATGATCCTGCTCTACTTCTTCACCATCAAGATAATCTGCCATATCCTGGATTGCAGTCTGGATCATTGCAGGGCTGTAAGTTACGGAAACGATTCCACCGCACTGCTCTGCAATATCCTGGAAGCTTTCACCTCTCATAACTGCATACAGTTCGTCAAGTCCGCCACATCCTGTGATGTATGGTTTGTTTCCAAGGAATGTTTCTTTCGCAGCGTCATCGATCCCACCACCCTGAAGTGCTTCCAGGATTCCCATTGCAAGTTCATCATCTTCTGTGTAGAACCATTTAATATCTGCGTTTGCGCTGTCGCCAAGAAGAGATTCAAAAGAAGTCTTTGTATCAGAACGGCTCCAGTTCATTGCTCCGGAATAGGTGATGGATTTTAAATCATCCTCTGTCCATTTCTTATCATCTGCGATTGTTTCACCGTTGTATTCCAGCTCACCTGTCAGATATTCTGTGAATCCGTTATCACGAAGTGTTGTTACGGAAGAAGTATCTCCTTCGTATACATAAACAGCTTCACCCGGTGTCATTCCCTCAGATACGAAATATGCTGCGGCTGCTGCTCCGATTCCCTCATTGTCACCTTTTACATTAGATACGGCACTTGAAGAAACACCGTCAATGATACGGTCAAATGCTACATAAGGAATCTCTGCGTCTACCAGTTCCTGGATTGCAGACTGAACAGTGTCATCGATTGGCTGGATAACAACTGCGATATTGTCATCTCCGGCAGCTACGATATCTTCGATGTTAACAATCTGCTCTGCTGCATTTGCAGATGTGATCAATTCTGCTGTGTATTTTCCGTCTTTGTTTACTTCTTCTACTTTCTCTTTTGCGAAAGTTGCAACGGAACCTGTCCAGCCATGGTCTTCCGGTGCTGTCAGTACATAAATATGTGTAGTGTCATCTGCTGCATATACGCATACACCCGCGCTGAGGCTTCCTGCTGCCATTGCGGCTGCTGTCAAAATCGCCAATGCTTTTCTCTTCATCTTTATATTCTTCTCCTTTTCCTACGTACTATCGGAATCTTTCTGTGCCTGATTTTGCAAAAAGAAATGCCGGAAAGATTCCGAAATGCATTTTACTTAACCAACAAAGTTTCTCAGGTATTTCGCACTTAATAAGATTGCACGTTTTGCACTGTCAAGATCTTCCTCAAAAGCTTTATCCTCAACTTCGATTACGGAGCATCCGTTGAATCCGATGTCTGTCAATGCAGATACATATTTACCCCAGTCTACATCTCCAAGTCCCGGAAGTTTCGGTGACATGTACTGTAATGGAGTTGCCATAACACCTACATCTGCCAGTTTATCTTTGAATACCTTGATATCTTTGTAATGTACGTGGAAAATCTTATCTTTGAATTCATAAATCGGTTTGATGTAATCAATCTGCTGCCATACAAAATGTGACGGATCGTAATTGATACCAAGGTTCGGGCTGTCAAGGATTTCGAATACTCTTCTCCAGTTTGCAGGTGTGGACATAATGTTCTGTCCGCCCGGCCATTCATCATTTGTAAAGAGCATCGGACAGTTTTCAATCGCGATCTTTACACCTTTTTCTTCTGCATAGCGAACGATTGGTGTCCAGATTTCTTTTACCAGTTCCATGTTTTCGTCTACATTTTTGCTGGAGTCACGTCCGATAAAGGTTGTGATCATGTTTACTCCAAGTAATGCGGAAGCATCCATCAGTTTGTAGATATGGCTGATGTAGCTGTTTCTCTTCTCCTCATCCGGATCCAGTGGGTTTGGATAGTAGGCAAGTGAGGAAATCTGTACTCCTTTTTCTTCACAGAGTTTGTTGATCTCAGCAGCTTTTGCTTCATCAAGGTTTGCCACATCAATATGGCTGACACCTGCATATCTTCTCTTCGCACCACCCTGCGGCCAGCATGCAACCTCCAGACACTCCAGATTGTTCTCTGCTGCAAAATCTACAACTTCCTCAAATGTCATGCCCTCGCAGATTGCTGTCAATAAACCAAATTTCATCATAGTTTTCGGTTCTCCCTTCTCTTATTTCTTCGCCTATTTTGTCTGATTGATTAATATAATCAGTTTTTTTATTTTCTTGTTCTCTCTGAATGTGATTACATTTTACACAATAAATGCTTTGTTTTCTTCTCATCAGTTGTCGTCTTTTAGATAATAAAAATGATTTTTTAATCTTTTTTTCTTCAGGTATTAAAAAAAGGTCAAAAAAATATATATAATTTTTGCCCCCGCAATGTTTTTCTCGCTTACAAAAAAAGACCCGAAGTCTCACACCCCAGGTCTTATCTTTCTAATTTTTACAACATTGTTATTACTTACTCCAGAACCAGTCTCACACCACCATAAATTCCGGCATTATTACTCAATTCAGCTTCTTTGAATACAGTATCACGTGCTGCATGAAATGCATATTCTGTGTAATATTTGCGGATCGCATTCAGCAGGATTTCCCCTGCTTTTGCCATTCCGCCGCCAATTACAAATGCTTCAGGATTTACCACGCAGGCGATGGATGCCAGTGCTTTTCCGAGCATGAGACCGACTTCATCCACCATAGCAAGGGCGATTTTGTCTCCCAGTTTGGCTGCGTCGAAGATATCTTTTGCTGTATAGTTATCTTTCAGCATTGTAAATACATGTTCGTCTTTATGTGCTTCCAGATATCTTCTGGTCAGACGGACGATTCCTGTTGCAGAGGCATACTGCTCCAGACATCCTTTCTTTCCGCATCCGCAGGTTTCTGTTTCATCATCCCGCATTGGAATATGACCGATTTCTCCTGCCGCGCCAGCTGCGCCAGGGAGAATTTTTCCATCAATAATAACACCACCGCCGACACCGGTTCCAAGTGTGACCATCACAAGATTTCTGTATCCCTTTCCACCACCCTGCCACATTTCACCGAGTGCTGCTACATTTGCATCATTTCCGGCTTTTACTTTAAATCCTGTCAGGCGGTTTAATTCTTCTTCGACATTAAATACTCCCCATCCAAGGTTTACACATTTCAGAACTGTTCCATCCGGGCTGACCGGTCCTGGAACGCCCATTCCGATTCCTTCAATATCCAAGCGGGAAATCTTCTTCTCTTCCATTTTGCTCTCTACTGCATCTGCAATGTCAGGAAGAATATATCTTCCGTTTTCCTGTGTTCTGGTCGGGATCTCCCAGGTATCCAGCAAGGTTCCCATCGTTTCAAATAATCCCATTTTTACTGTTGTTCCACCGATGTCCACACCAAATGCATATTTTTTCATCTTTTATCCTCCATCCGTCAGATTCTTATTCAAATACCTTTATATAAGGCACCGTCTTTCTGTACGCTTTCCATTCATATGAACCATCCGGATCAGGAGAATCATACTTCATAAAATTCGTCCACATATCCACCATTTTGTCACTGAGAGCATAGTCTTCCTCCGTCACAGGCAGAATATTTCTTCCTATCGTTCCAAATGTGTACCATATTTCTGAAGAATGAAAAGCCGGACAGCCTTCTCCCGGTACATCATGGTTAAAATGATAGATGTATGTATTCTGTCCCAGTTCTTCCGTTTTCAGTGCCCAATGTTTGCAATCTTCCATAAGGATACCGGTTTTCTTTTCTTTAATTTCCTCTGGAGTTGAAGCCAGGTCATCGGTAACAACTCCACATATATACGGTATCTTTTTCATATGACCATTCCTGTATGCTTCTCCTACAGTTTCCTTAAGCACAACACCATCTACGTTCGGCACCAGTACCAGACCTTTGCCCAACTGCCAGAGTTTCGGATCAAGTTCCACTTTAAGCTTCAGTATCTCCTCTGCCGGAAGTTTTCTGAGTTCCTCTATACTGTCAGTTCCTGAAATATTTACAAACATCTCTCCGATTTCTTCTTCCTCTTTCAGTGTAGGCGTATATAAAAACCGGCAATCACATGTAATGCCGCTTTGTAAAATTGCCTTTGCCGGTATATTCCCTGTCAGTTCACTTGACACCATAATCTGAGTACTCATAGCTCCTGCTGACTGTCCAAAGATCGTTATATTGTTTTTATTTCCTCCAAACGCTTCAATATTTTCATATACCCAGTTAAGAGCCATCAACTGATCATAGATTCCATAATTTCCCGAAATACCTTCTTCATTCTCCATATCAAGCCATGGATGCGCAAAGAATCCGAAAATATTGGTACGATAGGCAACAGACACAAGCATCACACCTCTTTTTGCATAAGCTTCTCCGTCAAACTCAACTTCACTGGAGAAACCGCCGCCAAAGCCGCCACCGTGAATCCAGAAAGCCACCGGAAGCTTTTCTCCCTCTTTATGATCCGGCATCCAGATATTCAGATACAGACAATCTTCGCTCATTGGCGGCATAAACTCCGGATTGCTGTAAAATTCCGCATGATACGGTCCCATCATCGGGTTATCTGGTGAAGGCAGTATCTGCATACACATTGAAGGCCATTTATCAGCCATGTATACTCCATCCCAGGATTCAATCTCTTCCGGTCTCTTCCATCTTAAATCTCCTATTGGCGGTTTCGCATATGGAATCCCCTTGAAAAGTACATATCCATCCTCCGGGATACCCTGAACCACACCTTTATTTGTAAGAATCTGTGTATTCATATCTATTTCTGTCCTTTCTCATATTTCAATCGTAAATGGCTTTGCCGGTATATCTGCTTTGTTATACAGATTCACCTCATAATACGGTGTTTTGGCAAATTCCACTCTAAAATGTCCATCTTTGTCCAGATTATCTGAGTTAAAAACAATATTCAGTATATTCCATTTAACATTACATGTATATTCATTTTCGGGAACAGGCACACCATTCCTGTAAATGCATATTGCATTTACTTTATCGCCCTTTATCTCAAGTCCGCCTTCTGCGAATTTGAATTCTATTGCTATGGTATCATCTGATTTACTGGCTGCTTCTGCCCGCGGTGCTTCACAAAGAATATCCTTTCCATATACATGTCCCAAGGCCAGAAGCGCCAGCCGGTTTCCTACCGGCTGCTTTTCTTTCGGATGTATATCATGCTCCATTCCCACATCGCCGATAGATGCCAGATATACACCCGGCACTTCATCTGCCGTTTTTTCCTGCATGGCTCTGAGAATTGGATAATACCTGCCACCTGTTCCTATAATTTCTCCATATGGTGCTAATTGTGTTGTAATAAACGGAATCTCCTCTCCCCATTTTTTTCTCCAGAGTCCGATCAGTGCTTTCATCATACTATCATACAGTTCCGGATGATCTTCATCGCTTTCACCCTGATACCAGATTACACCACGAATGGTATAAGGCATCACATGTTCCAGCATCGTATGATAAAGACCATTCGGTCTCCACTCATGCCATGGCCCGATTGGATTCGGATTCTCTCCATCCGCATTTTCTGCAAGACCTGCCAGCATCCCGACCAGCTCCTCTTTCGACACACCGTACATCATCCTGTCGGCAAATGGGTTTAAAAATGGATGTGCTTTATCTGTCATTGGATTTTTGCGGTAATTCTCTTCTGCAAGCACAAGGTCACCGATATTTTCTATTCCTTTTTGATAATCACTGATCCAGACCGGTCCACATTCTTTCAAAGTTTCCTCATCCATCCAGCAACAGCTTCTCGTCCCTCCGCAATTACATCCTATAATACCAATTGGAACATGAAGTGTTTCACTCAACTTTTTTGCAAAATAATACCCTACAGCACTAAAAAACTGCAGATTATCCGCATCACAGGTTCTCCAATATCCAAAATCCGAATAATCCTTCATCTGTCTGTCTTTTTCTGTTGTCACCACCGGGTAATCAAAAAATCTTATAGCAGGATCTTCACATTCCTTCACACTTTTCCGGAATTCCTTATCATAACGCATAAAAAATTCCATATTTGATTGTCCGCCTGCAAGCCACACCTCTCCGACAGCTATATCATGAAGCACGATACAACTACCCGCGCTCTCTATTGTCATTTGTTCATTATAAGAAGTCTGGAGAGCAGATATTTCTGCTCTCCAGGTTCCATTTTCTGCTATTTTAACAGTTACCTTCTGCCCCTGAATACCAACAGTGACTGTCTCTGAAGGAATTCCCTGTCCCCAGATCATGACTGTCTTTTCCCTTTGCAGAACCATATGATCTCCAAATATTTCCGATAATATCAGCTTCATAATGACTCAACCTTTTCTTTGTTTCTCTCCACAAGAATATTGGCATTTTCCCCGGCTTTCTTATTTGTCATCTTAATAAACATAAACAGAACTGCTGCAACCACATAGAAAATTGCCGGTCCGATATTGATCACGAAATTCATGCCGCTCTTTACAGCTTCTGTTTGTACGGTATTCGGAATATATCCTACTGCAGTGATAATAACTACTCCCAGTGTCGGACCTACACCACTTGCGAATTTTGTAGTAAATGAAATCGTTGATACAAGCACGCCTTCTGTACGGATACCATGCTTAACCTCATTATCATCAATAATCTGAGCTACCAGTGTCTGTGAACCAAGTGTCAGCCAGTTTCCAGCCCCTATCAGAAATGTGCCAATTGCAACAATCAGGATGTTTCCATTTGCAAAATACAGAAGTACACAGGATGCAGCACAGATAATACATGAAAGAAACATGGCCTTCTTCACATCTATTTTTTTAAATATTACCGGTAAAAATGCATATGGTACCAACATTCCAATCGTTGTAAGTGCGATAAAGATATTAGCCATGTCAATTCTCTCAAGAACATACATATAATAATATACTACCACACCTACCCTGCCAAATACACCAGTAAGTGCTACAATCATAGCTACAAGCAAAAATATAATATTTCTATCCTTAAGAAAAATTTTAAAGCTTTCCTTTACAGGAAGACTCTCTGTATTTTTCTCCGGTACAACCACTTCCTTCGTTCCTTTAAATGAAACAAAAAGTAAAATTGCTGAAACAACACCTACAATTGTGCATACTACCATATAGCCCTTTGGAGAATTGGCATTTCCTCCTCCGACAGCCATTACAGCCGGAGTAAATATATATCCGATCAGTACACCTGCAGCATAAGAGACAGATCCAAATACTGCATATAATTTTACTCTTTCCTCCGGAATTCTTGTCATAACAGTAGGCATTGACTGAAGTGGTATACCAGTTGCGGTATAAACCATACCAAACAGGATATAGCTGACACCGGCAAGTAACGCTTTGGTTACCATACTACCCGGCCATACTGCAAACGTCATAACAAATGTAATTAATGTAAATGGTGTCATCCAAAGCAGCCATGGTCTGAAACGTCCCCATTTACTTTTGGTACGTTCTGCAATGACTCCCATGATCGGATCATTTATTGCATCCCAGATTTTAGCAATAATCATAATAACAGCAATGGCTCCTGCCGATATTCCCAATACATCCGTATAAAATACCGACTGATATGTACTGACTATCTGGAATAAAATCTGTGTTGAAGCTCCCGCCAGACCGAAGCATACAAAGCTGCCGACCGATAATTGATTTTCGCTTTTTTTCATCTTTGTTCCTCCCTTGAACTTTGTTTTTCTTGATGATTCAATTATAGCAATGAACCCCTTGCACTTCTTTCTTGTACAGACTCAGATAACCGGTCAATTATGACCTGTTATTGATTTTCAAAATATGCAGTTCAGGTGAAGTAAAGATTATACATTATATTTTTGACCTCGTTTTTTTTATATTTATGTAAAAAAAGAAAGAATTCCATACTTATTTGTTTCATTTTTATACAAACAAATAAATAACGAAGTTCTTTCTTTTTACTATTGGTAAAGGAACAATGATTTATTCAAACAGAACAGCTTCTCCTGTTTCTGCTGACTTCCAGGCAGCTTCCATTACAGACAGTACTCTTCTTACTTCCGGAATCTTAATCCTAGACTCCGCTCTTCCATTCAGTACATCATCTACATTTCTATAAAAGTCTACCCAGTCCGTCTCAACTTCCGGAAGTGCTTCTTCCACAATTCCTCCAGGTGGAACAGGTGCAAACTGTCTGGTTGGACCTGCCTCTGTCTCCGTAATCTGTGGCGGAAGCTTCTCAAGAAGCTTTCCGGTGCGGTAAATGCTGCCATGACATCCGAAATCATCTACAATAAGGGTTCCCTTATCGCCTGCTGCCAGCCATCTTGGCTGGTACTTCAGGATATAAGTAGACAGTTCAATATGTGCAGTCACACCATTGTCCAGCTTCAGGATAATCTTAAAATAGTCATCCACTTCTTCATGCAGTACATTTTTGATATCTGCATAGATTGATTTTACTTTCGCATCCGGCATCATGAACAGAATCTGGTCGATCAGATGAACACCCCAGTCGTAGATCATACCTCCGCCGTATTTTTTATACAGGTGCCACTCATGCATATACCCGTTTCCGGAATGCAGTTTGGATTCAACAGTAAATATATTTCCAAGAAGTCCTTCATCATATGCCTTCTTTACGATCAGCATATCTTTATCCCAGCGGCGGTTCTGGTGTGATGTAAAGAATACTCCTGCTTCTTTACATGCCGCTTCCATCTCATCTAATTCCTGTACATTCAAAGCTGCCGGCTTTTCTGTAATGACATTCTTTCCAGCTTTTGCTGCCTTGATGCACATGTCTTTATGTAAATAATTAGGCACCGTAAGAATCACTGTATTTACCTCCGGGTCTGCCAGAAGTTCATCTGCACTCTTATAAAGCCTGTATCCCATTTCAACTGCTTCTTTTTGCTTTTCTTCTGCGATATCGCATACTGCTGCAATCTTTACACCGGCTCTCGGTGCATTCTGTGCATGCCATTTTCCCATGCCGCCAAATCCGATAATCCCAAGTTTGATCTTCATATATTCTTTCCTCCGTTATTTTAATTATAGGATTTTTTTATATCTTCACTTCTCGGTTTTATACTTCTTAATTATCTTTTTCTGACATATTTTTTCTCTGTTTTATCCTTAAAATGAAAGAAGTCAAAAATCAGAGGTAGATTTTTGACCTCCCAGACTATCATGCAAACCATTTGAGCCGTATAAATGCAATTTCATTTGCCGCCAGTGTCATATTAATATCAAGCTTTCCGTCCTTTGCTTCCACTTTCTGTATTTTTAATTTGGGTTCACAGACTCTGCGGAAATATTTGATGTCATTTCTTGTCAGTTCACTCTCATATCCCAGTTCTCCCCAGATATCAAAAACACTTCCATCCTGTTCACTGATACTATATGTTTTCATCTGGTAGATTCCATCTGTTATGTCTGTCAGACGTATCTGAATTTCTCTGGCATCTCTGTCTTCGAAGTATTTCCAGATATTCTGCTTGTCAATTTCATTTTCTCTGGACAGATAATAATTATAGTTTAGTTTTTTCTGATTATGGCACACAATTCCGAAGCTGCCATGGCCATCTGTCGTAATAAGGCAGTTTTCCCCTTTTCCGATATAGTATGAATGAAGACGGTTCAGAAATTCAAAGGCAAACCCGGCTGGTTTCAAGATCCCATCTCTTGTAACAATTCCGGTTCCTCCATAAAGCATCTCATTGGAATCATAATATTCTGCGATCTTGTCACTTGCCTGAAACAAAGCCAGACTGCTGCACATTCCATAGCAGTCCAGTACATTTTTTATAATATAAGCACCTTTAAAACAGGTATCATTCATATAATTACGGTCTGAAATTGTCAGGTTCCATTCTGTTATATAAAGAGGAACCTTCTGCAGTATTTCTGCCGGAATCTGTTCTCTCATCTTTTCTACAGTATGAAGCATACCCTCGTTGTCCGTAAGTCTTTTACTGTATATATCCTGTGAAATCTCTCCCTGTTCATATGCAAAATAAAGGAAAGAAATGAAATCCGGAAAATATTTTCTCTTCTTCCATTCTAACCAGAATTTCTCTCCCGTTTTCTCATAGCCCTGCCGATATCCGCAGCCTCCCATTTTTAACTCACTGCAATAACGATGAACAATTTCATAAGTTACATCGAACAGCTCATAGTATCTTTCTATATCCGTTTTATAACGGTCAGGATGCTCCCTGAACCACAGCTCCATCCGCCACTGTGCCAGCTCTGCCCTCCCATAGCGGTGAAGCAGATGACGCATCAGGGCATTGATAACTCTTTTCCATTGTTCAGTACCCGGAAATTCCTTCTCATTTGTCTCAAAAACAAGTGCACTCTGCACATTCTGATACAATCTTTTTGGTTTCATTCCCAGCTCAATATGTGGTTTCAGTCCATACTGGATCAGAAAATCCAGAATAGAGTCCAGTCTGGTGAAATTATAATGGTCACATTCTCCGTACATATCAATCAGCATATCATCTGAAAAAATATTCCAGAATCTCACATACCTGAAATGCAGTGCTTCCTTCAGATAGATCATATGCTCCCGTATTTCCGATTTCAGCAGATCCTCTGCCGCACCAATATTGATCATATCATTCCAGAAGAAATCTGTCCTCTCCTGTGTAAGAACAGAGAATTCCGTTCTCTCAGTCTCAAGTGCTTTCTGTTCTTCTCTGCGGATTCCATCATTTCTCAAAAACTCTTCCAGACGTTCTTCTACAACTGTATCGTTCTGTTCTTTCTCTTCTTCCAGTTTTTTTCTCGACTGTTTACGAAATACGGACGGTGTTTCCCCATATGCAGTTTTAAAAACCTTATTAAATACTGCCACACTTGCAAATCCGTTGTCATAGGCAATCCTTGTCACTGGCTGATCTGTATATAAAAGATCATCTACCGCATGATACAGCCTGATATTTGAAAGATAAGATGCAAAATTCATTCCATAATTTTTCTTGAAGAATCTGGACAGATATCCCTCTGAAAGATATAACCTGGAAGCCAGATCATTCAGACTGATCGGCTGATTATAATTTGCACGAATATAATTATTGATCTGAGAAATCCTGTTTTCAAATTTAAGATTTTCATCCTCACCTTCACGATCACCGGCTCTTACCAGGAAATGCACAGACAGCAGATCCATCACCTGGTAGCACATGGCTATATGCCCGAAATTTGCAACACCTCCCCGTGTGCTGAGATAATGGTTCAAAAGTTTTTTTAATGTATCCCTGAGTTCTTCATAACGGTCATTGTTTCCTTTTGTGGAATCACACCAGAAAATGATATTATTGCTTTCAAAAATGTCACTGACAAGCTGATATGTAATATACAGTTTTGCGAGAAGAATATCCTCGGAAGCTTTAAAGCTGTGCCTTTTATTTGCATTTACCACCAGAATATCTTCCTGTTTCATATGAGTAGTCTGTTCTCCTATTTTCACATCCAGATTACCCTCCAGTACAAACAGCAATTCGATATCCTGATGAAAATGCTCTCTTTCCTCTGTTACATTGGATACTTCTACTTTTAATTTTTCCTGTTTCGTATGATTCTTCATATAATACTCCATTCTTACCCTGCGGCGGGTCGCTTCAGCGGCATAATATCTCTCCGCTGCAGTGCTATCCTGCCCGGAAGGCTTTTTTATATCATAGGAACATTACGGAGTAATTTTCTATGATATGAAAAAATCCGGCAGAAATTATCCTGAAACAATATCAATTTCTGCCAGATTTAACCCTGATCTTCTATCTCATATTATATTATTTTTATTTCATTTCTGCACGTTTTTTCTGCAGATTTTCCAGAATTTCATTCTTTCTTCTTTCATTCAGAGGATACTCCGAATCTGTAATATTTCATTTCTGGCATATTTTTCTGTTACTTCTGGTTCAACAGTTTTTTCACCATAGCTACATGACGGGTTGTCTGCTCCACAGCGTCATATCCACCTTCATCTTCATATTCTGTAACAATATATCCATCATACTCTGATTCCGCAATTACAGGAATGATCTCTTCATAAGGAATTGCAACTTCATGAAGGTTTTCATCCACATAATGGCACTTTCCATGCATTTCGAAACAATATGGCATGATTTTCTTCAGGCCTTCCAGTTCTGCTGTACAACTCTTTCTGAACTGCACAAAACCGTACATGCTGTTCAATGTTCCACCAAGTGCAGGACACTTCTCCATATCCTGTGCCATGATCTTCATTGCCTCTTCCATCGGAACATCATCATAACGGAGCTGTGCACATTTCTGCAGCTGTTCTTCCGTCGCACCTGCTGCCAGAGCTCTGTCCCAGTATGGTTTATTCGGTTTGGTCGCAAAGCATCCAAAATCCGGTACAAAACCGATATACTTGCTTCCGGTCTTTTCAATCACTTCCACATAATCCTGAATTACCTGCGTGATCGGACTCTCCGGATTATGGATTTCAATACCTACATGTACGTTGTAAGCTTCTGCGATCGGTGCAATTCTCGCAAGGCCTTCCGGGGAAAGCAGATACTGTTCTCTCATGACTGTACATCCCAGTTTGTTGGCAGAAATAATATCCGTGATCGCACGGGCAACCATTTCATCCTCTGTAAGATCACGGTCTTTAAGCATTCCACGATCCATATTTGCAGAATAGCAGATCGGCCCGATTCCGTATTTTTCTTTACATTTGCTGATAAATTCCACAAACTCATCAGAAACAAATGGATAAGAGGGGATCATCTGTGACGCTACGATCTCATAGCCTTCGGCTCCGAGTTCTGCTGCTGTGCGGATAACTCCTTCCAGATCCAGTTCTCCTTTCAGATAAGGAGTTCCCAGTGAAAATAAAGTGATTCCTGTTTTTACTTTTGACATGTTCTTCTCCTCCTTAATCTGTAATGGTTAAAACCTTGCTTCCGCAGCTGTCTACCGGCATATACATATGATTCGGTCCGATCGGCATATACGGAGAACGGAAGAATAATGTCACATCAATTTTATGTTCTCCTTCCGGAAGTCCACCCGGATAAATAACCTTAATTGTTGCCGGTTCAATTACCTGCCAGAATTCTGTATAGCATTTATCAAATTCTACAGGGCTGAATTCTTTTCCGTTGATACAGAATTTAATTCTCTCTGCAGGAACTTCAAAGTCATCTACCTTTACTTTAAACTCATCAATTACAGAGAGAAAATGACCTCTGTAATAGCTGAGGCGGATATCAAACTGATATCCCATTTTTTTGTTATCTACATAATAATTTTTGAGACTGTCACTCACTACGACATCTACAAAATTCATTCTCATTGCAAATCCCATCTGTGTATCTCCTTTCCATCACCCGGAACCATTTAACTGATCCTGAAGTTTTTAACCCAATCAGGTAAAAACCTGCTTCAACTGCGAATATCCGCCTGACTGACAAATTCAGGAATTATCTGTCAGAATCATCTCCCCAGACTTTTCATCTGAGGAGATAAAGGAATCAGAACTTAATCAGAATTTAATTTCTTTGTTTTCTTTTGCAGATTTATAGATTGCATCAAGAATTTTGGTTACTGCAAGTGCCTGTTCCGGTTTTACGAGAGGTTCTGTACCATTCTTGACAGCTTCCAGCCACTGTCTGTTATCGATGGTGCCCTCTTCTCCGCCGCCGCCTCCGAAGTAGGCAACACCGCCGACAGGAGAAATCGTTTCTTCCATTAACTGACCGTTTCTTCCACGGTTATAAATCAGTTCATTTTTCTGATAGCTCATACCGGAATGGATTTCAGCACCTGCTGCTGTTCCGCAGAGTGTTGTGGATGCTTCTCTGGATTCCAGGATATTTAATGCCCAGCTTGCCTCCAGAGCGATAGTTGCTCCGTTTTTCATTTTTACAAATCCTACTGCGGAATCTTCTACTTCATATGTTTTCGGATCCCATGGTCCAAAAAGGTTTCCTTCTGTAGCCTGTTCAAGACCGCCCAGTTTATAGAATACAGAACCGGAAACACTGTCAATATCATAGTTGTCCATGCACCAGAGTGTGATGTCAAGTGCATGTGTTCCGATATCGATCAGAGGACCGCCGCCCTGTGCTTCTTTATCCATGAATACTCCCCAGGTCGGAACACCTCTTCTTCTTACTGCATGGGCTTTTGCATAGTAGATATCTCCCAGATCACCTTTCTGGCATGCTGCATGAAGGTTCTGAACCTCCGGACGGAAACGGTTCTGATAACCTACTGTAAACTGCATTCCGGATTTCTTCCACGCTTCTACCATTTTCTCAGCTTCTTCTGTGCTGTGAGACATTGGTTTTTCACAGTATACATGTTTCTTTGCTGCAAATGCCGCGATCGCAATCTCACTGTGTGCAACGTTTGGAGTACAGATATGTACGATTTCTACTTCCGGATTTGCCAGGACTTCTCTGTAATCTGCTGTAACCTGTGCATCCGGTGTTCCGAATTCCTTTGCTGCTGCCTCTGCACGTTCAATCTTAGTATCACAGAATGCCACGATCTCATTTAAGTCCGCATTATTCTTTAATGCCGGAAAATGTTTCTGATTTGCGATACCGCCACATCCGATCACTGCTACTTTTAATTTACCCATGGTTTTCATTTCCTCCTTATATTTGCTTTTTTATTCTTTTGGGTTTCTGTTTGTTTATGGTTATATTCTAGCAGTGGAAAGGGATGCTGTCTCTCTCTCTGAAAACGGAAACGTCGTATTTTAATGACCTTATTGTCTGTATATTTTTTCCTTTATGCAGGAAGGTCAAAATTTTTGATATTATTTTTGACCTTATATAAAAAAACAGGATACCATGCAACTTTATCAGTTACATAATATCCTGTTATAAACTTTATAGAAGTGGATATCGTTACTCCACTATTTTTTACAGTCAAAACTGTTCCAGCAGTAACAAAATAATTACTGTGATTCTTTTTCGTATAATTTCTTAATTTTCTCCGCTACCTGCTGCAGTTTCTGGGCGCGGTGGCCGAAGATTCTAAGAGCCAGGTCTCCGGTTGTGAGGCGGGTGACGCCGCCGTCTATTTCTAAGTCCCCGTCAATGATCTGCCAGATTTTTTCCTGAAGTTCCAGGTTCACTTCTGAATCTCCCGGTTTTACAGTTGTAGATCCCTGACTGCAATTTTCAGTATCCCTGCTGATTTTAGAAAGAAACAGGTTTGCCATATGCGTGTAGCCTTCATACATCCCGATTCCTTCCATCGGCATCTTATCCGGTTCGTAGCGGGTGTTATCGCGGTAGATGATCTTATCGCCTCTGTACAGCAGGACTTTTGAGGAAAATCTGCGGTACCGGAATCGTTCGTCGTGTGCAGTCCGGCCGCAGGAAATGATTTCCAGCAGGAACAAACGGGAAGTTTCATCCTCCAGATGGATGGTCATTTTGCTGTCAAAGGCTGACTGTGCAAAGGGAATGACCGGCTGGGGATAGTAATACAGTGTGGCATTTTTGTCCACCTGTACTTCGATGATCCGGGTAGCTGAGCCTTCGTCCATTTTGTGGATTTTCTCAAAGGACTGGGACAGGACTTCCAGGTCTGCTCCTTCTTTTACATGGTAGGAAAACTCCTGTGAATCACCTGCCATAATTCCTGCCGAAGCACAAAGAGGCATGATCTGGATGCCGCCATTTTCCTTCTCAAAAGGCATCATGATCTTATACGGAGCTGTAAAGGACAGATCCTCAAGAATAGTCCTGCTGTCTTTTAAAGCTGCGCAGGCGCTGATGCGGGATATCTTTCCGAATTTGTTATCCATAGGCATGTTCCTTTACATTCCTTCCAGGAGGACGTTTTTCTTAATCCACTCTACTACTTTATCTACATTCTCATCTCCACGGATGTTTGTAAACTGAAATGGCCTGTCACCGCGCATTTTTCTGGAGTCTCTTTCCATTACTTCAAGACTTGCACCTACATATGGAGCGAGGTCGATTTTATTGATAACAAGAAGATCGGAACGTGTGATTCCAGGGCCTCCTTTACGTGGGATCTTGTCTCCCTCTGCTACATCAATAACGAAAATCGTCGCATCCACCAGCTCCGGGCTGAAGGTTGCCGAGAGGTTATCTCCGCCGCTTTCGATGAAAAGAAGTTCAATATCAGGGAAACGCTCCATCATCTCATCTACTGCTTCCAGGTTCATGGAAGCATCTTCGCGGATGGCTGTGTGAGGGCATCCGCCAGTCTCTACACCGATAATTCTTTCTACCGGAAGGACGCTGTTCTTTGCAAGGAACTGAGCGTCTTCTTTTGTATAGATATCATTTGTGATAACTCCAATGCTGTAGTCACCTGCCATTTTTCTTGACAGTGCCTCAATAAGTGCTGTTTTTCCGGAACCTACCGGTCCGGCAACTCCGATTTTTACGTATGACATAACCGATTTCCTCTTTTCTACTTTACTTTTCTACCAAATTGCGGGAATGCTTTTTTTAACCTGCTCTACGACATATACAATCTGGAATACAGCTTCTCATGCTGGATTCCTCTGATATCAAATCCGGGTGCGGAAAGGCATAAATCCTCTTCACTTCTGTTCATGACATCCTTCAAAATCTCATCAAATTCCCCATAGCATCCACTCAAAAGCTGCTGTCCGGATGTCTGGCTGAGGGGGATTGTCTTTACACAGTTGGTGACGATTGCAGATGTCTGCGCATAGAGATAATGCTCCAGTGCTTCCTCCAGAGGTATCTGCATTTCAGCACAAAAAACTCCATAGATACAGCAATGATTTACAGCTTTCCCCTTTCTTGCATCCAGATACTCTCTGAAAATTCCAGTTTCGCTGATATGCAGTCCAAGCTTTTCAATGGTCTTGGCAAAGCGGGAGCCCATTTTTCTGGCGGCTTCACGCTGCTCCATGGGGATTCTTGAAGCTTCCAGAAGTTCTTCCAGATGCAGAAGTTCCTGCAGGTCTTTTTTCTGTGCAGCTTCATATGCGAGTCTGGCTGCCAGAAGTTCTGTATATGCAAGATTCCATTTGATCTTGTGAGTGATATACTCTCTGGCTGTGTCTGTATCGTGGACGATTCCGCGCTGAATATAAGTCTCAAGTCCCTGAGAATGGGAATAGCCTCCGATAGGGAACAGCGCATCATTTACCTGTAGAAGATAAAACTGTTTTTCTGACATGAAGAACCTCCGTAATAATTTTCAGTGATGATGATTATGAATACTTGCAGAAATCCGCTTGTCGAAGTCCAGCTTCAGCACTTCTTTTTCTGCCTGAACGCCATGGATCTTCTGCAGCATAACCAGCATTGGTTCGTTGTAGATCGTAATAAAAGTATCATTCTCTCCCCAGAACAGCGGAGCGTGTCTGTTGCCAATCTCATAGCATACTTTTGCAGACATTTTCTCATGTCCCGGAGTAAGGGAAACGCGGATCACCTCGCATGGCGGAGTATTGACCGCTACCAGTTTCTTCTCATCTGCGTAGATCACATCATCCTGATACAGACCTCTGGCAAGAATGGAATCATCCATGCGGATTCCCACTTCCGTGCCTTTGTCTGTTGTTTTCTTATGTATTTTCTTGAAAGCTTCGTGCCATTCGATATCTACATATTCTACTGTTTTTCCTGTAGTATCAAAATCATGAAGCTTTCCCAAAACCTGTTCACACAGCATTGTTTTCGACCTCCCGAATCTTACCAAACCTGAAGCAACATCATAACTCCAGGGATCCATGCAGTTACGATTCCTTCAAATACCTGAAGATATGGAACGAATTTTCCGAGCTTCTTTCCGCAGATATCTTCTACGAAAGAGGTTCCCCAGAGAATCGCCCACAGATACCAGATTCCCGCCCAGCGGATATCTGCTGTAATTCCCAGTGCAGTGCTTCCTGTAAATCCTTCGATGGTTCCGAAGATCACAGCATTGATGGCTACGAAAGTAGAAAACCATGCAAATGGGATCGGGCTTGCTTTCAGGAATTTACTCAGGGCTACGAAAAGATAGGTGAAGCAGAACAGTAATCCTGTTCCTGCCGCATAATAATTGCCCTGCACCAGATTGACAAAGTTAATAAATAAAGAAAGACCGCCGGTAAAGATGTTCATGATAGCGGTTGATTTTCCGTCTACATTATATAAGGAACACATACCATTATTGATCAGTACGATTCCTACGAATAAAAGACAAACTCCTAACATAATAATTCTCTCCTCTCCATTTATCCGCTGCACAGAGAAACATTCAAAATCTCTCTGCGCAGCAAAATATATCTGTTTAGAACAGGCTGTAAAGCTGTGTCAGTGGAAGCTTCTCGGCCGGTTTGGAAGTAATCTCCTCTCCGTCAACAGTAACCTTATAGGTTTCCGGATCTACAGTTAATTCCGGTGTTCTGTCGTTGAATACCATGTCTTTTTTGCTGATATTTCTGCAGCCCTTTACAGGTACAACTGTCTTCTCAAGACCATATTTCTCTTTTACATTCTCATCCATGGCAGCCTGGGATACGAAAGTCAGGCAGGCTTCATTTTTAGCTTTTCCATGTGCTGCGAACATTGGCTGATAGAGAACCGGCTGTGTAGTCGGGATAGATGCGTTTGCATCCCCCATCTTGGATGCAACGATCATACCACCTTTGATGATGATGTCCGGTTTTGCACCAAAGAATGCAGGATTCCAGAGAACAAGGTCTGCAAATTTACCTTCTTCCACGGAACCAACATACTGGGAAATACCGTGTGTGATCGCCGGGTTGATGGTATATTTGGAGATATAACGTTTTACACGGAAGTTGTCATTGTCATGTCCCGCATCTTCCGGAAGTGCGCCTCTCTCATCTTTCATCTTGCTTGCTGTCTGCCAGGTACGTGTGATAACCTCACCGACACGGCCCATAGCCTGAGAGTCGGAACTCATCATGCTGAAGATACCCATATCATGAAGGACATCCTCTGCTGCGATCGTCTCCGGACGGATTCGGGAATCTGCAAATGCTACATCTTCCGGGATTCTCTTGTCCAGGTGATGGCAAACCATCAGCATATCAAGATGCTCGTCCAGAGTGTTTACTGTATAAGGCATAGTCGGGTTTGTGGAGGATGGCAGTACATTTGGAGCCGCTGCCGCACGGATGATATCCGGTGCGTGTCCGCCGCCGGCACCTTCTGTATGGTAGGTGTGGATAGTTCTGCCGCCGATGGCTGCAAGAGTATCCTCTACACATCCGCCTTCGTTTAAGGTATCTGTATGGATCGCAACCTGTACATCATATTCATCTGCTACATTCAGGCAGTGGTTGATAACCGCAGGTGTTGCACCCCAGTCTTCATGAATCTTAAGGCCCATAGCTCCGGCCTTTACCTGCTCAATGAGCGGAGCTTCGTCTGAGCAGTTTCCTTTTCCAAGGAAGCCTAAGTTCATCGGATATTCCTCGGCTGCCTTTAACATCATTCTTAAGTTCCATGGTCCGGGTGTACAGGTAGTTGCATTTGTACCGTCTGCAGGGCCTGTACCTCCACCGATCATGGTAGTCACACCACTGTACAGTGCACAGTCGATCTGCTGTGGGCTGATGAAATGAATATGGGTATCAATTCCTCCTGCTGTTACAAGCATTCCTTCTCCGGCAAGTGCTTCTGTAGATGCACCTACTGTCATTCCCGGTGTCACACCATCCATGATATCCGGGTTTCCGGCTTTACCGATTCCTGCGATCTTACCATCTTTGATACCGATATCTGCTTTGATGATTCCTGTGGAATCTACGATCAGGGCATTTGTAATTACCAGATCCAGATCACCGTCTTTGCTGCAGGTCTTTACAGACTGTCCCATACCGTCACGGATCGTCTTGCCGCCGCCAAACTTCACTTCGTCACCATAAGTTGTATAATCTTTCTCTACTTCTATCACAAGGCTTGTATCTGCCAGACGTACCTTATCTCCTGTAGTCGGGCCATACATTGCCGCATATTTGCTTCCGGAAATTTTTGTACTCATTGTTGTCCCTCCTTACAGAAATCCTTTTAATTTCGCAGTTTCCATGGATGCTGCTTTTGTATCGTCAGTTGCCTGCGCACGGGTAAGATCATTCAGTCCGAATACTCTCTGCCTGCCGCCCATTTCTGTAAGCTGAACCTCTTTTTCTTCACCCGGCTCAAATCTTACAGAGGTTCCTGACGGGATATCCAGGTGATATCCATAGGCTTTCTCTCTGTCAAAAGAAAGGCATTTATTTACCTCAAAGAAGTGGAAATGAGAACCGACCTGAACCGGTCTGTCACCTTTATTTGCCACTGTTACTGTCACTGTCTTTTTGCCTTCATTGAGTGTGATCTCACGATCTGCGGCCATAATTTCACCGATCTTCATGCTCGTTCTCCTCCTTACTGAATTGGATTGTGTACTGTCACAAGTTTGGTTCCATCCGGGAATGTCGCTTCTACCTGGACTTCACCGATCATATCAGCTACACCGTCCATTACGTCATCCTTTGTCAGAATTTTGGTTCCAAGCTGCATCAGCTCTACTACAGTTTTTCCATCTCTTGCGAGTTCCAGGAGTTCGGAACTGATATACGCAAGTGCTTCCACGTAATTCAGCTTCAACCCTCTTTCCTTTCTCTCTTTTGCAAGATTTCCTGCCATATGAAGCATTAACTTCTCCTGTTCTTTTGGATTCAGCCTCATGATATTCCTCCTCTCGAATTATGCGGGATTATTTACTCGTGTAACCATTCATACTGTGACGGTACCAAACAGTTACATATCTATTATGAAAAGTCCCGGGACAATTATGTGTAAGTTTAAACGAAGTACGAAAAAAAGCAGACAAAGGGAGTGTCGTTTCTGACCCCCTTGTCTGCTCTTTACACATATTTCTGATAACTGTCCGGTACTTCCACAATCATTATATAAACAGCCATAGTGTCTGACTGTGATAAAACTTTGTTATGGATACAATAAAAAATTGTTTCAACTTTTATACTGGAATTATAACTTGTGTGCCTTTGATGGTCAAG
>CAVCYJ010000020.1:0-24090 GCA_963605995.1 Holdemanella biformis | reverse complement strand
GCCCGGCCGCTTTTAAGGCTGCGGCGATCGGCTCGCCTTCAAATCCCTCCAGTTCTTTTCCGTCAAATTTAAATCTGACAGGCGCACCTTTTTGCTGGACGCCGAGTATTGGATGTTCTTTGATTCTCTCTGCCATAATAATCAACTCTTCCTTTCCGGATCAGGCGGATAAAATCATCCGCTTCGCTACTTGCTTGATTCGTTAAATCTTACATTCATAACTTCACTCCAGAGTGCGCATCTCCGGAAAAAAGAATCCTGCCGAAGCGTTTGGACTTTATCGAAACATTACAATGTGATTTCCTGTAACATGAAAAGGCGCCTGAATGGATTTTTCATCCTTTCAGACGCCTTTGTCTGGCTTTACGAATATCTTTAACGCTCAGATTCTTTATGCTCTGTATTGTATCTATTCAGCAAAAGAAAAAATTGTAAAAATCGGAACTATTTTCTGTCCTCGCTTTTATCGGACTGGTTTTTCTTTTCAGAAGAATCTCCCCGTCCTATCCACCACGCCCATACGCTGCCACCTAAAGCTAATACACATAAAATTCCAATAAAAATATTCATTCCCATTGATTTCTCCATTTCCTCAGACAATCTGCCACAAATCAGGCAGAGCCTGAAATATACTTATTTTGGCATCATAACAGAGGATCAATGGCGTTTTTTACCATCCGACCTGCGGAGATATCTAATCATATTCCTGCCCGGTAATACGGGGCAAAATAAAAGCACAATATAAACCGCATAATATTTCTGAGAAATACTGAAAAAAATACCGAAATTCAGATCATAGTCAGTTCTGTTTATAAAGCTTCGCACATATGTGCCATGCGAAAAGAAATGCTCAAACAGATTGTAAACGCGTCCCTGCAGCATTTCCTGTGTGCAGGGAACAATATTTGCCGATATTTTGGTCTGGTCAGCAGAAAAATGGGAAAAATCTGACCGCGCCGAAACACACAAACGGGAATCTGTCTGATATGAACTCAGACACACTCCTAATATAAAAACTATGACAAATATGAGCATATAATTTCTTTTTGACTTATGTATATTGATCATAGTACCACTCCTGCCGGAAATTTATAGATAAGTCAAAATCCCATCGCCGCAGACGATTTTCAATAGATTTTGACTCGTAACTGTGAAGGTACTGAACAGTTATGTAAAAAGAATAACACAGGTGTAATTGAATAACAACAGAAAAACCCGGAAATCTGTAGCACATAAAAAAGAATCCTGCAAAGCAGGATTCTTTTTTATTCAGCTATCAGCTTATCCAACAGTTCTTTCGCCATGAGAATATCCTTCTTCTGTTCCTCACCGGAAATTTCACGCTCAATCGTAATGTCACCCTGATATCCGATTTCTTTCAGTTTAGCTACAAATGCAGGATAATTTACCTTTCCCTGTCCAAGCGGAACCTCGTCTCCAAGATAATGTCCGTCTGTGGGATATTTTCCGTCTTTTCCATGGATCCCCATAACATACTCGCCAAATACTTCCAGCGCATCTACAGGATTTGCTTTGCCATACATGATGAGGTTTGCAGGATCCAGGTTAATACCCACATTTCCTTTTCCAACTGCTTTCTCAATATCCTGAATTGCTCTTTTTAAAGTTACCGGCGTTTCCTGTCCGGTCTCAAACAGGAAATTCTGTCCATTTTCTTTGCATTTCTCCACAATTGCCTTGCAGGCTACCAGAACTTCTTCATATTTCGGGTCATACGGATTTTCCGGCATATATCCTACATGTGTTGCCAGATCTGTTACATGAATCTTCTTCGCAAAATCAGAGCCTTCCATGAGCATTTTCAGTCTCTCTGCTCTGTAATCGGCCGGAATCAGTCCCAGAGTAAGCTGCCCTTCATAGAAGTCCCATACTTTGCGTCCTTCCCAGCCACACCAGAATGCGGTTACATGGATTCCGTACTTATCAATTCCTTTATTAATAGCATCTGCCATTCCATCATCCTGAAGTGCAGGACGATCCCAACATACCAGCTGACAGCTGTCTACTCCCATTTCTTTCAGTTCTGCGAATTTTTCATCAATATTTGTACTGCTGTCAAACTGAATCAGAACTCCAACTCTCATAAAAGCATTCTCCTTTCAGCCATACCAGAGCAATCAGCCTTTTACCGCTCCGGCTGTAATTCCACCTACAATATGTTTCTGCATCGCAATGAAGAAAATCAGGCTGGGGATCATAGACATTACGATTCCGGGAAGCGCATGCTCCCAGTCTGCTGTCTGTGCTGAAAACTGCATATACAACGCATTCTGTATATTCATTGCTGTTGTATTTCCGCTTACGATCAACTGGTTTGTGATAATATCATTCCATGTTGCCAGTGTGTCCAGAACTATTACGGTAGTAAGGATCGGTTTTAACAGCGGAAGTACAATACTGAAATATGTGCGGATTTTTCCTGCACCATCAATACAGGCACATTCTTCCAGTTCGATCGGAACATTTTTTACAAATCCATGGATCATATATACCGCAAGCGGCATACACAGACCAACACTGACTACAATATAGCCAACTCTTGTCCCCGTCAGTTTCACATTTGACACCAGTCTCGTCAATGTGATCATGTAAGACTGAAAAGGAACCATCATCGGCATGATGATCAGCACAAAGCATACCTTGCTGAGCCTGCTTGTGGTTCTGGCAAGCTTGTAGGCTGCCATCGGCGCCATAAGAATAATCATAATTACTGTAAAAAATGTATAAATCAGCGTATTTCCGATAAGAACAGGAAATTTAAATTTCGTCCATGTTTCGACATACATATCCAGGCTCCAGGATTTCGGAAGTGCCAGGAAATCCTGCAGCATATCATTATATGACTTAAATGAATTTATAAAAATCAATACCAGCGGCATCAGCCAGAAAATCGCACAGATAAAGATAATAACTGTCAATACATTCACCTGCCGCAGGTTCTTTGGTTTCTTCTTCATTATGCTTCAACCTCCTTACTCTTGGTAATTTTCATCTGAATTGCTGTTACAATCAGAACAAATACTACAAATACAAGAGATTTGGCTGTAGCCAGACCATACTTACTGTTGACAAATGCTTCCTTATAAATATTATAGGCAACAGAAACAGTAGCATTCGCAGGTCCGCCTTTTGTAAATACCATGATAATATCAAACAACTTGAATGCAAATGTCAGTGATGTCAGCATGCAAATAGAAATAGCCGGCATGATCATGGGAACTGTAATCTTGCGAAATACCTGAAATGATGTCGCTCCATCAATTCTGGCAGCCTCCAGAAGTTCTCCCGGAACTGCAATAATTCCGGCAATATAATTGACCATATAGAACCCGAGATTCTGCCATACCGCCATAACAACTACTACATAGAAAGCAAGCTTTGGAGTACCAAGCCAGCTCCAGTTAAAAAACTCCCATCCTGTGATACTGTAGAGTGCTTCGAAACCAGGTCCGAGAATAAATTTCCAGATCAAACTGATCGCTGTTAAGCTGATAATGTACGGAACGTAATAAAATGCACGTCCAACACTGTTCATTTTATTTTCTCGCGCCATCACTACTGCAACAGTCAGAGAAATGATGTTGACAATAATAACGTAAAATACTGCAAATTTAAGAGTAAATCTTACACCTTTCCAAAAAAGCGGATCTTTTGTAAATATTTTCACATAATTGGCAAGTCCTACAAATTCCATATTCTTGCCGATTCCATTCCAGTCAAATACCGAATAATACAGATTCATCACAAATGGAATATCTGTGGCAAACAGTACAAAAGCGACTGCCGGAAAAACAAACAATGCAAAAACTGCCAGATCTTTTGTTGTCTTCTTGTTTTTCAATCCTATCCCCTCCAGAAATTCAAGTTTCTTCTGTGAGCAGGGGAAACAGTCTGTATACACCATTCCCCCTTTTGTCAGTTACATTCCGTTAGCCCAAAGTTAACAAATCTGTCTCTCTTCGACCCGTGGACTAAAGCATCATCCTGCTGTCCAGAAATCCTGGAACAGCTGTGTTACTTCATCTGCGCTCATATCGCCAAGCATATATGACTGAAGATACGGACCACATTCATCTGTATAGCTGTTCGGAGCAATTGTATGGATCCATCCATTTGTTTTTCCGGCATCAATATAGGTCTTCGCATCATTTGCCAGAGTACCCTTTACTTCAGCATCAGTCTTCACACCAGGAACTGCTCCCACGCCTTCTGTCATCCACTTCTGACCTTCTTCAGAAGTAAGGATAAATTCACAGTATTCTTTTGCAAGTTCAAGATTTTCAGAATCTTTGTTCACAATGTAAGTCCAGTTACAGGATGATAATAAGGTGGCATCATCTTCACCTGAGCCTACAGGGAATGGTAAAAATCCAAGGTTTGCATCTGCGTTAAAAGAATCCAGTGTAGACTGACACCAGTCACCCATGTGAATAATAGCAGCCTCACCATTTGCAAGCATATTTTCAGATGTTTCCCAGTCAACCTCCAGTGGTTTGTCCGGGCCATACTCTACAGCCAGATCAAGGAATTTATAAAGATTGTTCCAGTTTGGCATATCCGCAAACTGTGTTTCACCTGACTCAATAGCTTCTACTGTCTCTGAAGCTGTTTTTGTTTTGTCCACCATGAAATGTGTTGCAACCTGTCCCAGTACCCACGTTTCTTTTGCCGCAAGTGCAATTGGTGTGATTCCTGCATCCTTCAGCTTTTTGCAAGCATCTTCTAATTCATCCATAGTTGTCGGAAGTTTGTCAATTCCGGCTTTCTCAAAACAGTCCTTGTTGTAGATCAATCCCATATTTTCATATGTCCATGGAAGAGACTTCACATTGCCATCTGCATCTTTTCCAAGATTTACAGCATCTTCATTGAATTTATCAAGAACATCTGTATCATTGCTCCAATCATACGCATAATCATAATACATCTGAGCTTTTGTTCCTGCTTCTGCATCAAATACATCTGGTGTATCACCGGAATTTACACGGGACTGCAGCAGAGTATCATAATCATTTGGAGCATGCTGTACATCAACGGTAACTCCCGGATGAGCCTCTTCAAAGGCTTTTACCATTTCATCATATTCGTCCAGTCCATAAGCATGAGCATCAAACACCTTTAGTGTTACATTTTCATCTGCGTGCACGGTTATCCCTCCCGCCACTGCCATAGATGAGATCATCGCTGCTGATAACAGAACAGAGATCATTTTTTTCTTCATTTGCATTTCCTCCTTTAAAAAATATTTTTATTTTTCTCACTGTACCCAGTGAAAATTTCATTATTTGAATTGATTTGCTGTTTTATTCGGATTCATGGGCTTTGACATACTCTTTTGCCGCATTCCATTCTTTAATTGCAAGCTCTACAGACTTTATGCCTTCAATCAGAGGAGCGGTTTCTACAGGTTTATCTTCTCTGATACATTCCTGAAAATATTTTATTTCTGTATAATATGGTCCCAGATTAGAAACATTGATCCCAGCCACATCACTCTCACCTTCATATTCCGGGTTAAGTTTCGGAACCTCCACTGTTCCGTCCTTTTTGTAAACCTTCAGGCTCGGCTTTTCAGCTCCGTTAAACTCTACAGTTGCTTCCTGAAAGTGAGCTCTGAATGCTGCATGAAATTTCACAGCCGGTGATTCATCCCATATTCCCTCTGCTGTGGCAAATACATCTCCGAATTCATACTCCGTGATGATATGGTTCACCATTCCACTGTCAAATCTGCTGGCTTTTACCTGAAAGCCGTCTGGCTCACCAAGCATATAACGCAGGAAATCCAGATCATGTACATGAAGATCCAGAACAACAGAACCACTCTTTTCTTCCTGATGGAACCAGTCTTCAAATCCCCATTTCACATCTCCGCTGATTCTCTCCATGGTAATAGATTTCAGTTTTCCATACTTCTCTGTGTCGTAAACATTCTTCAAATATATATACTCATCAAAAGAACGCACGACCTGCCCAACCATAACTTTTTTTCCGCTTCTCTTCTCTGCATCCAGAAGCAGTTCACAGTCAGCCTCTGTGAGACATACCGGTTTTTCAACCAGGACATTCATCCCTTTTTCCAGAGCTTTTACTGTATGTTCTGCATGTAAATAACTCGGAAGACAGATATGAACGATATCCAGTTCTTCATTCTCAATCAAATCCATTCCGTATTCATATACGGTAGCTTCCGGAAAATATGAGGCAGCTTTGTCCAGAAATTCTTTCCGGCAGTCTGCCAGGGCAACCACTTCTACATCCTTTTCTTTCTCCGATAAGACTTTCAGCGATAAATAGTGTGTAGTTCCCATTCCTCCGCATCCAATCACTCCTATTCTCATCTCTTCACCTCTCTTTATTTGTCCAGTGCCCGAACTAATTTGATAAAAAATAAAAGCTCTTCTGCCGGAAACAACTTTGTTTCTTACAGTACGCTTCTCTTTTTTGTTCTATTTAGCTTGAAATCAGAATAACATTTTGGCACTTTTATGTCAATATCTTTTCAACGTTTTCTTTTGTTTTATATATTTTTTATATTTTATGCAAAATATATGCATTTATTTTATGCATTTTACACGTGTGTCTTCAATTATTCCTCACACCTTACTATTCATTTGGCATATTTTTGTATTTTCCCTATTTTAATTTATAGATATTTTTTGTTATCTTCCTTTATTTTCAATCTATTATTCATTATTATTCAGTTTATTCAATCTTTATTTTGTCCAGTCATATATTGCACATTCTTCATATCTATGGTATTCTTATACTTAATACGGAGACTTTACAATACGTTTTCACTGTCCCGTTCTATTATTAAACGAATTGGAGATGAATAACTAACAATGAAACTTGTCAATCAGCAAGTGATAAAGAACACAAACATGAAACGGCTCTATACTTCCGTCTATTCCAGTCCCGGAATATCCAGAGCCAGTCTTGCCAAGCAGACAAAGCTCAGCAAAACTACTGTATCTACTCTCGTAGACGAACTGATTGAACGCGAATTTATTTTGGATAGTGGAATCGGTGAATCTGACAGTATCGGACGAAAGCCAAACTGCCTTCAGGTTCGTATGAACAGTTATTATGTTGTAGTATTAAACTGGCATGAAAATATTGTTGAAGCTTATCTGGTAGATATTGCGGGAACCGCTGTTTTTCATGAAATTAAAGAGCTTTCGGAAGGTGAAGACCATGTTTCATGCTCTCGAACCTGTTTCACAGAAGCTATCCTGAAGTATTATGCAGCTGACCGTATACTCGGCATCTGTGTTGTGGTGTCCGCTATGATCGATGCCTCTACCAATGAAGTCTACTCTACCACTTTGAATCTTTCTTCTATGGAGAGCACCCAGATTATTACCTCACTGAAAACTGCATTCCCGGGCTATCCGGTAGATATTCTCAATGATACAGCCTGTTATTCTTATGCCGAAAAAATATACGGAAATATCCAGGAAAAGAATTTTGCTTTTCTCAATTTCGGACAGGGTATCGGTGCTACACTGTTTACGGAAGGAAACATGCTCGGAACTGCCAGTGGTTCTTTTACACAATTTGGTCATTATTCCATTGATCCACATGGTCCGGAATGCATCTGCGGAAATCACGGATGCCTGGAGGTTATGATTTCAGAACAGGTTTTAAAGGACAGAATTTCGGAATTCGGTCAGAGTTCTTCTCTGGCTTCACTCTCCAGAATCACTTTTTACGATCTTGGCAAAGCTGCCACTTTCCGTGATCCGATTGCCCTTTCCATGGTAAAAGAAATGGCATGGGAACTATCGATCGCATTGAGTAACCTGATCAGTACAGTCAACCCTTCATTGATCGTTCTTGGAGGAAAAATCCCCGCACTGGGCGAATACTTTCTGGAGGAAGTTCGCGGAAATCTTAATAAAATCGGTTTCCGACGTATGGTAGATTCTGTAACGATCCGCTATTCCCGGCTCCAGAGTGATTCTTTTTTAAACGGAGCAATGAAATATTTCTTTGATATACACTATTCTTTTACAAATGAAGATCCAACTAAGTTTTTCATCGGATAACTATAAAGGAGGATATTATGAGAAAACTGAAGGCTGCTATCGTAGGTTGTGGACGAATCTCTGTTTCTTATGCAGATGCTTTTCATCGTCTCAGTGATGAAGTTGAATTAGCTTACGCTGTTGATAAAGACGAGAAACTTGCCAGAGCATTTGCGGAAGAGTTTAATTGTCCCTGGACAACAGATTTTGATGAAATTTTAGACAAAGATATAGATGTTGTACACTTATGTCTTCCTCATTTTCTTCATCCGGTCATGGCTATCAAAGCTATGAAAGCCGGCATTCATGTTTTAACAGAAAAACCAATTGCAACTTCTCTTCAGGATGCTGACAGAATGATCCGGACAGCAGAAGAAAATCATGTTAAATTAGGTGTCATTTTCCAGACACGCTATACCAGAAGTGTAGAAAAATTAAAAGAAATGATTCACAATGGAGATTTTGGTAAGATTCTTACCGCCCGTTCCTATCTGACCTGGAACCGTCCGCTGGATTACTACAGCGGAAGTGACTGGAAAGGTACCTGGGACAAAGAGGGCGGCGGAGTTCTTATTGACCAGGCAATCCACAGCATCGACCGTGTACGCTATATGCTTGACAGTGATGTAGAATGGATTGATGGAAGTGTTCATAATTATGTTCATCATTTTGTAAAAGTAGAAGATGCTGCCGATGCAGCTATTATGTTTAAAAATGGCTGTCTTTATAATCTGTATGCCTGCAATATCTATGGCACGGACTCACCTATTAATATCGAGCTGATCGGAGAAAAAGGACGTCTTGGCTTAAAACAGGATATGGGATACTATGAATTAGACGGCACTTATGCAGAAATCCGAAACACCTATGAAACCACCAATGTAGGCCCCGACTACTGGGGCAGCAGCCATCACCTGCAGATTCGTGACTTTTATCGTTCTGTCCGTGAGAATCTTCCTGTTTCTGTTGATGGACTCGAAGGCCGCAAGACTCTGGAAATGATCAAAGGTATTTACCTTTCTTCTGCACAGAGAAAACGTATTACTCTGCCATTTGAAGATGTTGTTTACAGCGATCTGAACACACCTGTAAAATCCGGTAAATAGTAGAATAACAAAAAACTCTTTTCCAGATGGATTTTTTATCTGCGCAATCCGCTCCGCTACGTGGCTCTACACCGAATAACTGCTCCGCAGTTTATCAGGAGTGGCTTGTACCACTCCTGATACAAGTAAGTCCCCACCCACTGCTTATTGCTTTTCACAATCGAAGCAGGGGACTTACTTGATTCGGTTAAAACACATCATCCGCCAATCTGTGACATCCCTCTGATTTCATCCTGTTCCGTCTTTGCTTCATAAAAATTGTGGCTGACCGGTTTATTCCAGATAACCTGACAAATCGCTGCTCTGAGCTGTTCATCTGTACAGCCGCCGCGCATCAGTTCTCTCAGATCTGTTCCTTCCTGATACTGCAGGCATCCTTTCATGAATCCTTCTGATGTAAGACGTACACGGTTGCACTGGCTGCAGAATTTGTGAGTCACAGCACTGATAAATCCAATTTTCCCTTTAAATCCTGCAATTTCATAATAGTGGCATGGACCGTTTCCGTAACGTTCATTGACTGCATGCATCGAACCATACCTTTCTTCCAGAACTGCTTTGATGGATTCTTCATCCTGAAACGGGAACCGTTTTCCGAATCCGATCGGCATCATTTCAATAAAACGCACATGAACCGGATATTTCTGTGCCAGTCCTGCAATCCCGATGAAGTTTTCTTTTTCCCCGATCACCGGAACGCTGTTGATTTTCAGGGAAAGTCCCGGATGTTCAAGTGCTGCTTCAATTCCTCTGAATACTTTTTCCAGTCCATCGCATCTCGTGATTTTCTTAAACAGTTCCGGCTCAGTCGTATCCAGGCTGATATTAACAGCATCAATTCCGGCATCCAGCAACGCAGCCAGCTGTTCCGCGAGCAGGATTCCGTTTGTCGTCAATGTAACTTTCTCTATTCCGGGGATTGTCTTCATCTGTTTCGCAAGACCTGCACAGCCTTTACGCACAAGAGGCTCCCCGCCTGTCAGTTTTATCTTACAGATCCCCAGTTCCGCCGCGCACCTGCAGATACGCAAAATCTCCTCATATGTAAGGATTTCATCATGGGAAAGTGACCTTATACCCTCCTCCGGCATACAATAAATGCATCTCAGATTGCATCTGTCTGTCAGCGAAATCCTCAGATAGTCTATATTTCTTCCATATTTATCTAACATAATTCCAGTTCTGTCTGTTTTCGTAACCGTTCACTACCTTCAGCAGACTGCTGAATAGTTACCTGTTTTCTTCTGCTCTGTAATATTAACAAACCGCATTTTATGATTTCCATTCATAAAATGCGGTTATCCGTTTTATCCTGCCATATTCATCAAATAAGAAAGCTTTTTACAGGTTTCCGGCTCAATGAGGCAACAGATGAAAAATCCGGCAGTTTATTGTGCCTGGAAATAATATCCGACACCCCATTTGGTGTGTACATATTTCGGCTCGCTTGGGTTTGTCTCAATCTTCTCACGGAGACGACGGATATGTACATCCACAGTACGCACATCACCCGGATATTCATATCCCCATACGATATTCAGCAGGTTTTCACGGCTGTATACCTTATTCGGATTAAATACCAGAAGCTCCAGGACATCAAATTCCTTCGCGGTCAGATTGATTTCCTTTCCTGCGATAAATACACGTCTGCCTTCACAGTCCATGCGGAGATCACCGATCTCAATGCTCTTCGCCTTCTCTTTCTCTTCGTGATCAGTTCCCGCACGGCGCATGATCGCCTTGATACGCGCTTTGACCTCCAGAATATTGAACGGTTTGGTGATATAATCATCTGCACCGTATTCCAGACCCAGGATCTTGTCCATGTCCTCACCCTTCGCTGTCAGCATCACGATCGGCACATTTGAAAACTCCCGTATCTGCTGGCATACCTCCAGTCCGTCCATCTTTGGCAGCATCAGATCCAGAAGTATAATGTCATATTTTTTGTCTTTCGCTTTCTCCACTGCTTCTTCGCCGTCATAAGCACAGTCCACTTCCATTCCGTCCTGTTCGAGACTGAAACGGATTCCTTTTACAATTAACTTCTCATCGTCTACTACCAAAACTTTCCTGCTCATTCGAATCTCCTTATCCTACTACTATCTTATCTTTTATCTTTGCAAAAGTACCTTCTTTGATACCCTGTACATTCATTATATCCTCTATCGCAGCAAATGGTCCGTTCTCCTGCCTGTAGGCAATGATCGCCTGTGCACGGGTAGCACCGATCCCTGTCAGTGTGGTAAGCTGACTCTCATCTGCTGTATTTATATTGATTCTGCTGTCCTGCTGCGCCGAAGAAGCTGTTCCCACAGTTGTCCCTGCACCTGCATTTCCAGTGTTGCCTCCGTCAGATGTACCGGCCGCATTTGCCAGTTCCGCCTGGCTTAATCCCTGCTGCTCCATTTCTTCCTGTGTGAGAATGTAAAGCTGCTGCCCGTCTGTCAGAACACCGGCACGATTCACACAGCCCGACACTGCCTCCGGAAGATATCCTCCCGCTGCCTCGATTGCCTGAAACACCCGGCTTCCTGCCGCCAGCTCAAACACACCCGGATTCGCAACCGCACCGCAGACATCCACATAAATCGTCTCAGGCTGCTGCTCATCTGAAATCTTTTCTGCACTGCTTTCTTCTGTATCCGCAGCATCTGAACTGTCAGTATCAGCCTTATCTGATCCGGAATCTCCGTTTTTCGGCTCATCTGTCTTATCCGTATTCTTTCCGGATGCTTCTTTCTCTGTCTCAGTTTCCTGAGAATCTTCCATCAGAAACTCCTCTTCCCGGTCCTTACACCCTGTCATTCCCGTAAGGAACAAAAAAACGCTCAGCATCATTGCAATCATAATATGACAGGATTTCTTCCATTTCTTTATTTTCATAAGCAAGGTTCTCCTCTTCTTTCTCAGAGTAAGAGTCCCCTGTCCATAATGCCACTCTTATTGTAACGAAATCTTAAAGTTTTTACAATAGTAAACTCTTATTTTTGCCATTTAAATATAATAATTCCGGTGATCGCAATGAGCATCCCTAGGATTTTGCGCCACTCAAAAGGCTGTTTATCAACACCGAACATTCCAAACAGTTCAATCACGTAAGCAACCACAAGCTGTGAAATCACGATCAGCATTGCCGCTTTCGCCGGTCCGAGCGAGCCCATACTCTGAATAACCGTGATCGTTATAAACGCTCCGATCACTCCTCCAAGCAGTGTATACTTATTATCCACCTGCCAGAGTGCTGCTGCACTTTCTCTTCCCGTAAAAAGCCATGCCAGCACACAGACCACAAATGCCGAAAGCTGCACCCATCCCGTCGAAACCCACAGACTTGTCTGCTTCGTCACCTCCGTATTAAAAACTCCCTGAATACTCATCAACGCTCCTGAAATTAATGCCGCAATAAATCCCCACATTATTATTTTCCTCCAAAAAAAACACTGAACTGTCAACAAAATATCCTTTGCAAAAGAGGTACTGCCACCCGACAATACCTCTTTTTCCCTAACATCAGTCTATTCAGTTTTCGGAAAATCATACATCATTCCTGACTGCCACATATCAGCTATCTTTATTCCATGCATTCATCCAGAATAGCAGCCATCTTATCAATGTGTTCTTTTGTGATCACAAGCGGAGGTACGATTCTGAGTACATCACTGCCTGCGGAGATCACCAGCAGTCCTTTTGCCAGCGCAGCCTTTACGAGCTCTCCGACCGGACGTCCCTGGATCACGATTCCCTGCATAAAGCCCATACCGCGTCTTGCTGCAGCACATTCATGCTTCGCAACAAACTCATCCAGTTTCTGTTCCAGATATGGGGTCAGTTCCTGTACGTGCTCAATCACCTTATCATTCTCAAAAATCTCAAACACTTTGCTGACCGCCGCACATACAAACGGATTTCCACCATAAGTGGTGCCATGATCCCCCGGCTCCAGAGAAGCTTTGGCAGCTTTCTCATTCAGTACAAAGGCCCCCACCGGCACACCGCATCCAAGAGCTTTGGCACTTGTCATGATATCCGGCTGTACACCGTATGCCTGCCATGCAAAATAATGTCCTGTCCTTCCCATACCGCACTGGATCTCGTCAAAGATCAGCATGATATCTTTCTCATCACAGATCTGGCGCAGACCTTCCAGAAATTCCTTCTTCGCCGGATAGATACCGCCCTCTCCCTGCACAACCTCGGTAATAATCGCACAGGTCTTATCTGTGATCTGAGCCTTTACGCTCTCAAGATCATTGAAAGCCGCAAACTTCACACCACCCATCAGCGGCTCGAACGGCTCCCTGTAATGAGCAGTTCCTGTTACGGAAAGTGCTCCGATACTTCTTCCGTGGAAAGAATGATTCATGGCGATGATCTCATGACCTGCATGACCATCCCGTGTATATGCATATTTCTTGGCAGCCTTTAACGCACCCTCGATAGCTTCTGTACCGCTGTTGGTAAAGAATGCCTTACTCATCCCACTCGCCTTTACCAGCTTCTCACCTGCCTCAATGATCGGCTCATTATAATACAGGTTGGAGATATGCATCAGCTTATCGATCTGATCCTTTAATGCTTCATCATATCCCGGATAGTGATATCCCAGCGCATTTACAGCGATACCCGCTGCAAAATCCAGATATTCCTTTCCCTCGGAATCATATAAATAACAGCCCTGTCCTTTTTCAAAAACAACAGGAAAACGATTATAAGTATGAAGGATACTCTCTTCAGATTCCTTCATCTGTTCATTCATGCTCATTGTAATATTTCTCCCCGTCTTCTCTCAGAATTGCAGTTCCAATACCTTTATTTGTAAAAATTTCAAGCAATAAGCTGTGCGGAATCCTTCCGTCAAGGATATGAACCCTGTTAACACCCTCTTCGATGGCATCGATACAGTTTTTCAGCTTCGGGATCATACCTCCGCCTACATATCCCCCATCGATCAGCTTCTGCGCTTCCTGTACATGAAGTTCAGAGATCAGGCTTGACGGATCATCCTTATCCTTATAAACACCCTCGATATCAGAAAGAAATGCCAGCTTCTCAGCATGGACAGCCTCTGCGATCGCACACGCGGCATCATCTGCATTGATATTATAGGTAGCAAAATTATCATCATAACCTACCGGGAAAATGATCGGCAGGAAATCTTTCTCCAGAAGGTCATAGAGGATCTTCGGATCCACCTCTGTAACTTCACCAACAAATCCGATATCTCCGCCTTCTGTTTTCTTCTTGGTGCACTTCAGCAGACCACCGTCCTTACCGCTGATACCAACTGACTTGACTCCAAGAGACTCCACCATGGTCACAAGCTCCTTATTCACCTTCGCCAGAACCATCTCTGCGATCTCCATGGTTTCTTTATCCGTTACACGAAGACCGTTAATAAACTTCGGCTCCATGCCGACCTTTCCAACCCAGCGGCTGATTTCCTTTCCGCCCCCGTGAACAATGATCGGTTTAAAACCAACCAGCTTCAGAAGAACCACATCCTTGATCACATTCTTCTTCAGTTCATCATCCAGCATGGCACTTCCGCCGTACTTTACAACTACGATCTTACGATTAAATCTCTGAATATAAGGAAGCGCCTCGATCAGCACCTCCGCCTTGTCCAAATACTTCTGGTTAACCATTATCTCTTTCTCCTTATGAACGGTAATCCGCATTAATCTTTATATAATCATAGGTCAGATCACAGCCCCATGCAGTAGCTGTGGCATCCCCCATCTTCACATCAGCGATCGCTGTCACAGCTTCCTCTGAAAGAATCTTCGTTGCCTCTTCCTCACTGTAATCAACAGCAACACCATTCTCGATGATCTGGATCTTTCCTGCCTTACTCTCAAAGAAAAGATCAACCTTCTCCGGATCAAACTGCGCACCGGAATAACCCATCGCACACAGAATCCTTCCCCAGTTCGCATCATGACCATAGATAGCAGCCTTTGTCAGAGAAGAAGTTACCACAGATTTACTCAATGTAACCGCCTGCTCCTTAGACTCGGCACCGATGATCTTCACTTCAAACAACGCAGTCGCACCCTCACCGTCACCAGCGATCTTCTTAGCCAGAGAAGTATTGATATAATTCAGCGCAGCCCTGAAAGTCTCATAATCCTCGCCCTTCTCTGTGATCTCCGGATTTCCGGCCAGACCATTCGCCAGAAGAAGAACCGTATCATTCGTAGAAGTATCACCATCCACAGAAATCATATTATAAGTATCCTTGACATCCTCACTCAACGCTTCCTGCAGCATCTCCTTGGAAATCTTCGCATCAGTGGTAACAAATCCAAGCATCGTACACATATTCGGATGAATCATACCGGAACCCTTGCACATACCGCCAACTGTAACCGTCCTGCCGCCGATCTCAATCTGAACAGCCACTTCCTTCTTCTTAGTATCAGTAGTCATGATTGCCTTCGCAGCCTCAGTACCCGCTTCCAGGGAACCATCCAGCTTCGGAGCCATCATCTTCACGCCATTCTTAATACGGTCGATCGGAACCTGCTTACCGATAACCCCCGTAGAAGCCACCAGCACACTGTCCGCAGCCACACCCAGCACCTCAGCCGCAGCATCCGCAGTTTCCTTACAATAACCATAACCCTCCGCACCTGTACAGGCATTCGCAATACCACTGTTACAGATCACAGCCTGCGCAAACGGATGATTATAAACAACATTCTGATCCCACTTCACAGGCGCAGCCTTCACCACATTCGTAGTAAAAGTCCCCGCCGCCACACAGGGCACCTCACTGTAAACCATAGCCATATCAGTTCTGCCCTTATACTTAATCTCAGCCGCAGCCGCAGCCGCCTTAAACCCCTCAGCCGCCGTAACGCCACCTTCAATAATCTTCATAATTATATCCTCCTCTATACTCTCTTCCACCGTTCCTCCCAGGCTGCCGCAGGTCCCCTGCGCAGCCGTCTCCAGTTACTGGCAAAGTCAGCTAAATCACGGACACATCGGCACCTGCAGCAGCCCCTCCGTCTCCTTAAATCCAAACATCAGGTTCATATTCTGCACAGCCTGTCCCGCTGCACCCTTCACCAGATTATCCATAGCCCCCATCATGATCACTCTGTGAGTCCTCGGATCGATCTTAAAGTTCACATCCACATAATTACTTCCCTCCACACACTTCGTCTGTGGACACACATCCTTATCAAGCACACGGACAAAAGTCTCATTCTCATAATACTTATCATAAACCGCCTTCACTTCCTCATAAGAAACATCCTTAGTCAGAGAAGCATAAGCAGTCACCAGAATACCACGGTTCATCGGGATCAGATGCGGTGTGAAATTGATCAGCACTTCCTTACCACACGCATAACCAAGCTGATCCTCAATCTCCGGTGTATGTCTGTGAGTAGCAACACCATAAGCCTTGATATTCTCATTCACTTCACAGAACAGATTCGCAACCTTCGCTCCACGTCCTGCCCCTGAAGTACCGGACTTCGCATCAATAATGATCGTAGACGGATCGATCAGCCCCTCTTTGATCAGCGGATAAATGGAAAGCGTAGAACAGGTCGGATAACATCCCGGATTTGCGATCAGTCTCGCCTTCCTAATATCCTCACGGTTGATCTCACATAAACCGTAGACAGCCTCATCAATAAACTGCGGTGCCTTATGCTCGATGCCATACCATTTCTCATATTTCTTCACATCTTTAATACGGAAGTCCGCACTCAGGTCGATAACCTTCGCTTTGGAAAGAATCCCTTCATTAATTAAAGAAGCGCAAAGTCCCTGAGGGGTTGCCGTGAAAATCACATCCACCTCATCAGCCAACGCTCCCATATTGTCATCCATACATTTCGCATCTACCAGTTTGAAAAAGTTCTGGTAAACATCGGCATACTTCTGGTCAATATAACTTCTTGAACCATACCATGCAACTTCCACATCTTTATGTCCCAGAAGCAGTCTCACGATCTCGTTACCTGCATAGCCTGTGGCACCGATAATTCCTGCTTTAATCATAATAATTTCCTCCATCTTTCGCCTCATCCGGCGATCTTCATTTCATAATAAAACTTTACTCTATCAGAGCACTGGACTAATTATACATCTTACCTGCATAATATGCAATAGTCATTTTCCAATGTTTTTACATGGATTTTAATTTTGCCCGCCCGTTTTTCCCTGTTTCTACCTATATTATGTTGCATAATTATGCAAAAACAGATAAAACTTTTTTGTATTTTACCCTTGCATATTTATTAAAAAAGGTGTATATTATCACTTGTTAAGCGGAGTCACAGGAAATCGGTCTGTTCCGCACTGAATATTTATTCAAAAATCAAATCAGAAAATTCCGCATTTATTCAAAAATAATGCGATGAACTTCCGACCTGTCCATTTACATTCAGCAAACGGATATCTCAGGAAATTCTTACAATTAAGAAATAATAAAATCCAAATTTCAGGAGGAATACAATCATGAAAGAAAAAGTCGTTTTAGCATACTCAGGCGGTCTTGATACCACAGCTTTAATCCCGTGGTTAAAAGAAACCTTTGATTACGATGTTGTCTGCTGCTGTGTAAACTGCGGCCAGGGAAACGAACTGGACGGACTGGACGAGAGAGCCAAACTTTCCGGTGCTTCCAAATTATATATCGAAGATATCGTAGATGAATTCTGTGATGACTTCATCATTCCATGTGTACAGGCAGGTGCTGTATACGAGCATAAATATCTCCTTGGTACTTCCATGGCACGTCCGGCGATCGCCAAGAAATTAGTAGAGATCGCACGTAAAGAAGGCGCTGTTGCTATCTGCCACGGTGCTACAGGTAAAGGTAATGACCAGATCCGTTTTGAACTTGGTATCAAAGCCCTTGCTCCTGACATCAAGATCATCGCTCCATGGCGTATGACAGACAAATGGACAATGCAGTCCCGTGAAGATGAGATCGCATTCTGCAAGGCTCACGGAATTGACCTTCCATTCGACGCAAGCCACAGCTACAGCCGTGACAGAAACTTATGGCACATCAGCCATGAAGGTCTGGAACTGGAAGATCCTTCCCAGGCTCCAAACTATGAGAATATGCTTGTTTTAGGTGTTACACCTGAGAAAGCTCCTGATAAAGACACAGAAGTTACCATGACATTCGAGCAGGGTGTTCCGAAAACATTAAACGGAAAAGAAATGAAAGTTTCCGAGATCATCACAGAACTCAACAGATTAGGCGGCGAGAACGGAATCGGTATCGTAGATATCGTTGAGAACCGTGTTGTTGGTATGAAATCCCGTGGTGTATATGAGACTCCTGGCGGAACAATCCTGATGGCAGCCCATGAACAGCTCGAAGAACTCACACTTGACCGTGAAACAATGGAAACCAAGAAGAAACTCGGCAGCCAGTTCGCACAGGTGGTTTACGAAGGAAAATGGTACACACCACTCCGCGAAGCACTTCAGGCATTCGTTGAGTCCACTCAGAAATATGTAACAGGCGAAGTGAAATTCAAACTGTACAAAGGCAACATCATCAAAGCCGGTACAACATCTCCATACAGCCTGTACAACGAATCTCTTGCATCTTTCACAACAGGTGACCTCTATGACCACCACGATGCAGACGGATTCATCACACTGTTCGGACTTCCTCTGAAAGTTCGCGCTATGATGTTAAAAGAAGTTGAACAGAACAAAAAATAATTAAACCAAATTCAAAAACAGCCAGATGGATGCTTGTCCACCCGGCTGTTTTTGTTATAAAGTGACCTCACATTTACGGCAATATGGATTTACCTGTACACCGGAGTCTGACAGCAACACCGGCAACAGGATTATCGCATGTAAAAGGAGGTCACTATTATAGGATAATTATAATCATTCAATAAAATACTTTAAATTTATCTGCTTTTTAATTCCTTTCTCTTCTGATCGATCAGTTCCTGAAGCCGTTCCAGGTCTTCCAGTGTCAGTCCATCAGACTCCAGAAGCGCAGTCATCATTTCCACCGGACTGATTTTTCTGCTTTTTGCATTTCCCTTCAGATAATCCTCTCTTGAAAGAAGAGGGGTATAATTTCTCGCATACACCTTACCGTTCATAGAAGTTCCGGCGACTTTGATCAGGTTTTCCTTTAAAAGAAGTTCCAGGCATCTTCGTACAGTCGGCATTTTCAGTTCCGGTGCAATGTCATTGATCTCAAAAGCAGACAGTGGTCTTCCTTCTTCCCAAAGTACATTCATAATATCATAGCGTTTACCTTTTAAGATGTCCATCTTAAGATCTCCTTCCATTTTTAACCAGATATTACTATAATACAGAAATATCAGATTAATTACAATTACAGAGTTCTTACAATTTCATATCATTCGGTTGATATTTTCGTCACAAACCATCTCGTTACCGTTCACTCTGTTCCCGGTAACCAGTCTCTCCCGTTTATAATTAAATCCCCCAAAAGAATTGACAGTCAGCCATAAATAGTTTTATAATCACCTTGCATTTGATGCGGTTGTACTTAATGACAGCACCATTCCAACTCCATTGAAGCCCTCTCCTGACAACAGACCGGAGAGACTGATCTACCTTTTTCGACAACCGCAGCATAACCGCCACGTATATAGCTGGCAGGAAGATTCTGTAACTGCAGGAATACAGATTCTGATGGCAGCTTCTCAAGATGATGATTCCAGGAGTTTCACCCTGTTTTTTCGGAACAATCATCTAAAGTGCCATGCACAGCCAGCATCAAATGTACTCCCGGAATCCTTCTGCGCTTCATTTTGCCGGCAGGCTCCGGAAGCACATCAAATCCAAAAGGGGGAAAGATTAATGAATCTTGACAAATTATTTCATCTCAAAGAGAACCACACAGATGTAAAGACCGAAGTCATGGCAGGTATCACAACCTTCATGACAATGGCTTACATTCTGGCTGTAAACCCAAACATTCTCCAGGCCTCCGGCATGGACAGAGGAGCTGTTTTTACAGCAACAGCACTGTCATCCTTTATCGCCACCTGCCTGATGGCTTTGCTTTCCAACTACCCGTTCGTTCTTGCACCCGGTATGGGGCTGAATGCTTATTTTGCCTATACAGTAGTCATTGGCATGGGGTATACCTGGCAGCAGGCACTGACAGCTGTATTTGCTGAAGGTATCATTTTCATTCTGTTATCACTCACAAATGTACGCGAAGCTATTTTTAACGCAATTCCAATGACCCTGAAACACGCAGTATCTGTTGGTATCGGTCTTTTCATTGCCTTTATCGGACTGCAGAACGCTAAGATCGTAGTCAACAACGACTCCACACTGGTAAGCGTATATTCCTTTAAATCCTCTGTTGCCAACGGTACATTTAACACAGAGGGAATCACAGTTCTCCTGGCACTGATCGGACTTCTGATCACTGCAATCCTTCTTGTTAAAAATGTAAAGGGAAATATCCTCTGGGGCATTCTGATCACATGGGGACTCGGAATCATCTGTCAGTTCATCGGACTTTACAGACCGGATGCAGAAGCCGGCTGGTATAGCCTTCTGCCGGATTTTTCAAGCGGAATCTCCATACCCAGCATGGCACCGACATTCATGAAACTGGATTTCTCAATCGTCTTTTCACTGGATTTCGTAATTATTATGTTTGCTTTCCTGTTTGTAGATATGTTTGACACACTTGGAACTCTGATCGGTGTTGCTTCCAAAGCAGATATGCTTGACAAAGAAGGCAGGCTCCCGAATATCAGAGGCGCACTCCTCTCTGATGCTGTAGGAACAACAGTAGGTGCCGTATGCGGTACTTCCACAGTTACCACCTTCGTTGAGAGTGCTTCCGGTGTTGCAGAAGGCGGACGTACAGGACTGACCTCTCTGGTAGCAGCAATCCTCTTCGGATTATCACTGCTGTTATCTCCGATCTTCCTGGCAATCCCTTCCTTCGCTACAGCACCTGCTCTGATCATCGTTGGTTTCCTGATGCTTACCTCAGTTACCAAGATCAACTTCAATGACCTGACCGAAGCAATCCCGGCATTTATCGCGATCATCGCAATGCCATTCCTGTACAGCATTTCCGAAGGTATCTCCATGGGTGTTATCTCCTATGTGATCATTAACGTTGTCGCAGGAAAAGCAAAGGAAAAGAAGATCAGTGCACTGATGTATGTGCTTGCTGTGCTGTTCATTCTGAAATATATCTTTATCTGATCTGTGGAATCAGAAATACGATTAGACACTTATAATTATAATTTATTCACCAAAAAAGAAGCCTCCTGCAGGGGCTTCTTTTTTTCAGCATATTATTCCGCCTGTTTCTGTGGAAGCTGGGCGAGGATGATCGCAGCAAACATGATTACACAGCCAAGGATTTCCTTCCCGCTCAGCTTCTGTCCAAGGAGCAGCCATCCGGCGAGGACAGAGATACAGGATTCAAGGCTGAGGATCAGAGATGCGACAGTCGGATTCATATTCTTCTGGCCGATAATCTGCAGGGTATAGGCAACACCACAGGACATCACACCTGCATAGAGGATCGGCATCCATGCCTGACAGATTGCAGAAAATTCCGGGTGTTCAAACAACAGAGCCGATATGCCGGAAATGATCCCGCAGGTCAGAAACTGAAGACAGGAAAGCTTCACTCCGTCGACTTTTGGCGAAAAATGATCAATGACCAGAATATGTACAGAAAATAAAAAAGCACATACAAGCACAAACAGATCACCTTTTCCGACAGAAAATCCATCTGTAATACACAGAAGATACAGTCCGATCAGCGCCATCACAACGGCAGACCAGATAAACCTGCTGCATTTTTTCCCAAGGAAAAGTCCGATGATCGGCACGATCACAATATAGCAGGCAGTAATAAAACCGGCTTTTCCCACAGAAGTATATTTAATACCAAACTGCTGGAAATTACTTGCCAGACAAAGGCAGATACCACAGGAAATACCACCGATGATCAGCTCTTTTTGTCCCTGAATCCCAGATACTCTGCCGCCGGATAAACCGGAATGACTGACAACTTCTGCAGTTTTAGTATCAGCATTTTTTTTCTGTCCGAAAACAAGAATAAGCGGAACCAGTACAGCAGCTCCGATCAGAGAACGGACTGCATTAAAGGTAAAACCGCCTACATATTCCATTCCCACACTTTGTGCAACAAAAGCAATGCCCCAGATGATCGCAGCCAAAAGTAGCAGCAGGGAATTTTTCAAAGGGATCTGTTGTTTTCTCATGATGTAAGTATTCCTTCCTTATATAATTGTGTGTAAATGATCGTGCCGTGCATTCGGAATAGTTCACATCCCCGGCAATCACGGCGCTAAGTCTGTAGCCGTCAAAGACACGAAACAGCTGCTACATTTTCATCATTATACAACACAGACAGAAAAAGTAAAAGATAAAAAGCGGGAGAAATCATAAACAGATTCTCTCCCGCTTTTTATCACACTTCTCCAATTACTTTGTGGAAGTGTTCTTTTATCCTGGAAAAGCTCTCATCGCTCAGGTCATGCTCCAGCTTGCAGGCATCCTCTTTCGCAACCTCCGGGCTTACACCAAGAAGTTCCAGCATCTTACTCAATACCGTATGCCTCTCATAAATATGAACCGCAATCTCATTTCCCTTCTCAAGAAGTGTTACCGTACCATAACGGTCCATCGCAATATAGCCATCTTCACGAAGCAGCTTCATCGCGTGACTGACACTCGGTTTCGATACCCCAAGCATCGTTGCAATATCAATAGAACGAACCCCGTCCCCCTGTTTGGACAACACTAAAATGGCCTCTAAATAATCCTCTGCCGACTTTCTGATCTGCATTCAAAATACCTCCCATATTGCATTTATATTAACACAAAGTGAAAAGAGTTTCAATCGCTCTTCTTGAGAACAGTCGTCATTAACACCAGTCCTGATCTTATTCTGCCATAGTTTTTTTTCAAAATTCCCGGTTTTATTTCAGCATTTTTACTCAACCAACGCAGAAAAAGTCTCTTATTTATCATCTCCTGTGAGCCGCAGAATATCTCTGATCTCATCCTCATCCATATCAAGAATGATTGCCAGTTCCTCTATACTGAATTTGGAACTCTCATCGTCCTCATCTTCTGTGAGCTCACGGACTGCTGATTCCAGCTTTTCAACTTTTGCTACCAGATAATCATCCTCAAACTTTCTCTGAGTCTGTTCTTCGACTGCATTGCGAATTCCTGCACGTATACGGCCAAGAAGCCATGCTTCATCCTTCTGCGCAGGCTCTTCCTCACCCAGTGCCATCAGAAGGCTGATATTTGCCTCCTGGATCAGGTCAGCGATAAAAATCTCCTCACAATTCATTTCAACCGCCATTTCGGCTGCTACGCGCAGATATTTCTGTGACAGCTCAGCCTGTGCCATAGCATCTCCCTGAGAAAGCAGTTCAAAGAGTTCTTCCGGGGTTCTTTCGCCCTGTTCCTGTTCTTCCAGTCCCTCCAGATACTCCCTCAGATACTCTTCTTCCTCCGGTGCAAGAGGAACTCTCTCCTCTTTCTCTGCCGCCGCATCCTCCGTTACGTCCTGAGGCACTGCTGCAACAGCTTCTGCACCTTCAATGGAAATTCCTTTTAATTTCAGATACTGCAGGATTCTGATCAGCTGCGATTTGTCCAGATCCAGTTCTTCAAAACATTCTTTTATCTGTTCCGGTTTCAGTACTTTACCGTTCTTCTCTCCCAGCTCACAAACTTCTGTAAGTTTCTGCTGAAATTTCTCTATATCCATATTTTCAGTCTCCTTATTTCCTGTATTTTCTTCCATTCAGTTTGTCAAGCAGATAAAATCATCCGCTTCGCTACTTGCTTATAACCGAATAACTGCTCCGCAGTTGTATCAGGAGTGGCTTGTACCACTCCTGATACAAGCAAGTCCCCACCCACTGCTT